>JAFEEY010000136.1 GCA_018240865.1 Pseudomonadota bacterium | reverse complement strand
GACGCCGGCCTTGCGCAGCCTGGCAACCGCCGCCTGCGCTTCTTCCTCGCTTTTGAACGGCCCTGCCAGCAACCGGTTGGTCGCGCGATTCTTCGCCGTCCACGGCCCCTTGCCTTTCAGCTCGGCATGTTTGGCGGAAACCGCCGCCCATTCCTTGGGCAAGGCATTGGCATTGGCGCCACCGGCGACCTGCACCCAGATACGCGCCGGGTTCTTGGGTTCGGCCGGCTTCTTCTTTTTGTCGAGCGCGGCTGCCTTCGCGTTTTTCGCTTTCGGATCAGCCTTTTCGGCCACGGCCTTCGCGCCCTTGGCTTTTGGATCAGGCTTGTCCGCTTCCTCCTTTGCCGGCCCGCCCTTTGCCTTGGGCGAAGCGGTGGGAGTAGGCGTCGGCTTCGGTTTCGGCGTTGCGGCCTGGGCAAGCCGGGCCGGCGTGGGCGCCGGTCTGGGCGCCGAGGCGGACTCACGGATGCTGCGGATGATCGCTTCGAGATCGCCCCGCTGTTCCGCCGGCAGCGCGGCCGTTGCGGTCGGCGACGGCGTCGGGCGCGGCGTGTAGGCGGGGCGCGGCGGCGGCGTGTAGACCGGCTGGCGCGGCGCCGCGATCACCGGCGTGTAGGCCGGCTGCACGATGTCCGCCTCGGCGAGCTGCTGCGGCGCGGGCGGCTCGGGTGTCGGCGTTGGCGTCGGGACCGGCAGCGGCTGTTGCGTGCCCCCACGGCGGCGAATCTTGGGCGGGGGCGGCGAAGCGAGCATCGCCGTCGCGCCCGGCCGTCTGCGCCCTTCACGCGATTCCGGCTCCCGGGCGGGTGATGCGACCGGTTCGGGCGTGGGCGTGGGCGCCGGCGCCACATAGACGGGCGGCTGCGCGGTGTTGGATGCGAAGCGGACGTCGCTCGGCAACTCACCCAGATGCACCGCGGCCGCTTTCTGCGCAGAATTGAGCGCAGCCAGACGCGGCAGGAAGGCGTCCATCGTCTGCGCCATGCGGGCGGGCATCACCTGATGGACGATCTTGCTGGCGCCGGCCGCGTCGCCGGTCATCGCCAGCACGAAAGCGCGCGCCCGCCATGCGCCCTGGTCGCGCTTGTAGAGCAAGGGGTCGAGCAGCTTCAGCGCCCGGTCGCGCTCGCCGGTGATGCCGAGCGACAGCGCATAGCGCTTCGCCACTTCATCGTTCGCCCCCTGGGCCAGAACCAGCGCATAATCCTGCTGGGCGCGCTTATTCTCCCCCTTCAGATCATAAGCGAGGCCGCGATCAGGCGCGAGCACGATATCCGCCACGCCCAGCGAGCGCGCCGCATCGAACATCTTCAGCGCCTCGCGCGGATTATCGACCATCAACAGCGCGCGGGCGAGCCCGGCCTTGACCTGGCCGTTGCGCGGCGCCTTTTCGTCGGCACGCGCGAAAAAACCCAGCGCGGCATTGCCGTCGCCGACGTCCAGCGAGGCCTGACCGGCGCCGATCAGCGCCGTCACATTCTGCGGATCGGCGGCCAGCTCGCGCAGGTGGCGGGAGAGGCGATCGGCCGGACGCTCCGCATATTGCGCGGAAACCATGGAAGCGGAGGCGAGCAGCAGCGCGCCGAGCCCGAAAGCGGCGGTACGGAAAGTGGGTCTGATCACGATATGATCATAGATGCCGCGGGCGGGCTTAGGGCAATCTGAACGGTGAAGGCCGAGCGCCGGACCGTGGCGGATCGGCGACGAACCACAAACGTCATCCCGGACCTGATCCGGGATCCCGCTACCTGCCGATCGACAAGGAAAGCTGGATCCCGGGTCAAGCCCGGGATGACGCGCATATTATTGATTATTCTGCCGGTTCAGGAAGCGCGGGATGTCGAGCGGATCGCCGTCATCGTCGCTGGCCGGCGCCTTGGCGTTGCCGCGGGCGATCGAGGACATGCGTTCGAACAGCGTGCCGCCGCCCTGGCGCGCGGTGGGGGCCGGCTCGGGCTCGGAACGGCCGCCGAACCAGCCCTTTTTCGCGGTCAGATCCTCGTCGATCAAGGGCTCGGGCTCGGGCTCGGGCTCCGGCGCGTCGAGCAGCAATTCGTCCGACGCGGTTTCCTCGATCGGTGCGTCGAGCGTCAGCGGCTCTTCCTCCGCGACCGGCGGTTCGACAACCAGCTCGGGCTCCGGCGCAACCTCCGCGACGGGTTCAGGCACGGGCGCCGGCTCGACCGGCTTGACCGCCGCCGGCATCACGAACGGGCGCGGCTCCGCCTCGGCTTTCTTGCCGGGGAAAGAGAAGACGCGCGCCGGCTCCGGCTTCTCGCCGATTTCCGCCTCGATGCCGGTGGCGACGACCGACACGCGGATCTTGCCTTCCAGCGCGTTGTTGAATGCCGAGCCCCAGATGATGTTGGCTTCGGGGTCGACCAGTTCCTTGATGTGATTGGCGGCTTCATCGACTTCCATCAGGCGCATATCCTCGCCGCCGGTGATGGAAATGATGACGCCTTTGGCGCCCTTCATCGACACGCCGTCGAGCAGCGGGTTGGCGATCGCCTTTTCGGCCGCCTCGATGGCGCGGTTGTCGCCTTCCGCCTCACCGGTACCCATCATCGCCTTGCCCATCTCGCCCATCACCGAGCGGACGTCGGCGAAGTCGAGATTGATGAGGCCGGGCATGACCATCAGGTCGGTGATGCCGCGCACGCCCTGCTGCAGCACCTGATCGGCCATCTGGAACGCTTCCTTGAAGGTCGTATTCGGATTGGCGATCAGGAACAGATTCTGGTTCGGGATGACGATCAGCGTGTCGACATGCTTCTGCAGCTCGGCGATGCCGGCATCGGCCGACTTCATCCGCCGCGAGCCTTCGAAGCTGAACGGCTTGGTGACGACACCGACGGTCAGAATGCCCTTTTCCCGCGCCGCCTTGGCGATGACCGGAGCCGCACCCGTGCCGGTGCCGCCGCCCATGCCGGCCGCGATGAAGCACATATGCGCGCCGTCCAGCGCGCGCTCGACCTGGTCGATCGTTTCCTCGGCCGCCGCGCGGCCGATCTCGGGCCGCGAACCGGCGCCGAGGCCCTGCGTGATTTTCAGGCCGAGCTGAATGCGGCTTTCGGCCGGCGAAGCATTGAGCGCCTGTGCGTCAGTGTTGGCGACAAGGAAATCGACGCCCTGCACTTCGGATGCGATCATGTTCGCGATCGCGTTGCCGCCGGCGCCGCCGACACCGATCACGCTGATCCTGGGCTTCAGTTCATCCACTTCGGGAGGGATGAATTCGATGCTCATCTGCTTGACTCCTCGTCGCAATCCGCCGGCGAAGCGCTGGCCCCCATCGGGCACATATGAATCAACGGATTCGCCAAATCGAATGAAAAGTTAATTTGCCCACATTTTATTCACAGGTTTGTCCGGAAGGCTGTCACCAGCCTTGAAATCAGCGCCGAACCGCTGGCTTTCACGATCGTCTGATCGCCCGCGGTCTGGATGGAACGCAGGTCGAGCGGATCGGACGCGGCGTAGCGGGTCAGCCCGGCCAGCGTCGCGAAAGCGGGGCCGCTATGCGCGTCGGGCAATCCGGTCAGCCCGCGCGGTCGGCCGACCCGCACCGAGCGGCCGAGCAGCCCCTGCGCATAGTCGGCAATGCCCTTCAGCTCCGCGCCGCCGCCGGTCAGCACCACCTGCCGCCCGATCGGGCCGGTGAAGCCCAGCTCCTTCAGCGCCTTGCCGATCTCGCCGAACAGATGCTCGACGCGCTGGCGGATGACGGCGATCAGCTGCGCGCGGGTGATGCGCGGCGCTTCGCCCTGCCCTTCTTCCGACGAAATCGGCGCAACCTCGATCATGTCGTGATTGTCGCGCGGCGTCGCGGTGGCCGAGCCGTAGAAGCATTTCATCCGCTCCGCCTGCGCGCGGCGCGTGCCGAAGGCGGAGGCGATATCGTCGGTGATATCGGCGGCGCCGATCGGAATTGAGGCGAGGCCGACCAGCAGCCCGCCCGCGAACAGCGAGACGTTGGTGACGCCCGCGCCCAGTTCGACCAGGGCGACGCCCAGCTCCCGTTCCTCGTCGGACAGGCAGGTCATGCCGGTCGCGACCGGCGAAGCGACGATCGCTTTCACTTCCAGATGCGCCGAGCGCACGCACAGATCCAGATTGCGCACCGGCGACGGCTCGGCGGCCACGACATGAATGTCGACACCCAGCTTGTCGGCGTGCAGCCCCTTGGGATTGGTGACGCCGTTGAGACCGTCCAGCGTGTAGAGTGTGGGCTGCGCATGCAGCACCATCCGCCCCGCCGGGTCGATCGATTCACGCCCGGCAGTGAGCAATTGGTCGATATCCTCCTGCTCGATCCGGTGCCCGCCCAACTGCACCTCGACCGAAGCGATATTGCTGACCAGCCCGCCGGCCGAGAAGCTGACCCACACATCCTCGATATTGACGCCGGCGATGCGCTCCGCCTGCTCCACCGCTTCCCGGACGGCGAGCTCGGTCGAGGCCATGTCCGCGACATAGCCGCGCCGCACGCCTCGGCTCTCGCGCTGGCCGGTGCCGAGCACGTTGAGCTCGCCATTCTCGCCCCGCTCGGCGATCAGCGCCGAGACTTTCCAGGAGCCGATGTCCAGCGCAGTGATCAGCTTTTCGCCGCGCGCGGCGGCGGCACGGGAGTCACGCCTGCTCATATACTGTCATTCACTTTCTCGAGGCCGGGAGTGTCCTGGGTGGTGGCGGGCGGCGCCGGGGCAGCTTGCGGCGCGGGCGCGACCGCGGTGCCGTCGATCGCATGCATCTGCCGGTCGATCCGCGCCACGAAGCGCGTCGGATCGCGCATGTCGAACTTCAAAAAGCCGCGGCCGAGCAGGCGTTGCGATGTGTCCATGCGGGCAAAACGTGCCAGCGCGCGTTCGGATTCATCCTGGCCTTCCGGCAAAGCCAGGGTCTCGCCGGATTGGAAGCGCAAATCCCAGCGACGCTCGCCGATCCAGGTCGCGCCGGCGATCACCGGCTTCAGCGACGGCGCCTTGGCGAGCAAAGCCGCCAGCTCGCCCGCATGGGTGTTGGCGTTGGGGCCGATCAGCAGCGGCAGGTCCGCGTTCGGCGCGCCGGTGACATCCTCCAGCACCACGCCGCTCGCGTCGATCAGCCGCAGCCGCCCCTGATTCTGCCAGACGGCCGCAGGCGTCCGCTCGACGATATCGACGACGAGCGTGTCAGGCAGACGGCGCGAGACGCGCGCATCCTGCACCCAGCCATAGCGCATCAGCTTCGCGCGCACGTCCTCCAGATCGACCAGAGGCATCGCCATCGAATGCTGATCGAACGCAATCGCATAGACGGTCAGCCGGTCCATATTCCTGACGCCGCGCAGATCGACACGCTTCACTTCGAAGCCCGCGCGGCCGAAGGCGTTGGCGACTTCCGTGCCCGCCATCGCCGGCACACCGAACGCCTGCAGCACCGCGATGCCGAGCGCGCAGCCCAACCCCAGCGTGCTCCAGGTGACGATGCGCTGCACTGTCTCGTGGCTGATCGGGATTGCCCCGACCATGCGGGAGACAATGCCCGGCTTTTTGGGCGCTGGCTTGCGCGCGCGGCTGCTCCGCGCCGGCGCCCCGCGACGGATCTTGGCGGACGCGCTAGCCATGCGTTTTCCCCGTTACCCTGGCGAAAGCCGGGGTCCAGCTGCCGTTTGCGGCATCAAAGAAGAACAAGGAGAAGCGGGATCCTGGCTTTCGCCGGGATGACGGGTGAAGGACAATCACGCCAGCGCCTCCTTCACCATCGCGTCGACCAGCTCGGCATAGCTCATGCCGATCGACCGCGCCTGTTCGGGGACGAGCGAAAGCGGCGTCATGCCCGGCTGGGTGTTCACTTCGAGAAGGTAGAGCCCTTCCACGCCCTTTTCGTCGTCCCAGCGGAAATCGGAGCGCGACGCCCCCTTGCAGCCGAGCAGCCGGTGCGCCTTCAGCGCCATCTCCATGCATGCCTCGGCGATCGCGGGCGGCACGTTCGCGGGGCAGACATGCTCGGTCAGCCCCTCGGTATATTTGGCGTCGTAATCGTAGAAGCCGCTCTTGGGTTTCAGCTCGGTCACGCCCATCGCGCGGCCGCCCATCACGGCGGTGGTCAGCTCGCGGCCGCGGATGAACGGCTCCGCGAGCAGCTCTTCGAACTCCTGCCAGGGGCCCCGCACATCACGGCCGATCGGCTCGCCATAATTGCCCTCGGCGGTGACGATCGCGACGCCGACCGACGAGCCTTCATTGACCGGTTTCAGCACATAGGGCCGCGCCAGCGGATCGCCTGCGTAAAGGCTTTCCGATTTCACCACATGCCCGCCCGGCATGCGGATGCCGTGAGGCACCAGCGCCTGCTTGGTCAGCTGCTTGTCGACCGCAATCACGGATGTGACCATGCCCGAATGGGTGTATTTGATGCCCATCAGGTCGAGCATGCCCTGAACCGATCCGTCCTCGCCCGGCGTGCCGTGCAGCGCGTTGAAAACAAGAACAGGCTTCGCCTCGGCGATGCGCACCGCGACGTCATGCCCCATGTCCAGCCGGGTAACGCGATAGCCCAGGCTCTCCAGCGCGTCCGCGACGCCCGCGCCGGACATCAGCGACACCTCCCGCTCCGCCGACCAGCCGCCCATCAGGACGAGAATGTGCAATTGCGCGCTCACCATGGCACTCCACAAACACCGTTCGGGCTGAGCTTGTCGAAGCCCTCCCTTTTCTTCGCACACGGGATCCCGGAAGGAAGGGAGGCCTTCGACGGGCTCAGGCCGAACGGAGCTGGTGACGAGATCATGCCGTCACCCCCACCCGCTGGATTTCCCATTCCAGCTCCACGCCCGAATGCGCCTTGACGCGCGCGCGGACTTCCTCGCCCAGCGCTTCGATCTCGGCGCTGGTCGCCATGCCCAGATTGAGCAGGAAATTGCAGTGCTTTTCGGAGACCTGCGCGTCACCGAGCGTAAGCCCGCGGCAGCCCGCCGCATCGATCACTTCCCAGGCCTTGTGGCCCGGCGGATTCTTGAAGGTCGAACCGCCGGTCTTTGAGCGCAGGGGTTGCGACGCTTCGCGCGCGGCGGCGATCCGGTCCATCTCCGCCTGCACCGTGTCCGGCGCGGCCGAATGGCCCCGAAAGGTCGCGCTGATCACGACCGCACCTTCGGGCAGCTCGGAGTGGCGATAGGTGTAGCCCAGCTCTGCGAGCTTCAGCGTCCGCCGCTCGCCGGAGCGCAGCACCACCTCGCACTCGACGAGAATGTCCTTCACTTCGCGGCCATAGGCGCCGCCGTTCATCCGCACGAAGCCGCCGACCGTGCCGGGGATCGAGCGCAGGAACTCGACGCCGCCGATCCCCGCGTCGCGCGCGGTCGAGGACACGAGGATGCCGCTCGCGCCGCCGCCGCAGCGCAAGGTCGTCGCGTCCAGCGCCTCGGCCCTGGCGAACGGCTTGCCCAGCCGCACCACCACGCCCGGCACGCCGCCATCGCGCACGATCAGGTTGGAGCCGAGGCCCAGCGCCATCACCGGCACTTTAGGGTCGAGGCTGGCGAGGAAGGCGGAGAGGTCGTCCACATCCTTCGGCTCGAACAGCCATTCGGCCGCTCCTCCCGCCTTGAACCAGACGAGCGGAGCCAAGGGGGCGTGTTCGGTCAATTTGCCCCGAACGGGCATAAGCCCCTCCCCTTCAGGGGAGGGGTTTGGGGTGGGGCCGGTCGAGGAGGGCTGGGCCTTGGGAACATTCCCCACCCCAACCCCTCCCCTGAAGGGGAGGGGCTTGTTCATTGTTCCCTCCCCATCGCATCGGCCAAACCAGCCGCCCATTTGGTGATGTCGCCCGCACCCAGGCACACGACCAGATCGCCCGGCTGCACCACGCCCGCCAGTTCGCGTGCGAGCGCAGCGGCATCGGCGATCTCGGCAGCGGCGCGATGGCCGTGCTGCTTCAGGCCCGCGACCAGCGCGGCTGCGTCAACACCCTCGACCGGTACCTCGCCCGCCGCATAAACCGGCGTCACATAGACCATATCGGCATCATTGAACGCCGTCTCGAACTCGGTCAGCAGGCTGGCGAGGCGCGAATAGCGGTGCGGCTGGCAGACCGCGATCACGCGGCCCCCGGCCGCCTCGCGCGCGGCCGCCAGCACCGCCCGGATCTCGACCGGGTGGTGCCCGTAATCGTCGATGATCGTGGCGCCTTTCGCCTCGCCGACCTTGGTGAAGCGGCGCTTGACCCCGCCGAACTTGGCGAAGCCGGTGCGGATCACTTCGTCCGCCACGCCCAGCTCCACCGCCACCGCGATCGCCGCCAGCGCGTTCTGGACATTATGCTTGCCCGGCATCGGCAGGCGCACGTCCTCGATCGTCCGCACCTCGCCATCGCGCTCGCGGATCGCGACATGGAAGCAATTGCCGCCGCCTTCCGGCGCGACATAGGTCGCGCGCACATCGGCCTGGGCGGAAAAACCGTAAGTGACAACGCGCCGATCGCGGATCAGCGGCAGGATGTTCTGCACTTCCGGATGATCGAGGCACATCACCGCCGCGCCGTAGAACGGCACGTTGTGGACGAATTCGAGATAGGCGGCCTTCGCCCGATCGAAATCGCCATAATGATCGAGATGCTCGGGGTCGATATTGGTGACGACCGCGACCGTGCCGTCCAGCCGGAGGAAGCTGCCGTCGCTCTCGTCCGCTTCCACCACCATCCAATCGGACGCGCCCAGCCGGGCGTTCGAGCCATAGGAATTGATGATGCCGCCGTTGATCACGGTGGCGTCGATCCCGCCCGCGTCGAGCAGCGCCGCGATCATCGAAGTGGTCGTGGTCTTGCCGTGCGTGCCGGCAACCGCGACGGTTGATTTCAGCCGCATCAGCTCCGCCAGCATCTCCGCGCGGCGGACTACGGGCACGCGATGTTCATAGGCATAGGCGACTTCGGGATTATCGCGCTTGATCGCGGTCGAGACGACGACGACCGCGACCCCCTCCATATTATCCGCCGAATGGCCGATCATCACCTTGATGCCGCGCGATCGCAGCCCCTCGATGGCATAGCCCTCGGCCACGTCGGAGCCCTGCACTTTGTAACCGAGATTGTGCATCACCTCGGCAATGCCGGACATGCCGATCCCGCCAATGCCGACGAAATGGATCGTCCCGATATCGGTGCCGACGCCTTTCACAACAAATCCTCCCCGGCACGGGGAGGGGGACCGCGACGCGAAGCGGCGTGGTGGAGGGGGCCCGGGCGTTGAGCGCGGAGCGGGCGACAGGCCCCCTCCACCATGCTTCGCATGGTCCCTCTCCCCGTGCCGGGGAGGATTTTAAGCACCCCCCTCACCCCTCGATCTCCTCGATCAGGTCGGCGAGGTCGCGCACCGCATCGGGCCGGCCGCAGCCGCGCGCGCGGCGGGCGGCGTTGGCGAGGGCGTCGGGCTCCAGGCCCAGCTTCTGCATCTGCTTGGCGAGCTCGACGGCAGTGAATTGCGCTTGCGGAATCGCCCGCGCGCCACCCGCCGCGACCAACTCCTTCGCGTTGTAGGTCTGGTGATCGTCGGTCGCGGCCGCGAACGGCACGAGGATCGCCGGCCGGCCCGCCGCCGCCAGCTCCGCCACCGTCGACGCGCCCGATCGCGCGATGACCAGATGCGAAAGGCCCAGCCGCTCGGGCAGGTCAGGGAGGTAGGTCGCGAGCTCGGCCGGGATGCCGAGCTTGGCATAGCGGGTGCGGACCCGCTCGATATCCTCGGCGCGCGCCTGATGCGTGACCTGCAGGCGGGTGCGGAAGATCGGCGGCAGCATGCCCAGCCCTTCCGGCACCACGTCCGACAATATCTTCGCGCCCTGGCTGCCGCCCGTCACCAGCACCCGGAACACGCCGTCGCTATCCAGCGGCGGATAGGGTTTGTCGCGTAGCGCCAGCACTTCCTGGCGGACTGGATTGCCGACCAGCCGAACCTTGGCCGCGGCCCTGGCCGGCACGCGCTGCACATCGGGATACGCCGTCGCGACCGCATTCACCCGGCCAGCGACCATTCGGTTGACGCGGCCCAGCACGGCATTCTGCTCATGCACGGCTGTGGGGATTTTCGCCTTGAACGCGGCAAGCAGCGAGGGCAGCGCCGGATAGCCGCCAAAACCCATCACCGCCGCCGGCTCCAGATTGCGAAACAGATCCAGCGCCAGCTTCCGCCCGGCCCGGATCGAGCGCGCGGCGCGCAGCCAGCCCAGCGGACCGCCACCGACGCGACCGGCGGGCAGTACATGCGTCTCGACGCCTTCGAACAGACCGGGGAAACGCATGCCCCGCTCGTCCGTCACCAGCGCGACCCTGTGGCCACGCCGCATCAGTTCCTCGGCAAGCGCGTGCGCAGGCACCATATGCCCGCCCGTGCCCCCGGCCGCGAGAACGAAGAGGCTCATTTCTGCCCGCCCCATTTCACGACATAGGGGGAGCGGTTGAGATACGGGTTGCGCCGGGTGAAGGCGAGCAGCAGGCCGAGGCCGATCGCCAGCGCGATCATCGACGAGCCGCCATAGGAGATCAGCGGCAAGGTCATGCCCTTGGACGGCGCGAGCTGCAGATTGACCGCCATGTTGATCAGCGCCTGCACGCCGATCTGCGTGGTCAGTCCGGCGGCGGCGAGCATGGTGAAGCTATCTTCCTCGTCCAGCAGCTTCAGGAACACGCGCACGACGATCGCGAGATAGATGACGGCGATGGCGAGGCAGGCGATCAGCCCGAATTCCTCGCCGATCACTGAATAGATATAATCGGTATGCGCCTCGGGCAGGCGGAATTTGGCGACGCCGCCGCCCGGGCCGGTGCCGAAAAAGCCGCCGCCGGTGATCGTTTCATGCGCGCGGTCAACCTGATAAGTGTCGCCGTCGCCATAGATGAAATTATTGATGCGCGTCGTCGCCACCGGATAGAAGAAATAGGCTGCGACCACGCCGCCCAGGCCCGCGCCGATCAATCCGCCGATCAGCCGTCCGGAGACTCCGGAGAGCAACAGCAGCGCCATCCACATCGCGCCGAACACGATCGTCTGGCCGAAATCGGGCTGCTTCATCAAGAGGATCGCGATCATGCCGACGAGGGCGCCGGTAAGCGGGATCACCGGCAGGCTCTTGTCGTGCTGGCGCAGCGACAGCAGCCAGGCGATCGCGACCACAAACAGGGGCTTCAGGAATTCGGACGGCTGGAACTGCGAGATGCCGACGCCGATCCAGCGCGTCGAGCCATTCTTCTCGACGCCGATCAGCGGCACTGCCGCCAGCATCACCGTGAAGAGGGCGGCGCCAGCCAGCGCGAAGCGGCGCGCGGTGATCTTGGGCAGCATCGACACGAACAGCATCACCGGCACGCTGACCGCGACCCAGAACAACTGCCGCCAGAAATAATGGAGCGGCGCGAAGGTGGTGCCGGTGTCCGAATAGCGGTGCGCGGCGGAAGGCGAAGCGGCGGCGACCGCGACCAGGCCGATCGAGATCAGCACCGTGATCAGGATCAAGAGCACGCGGTCGATCTCCCAGAACCACAGGCCCAGCGGACTGCGATCGGCGCGGCCGAGGCGCGTCACCTGTTTCTTGCGGCGGATCGCGGCGGTGTCGGTCATGAAAGCGCCCCCACAGCGGCGCGGAAGGCATCGCCCCGCGCCTCATAATCCCTGAACTGATCGAATGACGCGCAGGCCGGCGACAGCAATACCGTATCGCCCGGCTCAGCATCATTGGCGGCGCGGCGCACCGCCTCATCGAGCACGCCGCATTCGGTGACGGGCATGTGCGGGGCGAGCAGCCGCGCGAACATCGCCCCCGCCTCGCCGATCGTATAGGCCGAGCGGACATGCGAGAAATGCGGCGCGCAGGCGTCGAGATCGTCGGTCTTGGCGAGCCCACCCAGAATCCAGCGGATTTTCGGATAGGCGGCGAGCGCCGGCGCGGTCGAGGTCGGATTGGTCGCCTTGCTGTCGTTCACGAACAGGACGCCGGCACGTTCGGCCACGCGCTCCATGCGGTGCGGCAAGCCAGGATAGGTGCGCAGGCCCTGTTCGATTTGATCTTGGCTGAGACCCAGCGCTTTGCACACTGCGACGGCGGCGGCAGCATTCTGCGCATTGTGCGGGCCCTGCAACGATGGGAACGCGCGTTGGTCCCCGATGATCGGAACGTCATCAATAAAGGTGATCGAAAGCTCCGAGGCGTTCTTCAGCACGTCTTCGTCAGCCTCGGCACGATAGTCGACGACCGCAACGCGGCCATCCTTTTGCATCTCGAACAGCCGCGCCTTCGACGCCGCATAGGCTTCGAACCCCTCATACCGGTCCAGATGATCCGGGGTGATGTTGAGCAGCACCGCGACGTCGCAGTCGAGGCTGTAGGTCAGGTCGATCTGGTAGCTGGAGAGTTCCAGCACATAAACGCCACCTTCGGGCAACGGCTTCTGCGCGAGGATCGGCAGGCCGATATTGCCGCCCATCAGCGCCGGCACGCCCGCCGTTTTCAGGATGTGCGTGACGAGCGCGGTGGTTGTCGACTTGCCATTGGTGCCGGTGATGCCGACCACCTTGTGCGGCGGCAGTTCGGCCCGCGCTTGCGCGAACAGCTCGATATCGCCGATCAGCGGCACACCGTATTTCTTCGCGTGCGCCGCGATCGGGTGCCGGTTGATCGGCACGCCGGGTGAGACGACCACCGCTTCGAAGCCGGTGAGGTCGAGGGTGAGGGGATCGGCAAGCACCAAATCCTCCCCGGGACGGGGAGGGGGACCAGCCGCAGGCTGGTGGAGGGGGCCCCCCACCTGCGCGGACCCGGGGCCCCCTCCACCACCAGCTTCGCTGGCAGTCCCCCTCCCCGTCCCGGGGAGGATTTTTGTCCGCGCCACCTCGCTCGAATCCCACGCCCACACCTGCGCCCCGGCGGAAAGCAGAGCCTCCACCGTCGCCACGCCGCTCCGCGCCAGGCCCAGCACGGCGTATTTCTTGCCCTTCCAGGCGCGCGCCGTGATCACCGGATTTTCAACGTCGACAGGCCGGCCAGCGCCAGCACCAGGGCGATGATCCAGAAGCGGATCACGACGGTCGGCTCGCTCCAGCCAAGCTGTTCGAAATGGTGGTGGATCGGCGCCATGCGGAACACGCGCTTACCGGTCCGCTTGTAGAAGAACACCTGGATGATGACCGAGAGCGCCTCCACCACGAAGAGCCCGCCGATGATGCCCAGCACGATCTCGTGGTGCGCGACGACCGCGATCGTGCCGAGCGCCCCGCCCAAAGCGAGGCTGCCGGTATCGCCCATAAAGACGGCGGCGGGCGGCGCGTTGAACCACAGGAAAGCGAGGCACGCGCCCGCGATCGCACCGCAGAACAGCGCCAGGTCGCCCGCCCCCGGCACATGCGGAATGCCGAGATAGGTCGCGAACTTGGCGTTGCCGACCAGATAGGTGATGACCATGAAGGCGACCGAGGCGATGATCACCGGCATGGTCGCAAGGCCATCCAGCCCGTCGGTCAGGTTCACCGCATTGCCAAACGCGACGATCGTGAAGGCGGCGAACACGACATAGAACCAGCCGATGTCCGCCACCGGCTGCGCGACGAAGGGTAGCCAGAGATGCGTGCCGTTGTGCCGCACGATCAGCCAGGCGGCGACGCCGGCGATCAGGAATTCCAGCAACAGCCGCACCCGACCCGGCACGCCGGCCGTGGTCGCCTTGCGCACCTTATCCCAATCGTCGAGGAAGCCGATCGCGCCGAAGCCCAATGTCACCGCCAGGCACGCCCAGACATAGGGGTTGCGCGGGTCCATCCATAGCAGCAGCGAGATCGTGAAGGCGGTCAGGATCATCAGCCCGCCCATGGTCGGCGTGCCGCGCTTGGCAAGATGGCTTTGCGGGCCGTCGGTGCGGATCGGCTGGCCCTTGCCTTGCCTGAGCCGCAACCAGCCGATGAATTTGGGCCCGATGATGAGGCCCAGGAACAAAGCCGTCGCCACCGCACCGCCGGCGCGGAAGCTCAGATATCGGATGAGATTGAGCACGCCGGGGAAGCCGAGCTGTTCAGCGATCAGGTATAACATGGCCCTAGTCCCCGTCCGCCAATGCACCGGCGGCGAGCTCGGCCACCAGCCGACCCAGACCCACCGAGTTCGACGCCTTGATGAGAACCGCGTCGCCATCGCCGATCCGCCCTTTCAGGGCCTCGAGCGCAGCCGCGGCGGCGGGCACATGCGCGAAGTCGGCCTTCCCCTCAAGCGCTTTCGCGAGCGGGGCCATTTCCTCTCCGACGAGCAGTGCAAAATCGACGTTCGCTGCCAGCAGCGGCTCGGCCAGCTCGGCATGAAGCTCCGGCCCGAGCGTGCCCAGCTCACGCATCGCGCCCAGCACCGCGACTTTGCGCGCGGCCGGTTCGGCCGCCAGCACGGCAAGCGTGGCGCGCATCGAGGCCGGGTTGGCGTTGTAGCTTTCGTCGATCAGCAGCGCTTCGCCGCCGCTGCCCACCGCCACGTCCATCCGCGCGCCCCGGCCCGGCATGCCTTCAAGTTCGGCGAGGGCGAGGCCCGCGATCGCGAGATCGCCGCCCGCCGCCTCGACCGCGGCCATGACCGCCAGCGCGTTGGACACCCAATGCTCGCCCGGCTGGCCGACCGTGATGCACAGGCTCGCGTCCGGCATCTGGATAGTGACCAAAGTACCGCCATTCTTCGCCGGCACCGTGTCGATCGCGCGCACGTCCGCGCCCTGGCCGAAGCCGAACGTGACGATCTTTGCGCCCTGGCGCTTCGCGGCGTCGATCAGGATATCGCGCTGCGGGCTGTCGAACGGGATCACCGCCGTGCCGCCGGGCTCCAGCCCTTCGAAAATCTCCGCCTTGGCGCGGGCGATCTCCTCGATCGAGCCGAGATGCTCGATATGCGCGGCGGCAATGGTGGTGATGACGGCGACATGCGGGCGGACCAGCCGCGTGTGCGCGGCGATCTCGCCCCGGCTGTTCATGCCCATTTCGAAAATGCCGAAGCGCGTCTCCCTTGGCATCCGCGACAGGCTCAGCGGCACGCCTGTCTGGTTGTTGTAGCTTTTCAAGGAACGGTGGGCATGGCCGGGCGCGATGCGGCTGAACGCTGCGTACAGCGCCTCCTTCGTCCCGGTCTTGCCCACCGACCCCGTGACGCCGACGATCTTGGCCGCCGTGCGTGCCCTGGCTGCGACTCCGAGGGCGTCCAGCGCCGACTTGGTGTCGGCGACCAGAATATGAGGATGCGAAACCGGCGCGCTGACGATCGCGCCCGCCGCGCCTTGCGCGAAGGCCGGATCGACGAATTTGTGACCATCCGTCGTCTCGCCGGAAAGGGCGATGAACAGATCGTTCGGCCCCACCTCGCGGGAATCGAACGCGACCCCGTTGACGGCGAACGGCGCGGAGGCGGCACCGCCGGTGGCGGCTGCGATTTCTTCCGAGGTCCAGAGGGTCATGCGAAGCGCCCCTCGACTTCGCTCGGGGCGAGCGAGTTTGGGGTGCTGAATGCGCTCGTCCCGAGCGAAGTCGAGGGGCGCAGGCTCAGATCCCGCTCCCTCACGCCGCGCACTCCCGGGCGATGGTGACGTCGTCGAACGGCAGGACGCGGTCGCCGACGATCTGGCCCTGTTCGTGGCCCTTGCCGGCGAGCAGCACGACATCATCGGCGGTGGCAATGCGGACCGCTTCGGCGATCGCCTCGCGGCGCCCGGGCACTTCAATAGCGCCGGGCGCTCCGGCGAGAACGTCCCGGCGGATCGCGGCGGGATCCTCGCTGCGGGGATTGTCGTCGGTGACGATCACGACATCGCATGCCTCAGACGCGACGCGGCCCATTTCCGGCCGTTTGCCCTGATCGCGGTCGCCGCCGGCGCCGAACGCGATGATGAGCCGTCCCTTGGTGTGGGGACGCAGCGCCGCCGCCGCCGCCTCGATCGCGTCCGGCGTGTGCGCGTAATCGACATAGACCGGCGCGCCCGCGCGGGTGATCGCCGCCCGCTCCAGCCGTCCGCGCACCGGCGTGACGCGGCCGAGATTTGACAGCGTTTTTTCTACGTCTCCGCCCGTCGCGATCGCCAGCCCCGCCGCAACCAGCGCGTTCGCCGCCTGATAGGCGCCGATCAGCGGTAACGTCACTTTTTTGATGCCGTTCGGGGTGTGGAGCGACAATGCTTGACCAAGCTTACTTGGCTGTCGCGCGATAATGCGCAGCGTAGATCCTTGCGTACCCACGGTGAGAAGTTGCAGTCCACGCGCCTCGCAAACTTGAATCACCCGCCGGGAATGCGCGCCGTCATCGGCCCACACAACCGCCGCGCCGCCCTCATCCACAACTTCTTCGAACAGGCGCAGCTTGGCGGCGAAATAGCTGTGCATATCGCCGTGATAATCGAGATGATCGCGGCTGAGATTGGTGAAACCGGCCGCCCGCACCGGCAGCCCTTCGGTGCGATGCTGGTCGAGGCCGTGGCTGGATGCCTCGAACGAGAGGTGCGTGACACCCTCGCGCGCCAGCCCGGCGACGTTCGACAGGAACGTGACGATGTCCGGCGTGGTCAGCCCGGTCACCACCTGGTCGTGCGCGGTGGTGACGCCCAGTGTGCCGATCGAAGCGGCATTGTGCCCGGCCAGCCGCCAGAGCTGGCGGGTCAGTTCGACGGAAGAGGTCTTCCCGTTCGTGCCGGTGACGGCGACGGTTGTGTCGGGATAGGGCGCGAAGAATTTTGCCGCCAGCAACGCAAAAGCGCGGCGCGGTTCCTCTGCCGCGATGCAGGGCGCGCCCTCCACCGACACGCCCGGCCGTGCGACGATCGCCGCCGCGCCGGACGCGATCGCCTGGGGGATAAAGTCCTCGCCATTGAAGCGCGCGCCCCGGAACGCGCCAAAAATCGTGCCGGGCGCGACCTTGCGATGATCGATGGCGAAGCCGGTGACGAGGGTGTCGGAGTCGATGCCGGCCAGATCCCGCAGCCGCATCGATCACTCTTTCTCGTGAACGAAGGGCAGCACCTCGGCCAGATTGGCCTCGCGCGACGGATCGGGCATCACGCCCAGCATCGGGCCGATGCGGCTGACCACGCCCGAGACGACCGGCGCGACATTCCAGCCGGCGGTGTGGAAACCGTAAGTGTCCTTGGTCGCCTTGGGGTCGTCCAGCATCGCGACGATCACATAGCGCGGCTCGTCCATCGGGAAGACGCCGGCGAAAGTCGTCACCACCGCGCCGCTGGTGTAGCGGCCGCCGGCGATCTTTTCGGCGGTGCCGGTCTTGCCGCCGATGCGGTAGCCGGGCGCGTCGGCCTTCTTGCCGGTGCCTTCGGTGACGACAAGGCGGAGCAGCGCGCGCATCTTGTACGAGGTTTCCTCGGAAAAGACGCGCTCCCCCTGCGGCACCGGATTGCCGGCATGGTGCTTCATCAAGGTCGCGGGCCGCCACCACCCGCCGTTGAACAGAGTCGCGTAACCGGTCGCGAGATGCAGCGGCGAGACGGCGATGCCGTGGCCGTAACCGACCGTCATCGTCGCGATATCGCCCCAGTTCGCGCCCGGGTTCAGCGGGCGGCCGCGTTCGGGCAGCTCGATCGAGACGCGCTGGAGGAAATGCATCCGCCGCAGCCATTCGCGCTGGCGGGTCGCGCCCACCTGCGCCGCGATCTGCGCGGTGCCGATGTTCGACGATTCCTTCATGATCTCCGCGACCGAGCAGGCGCGGCCGAACGGATGGGTGTCGGTGATCGAGAAACGGCCCGCCTGCAGCACGCGCGGGCAATTATAGGTCTGGCCGAAGCTTTTCACGATCCCGTCTTCCATCGCCATCGCGACTGTGAAGGGCTTGAAGGTCGAACCCAGCTCATAGACGCCGAGCGTCGCGCGGTTGAATGCCGCGTCCGGCCCCTGCTGCGCCGGCTTGTTCGGGTTGAGCTCCGGCATCGAGGTCAGCGCGATCACTTCGCCGGTCTTGATGTCCAGCACCACACCGGCCGCGCCGATCGCGCTGAATTTGGTCATCGCGGCGTAGAGCTCGGCCTCCAGCGCCTGCTGGACACGGCTGTCGATCGACAGCGTCGCCCCCGACCCGCGCAAGCGGCCGGTCAGGTCGCGCTCCAGCACTTTCTCCATGCCGGAAACGCCATTGCCGTTGAAATCGGTGAAGCCCAGCACGTGCGCGGCGAGCATGCCCTGCGGATAGATGCGCTCCGGCTCGCGGCCGAGGTCGATGCCCGGCTCGCCCAGCCGGTTGACGGCGGCGACCAGCTCCGGCGTCGCGCGGCGGCGCAGATAGGTGAAGGTCAGCTTCGAGCTGAGGATCGCGTAATAGTCATCGGCGCTCCGTTCGGGCATCAGCCGCGCCAGCGATTCGGCCAGCGCGCGCTTGTCGCCGATCACCTTGGCCGGGTGGATGCCGATCGACCAGGCGTCGATCGTCTGCGCGAGCGGGATACCGTTGCGGTCGAGAATATCGCCGCGGGCCACGGCGCCGGCATGCGCGCGATTGGTGCTGTTGTCGGCGAATAGCGACAGATAGGCGATGCGAAGGCCGATCGCTGCCGTCGCGCCGATGAAGAGCAGCATCAGCAGCATCAGCCGCAGCTGGGAAAGCGCGAGATCCGGCCGGCGCTCGGCGGGGACGCGGAGCTGGGCCGGACGAGTCGCGACGGCGCCGGTCATCGCTTGGCGGCTTTCGCCTCTCTGGCGGCCGCACGAGCGATGTCGGTGATCGCCGCGTCGTCGAGCAGCGCGACCTTCTGGGAAATCGGCGTCCTCGCGACAGGCCTGGGTTTCACCACGGCCTTGGCCGGAGGCGGCGCGGCCTCGACCGGCTCGATCATCGCGACCGTCTGGATCAGCGGCGCCCGGCGCACGGCCGGGATCACCGGCGCGTTCTGCGCTTTCACATCGGTCAGGACCGCGGGCCTGAAGGCCGGGCGATTGGCGGGCGCGGGCGATGCTTCGGCGCTGGCCAGCGCCGTCGAAGCCGCCGGCTTGCCGATCGAGCCGGCGTCACCCGGCGAATAGGATGCCAGCTGCACTTCATTGGCCAGATACTGGCCGACCTTGGGCGCGGCGAGCGCCAGCACATCCTGGTTATAGGCCTCGAGCTGGCGCAGGCTCGCCCGCGCGCTGAACTCGGTCTCCAGCGTGCGAATCTGGCGCTGGGTGAGCGCGATCCGGCCCTCGACGCTTTCCAGCTGCGCGCGTTCCGCCGCGACCTGCAGCGACACGAGATAGAAGCTGAGCGCCGCTGCCGCGACACCCGCCACCCAGCCGATCGGACGCAGCCTGCGCGTGATCATGCCGCTTCCCCTTTACTCCAAGCGTCCGCATTGGTGCGGCGCGCGACGCGAAGTGTGGCCGAGCGTGCGCGCGGGTTCGCACCCGTCTCTCGCGCGCTCGGCCGCACCGCCTTGCCCACCGCCTCGAAACTCGGCCGGCGCGTCGCCGCCACCGGCAGATGGCGCGATCCGGCGGGCGCCTGCCCGCTCCGGTCACGCAGGAATTGCTTCACGATCCGGTCTTCCAGGCTGTGGAAGGTGACGACCGCCAGCCGCCCGCCGGGCGCCAGCACGCGCTCGGCCGCTTCCAGTCCACCCTTCAGCTCGTCGAGCTCGCGATTGAGATGGATGCGGATCGCCTGGAACACCTGAACCGCGGGGTCCTTGTCCTTGCCGGCGATGAAGCCGACCGCCTTGCGCACCACGCCCGCCAGCTCCAGCGTGCGGGAGAGTGGCCGGGCGGCGACAATCGCCCGCGCGATCCGGCGCGAACGGCGCTCCTCGCCATAAGTATAGATGACGTCCGCGATCTCGGCTTCGTCGGCGGTGTTGAGCCAGTCGGCCGCCGTCTGGCCCGCCTGCTCCATCCGCATGTCGAGCGGACCATCGGCCTGCACCGAAAAACCGCGATCGGCCTGGTCGAACTGCATCGAGGACACGCCGATATCCAGCGTCACGCCGTCGACCGGAAGTGCGTCGGCCTCTGTCAATGCCTCCTCCATCTCGGAGAAGCGGCGCTCGATCAGGACCAGCCCTTCGTCGTTGGCGGCGCGGCCGGCGGCGATCGCATCAGGATCGCGATCGAACGCATAGACGCGCGCGCCCTTGGCCAGCATCGCCCGGGTATAGCTGCCCGCGCCGAACGTGCCGTCGACATGGCGCTCGCCGGGCTGGATCGCCAGCGCGTCGATCACTTCGCCCAGCATCACGGGAATATGCGGCGCGCCGGTCATTTCGCGCTCCGCCTGGCCCGGGTGAATTCGACCAGCTCTTTCAGGTCCGGATCGACACCATCGGCGGCGAGCAGCACGTCCGGGTTCCATATCTCGAAGAAATTGCCCGCGCCCGAAAACACCGCGTCTGTGCCGGGCGTCAGCTTCGCCTTCATCGCGTAGAAGTCCGGCAGAACGAAGCGGCCGCTGGCGTCGAAGCCCGCCGACTCGGTCAGCGCCAGCGCCTTGCGCTTGGCATTGTAATCGAGCGCGTCGCCGCTTTCTTCGCGCGCTTCCTCGCGGCGCTCCAGCCGGGCGTGACTGAGCTTCAACCAGGCGGGGTCGTAAGCGATCAGGCACGGATCCTTGGGGTGAAGCGCGATGACGACAGTGCGCACGTCCCCGCCGCAAGCTGCCACATTCTTCTCGATCACGGCGCGCATGGATGCGGGGATCGCGACGCGGCCTTTGCCGTCCACCGCGGTCATCGCAAATCCGTTAAAGGCTTCCCGTTCGCCCACGCACACCCTTTCCAGGGGGAGGGCGCAAACCTTCTCGTTCCGGAAAACGCCTCGTCAGGGCGCCGCCCGGTCACGACTCACTCAAGGGAATTGCCCCCGCCTGTTCCGACTCACATACCGTGGGCAGATACGGGATACAACGGGATTTTACGGGGATTTACGGGAAAAACATCTCAGATCGGCGCAAAGGCGGGCGGGGCACGCTCCCTCAGCGCGCCTTTGTTCCTGAACTGTTCGCGGGATTCCACGGGACTGTGCGTCATTTGGCAGCAGGCTGGGCGGTCGCGGTCGCGTTGGGTGTGGTGGGCGCGGCGGGCGTAACGCCGATCTCGGTCAACGGATCGGCCGGTGCCTCCGCACCGTTATCGGTGACCATGTTGGCGACGGTCTGCTCGGTCTTGTTGAGCGGCGCGGCCTGATCGCCGGCCGGCTTGTTGCGCGCGCTCTCGAAGATCGCCGCGGAGATAGCGACGATCAGAAGGACAGCACCAAGGCCGGTCAAGCCGACACGGACCCGTTGCATGCCAGCGCGTTTGTCTTCCGACATTGCGGCCAAGTGTAGTGATCCGGCGACGAAAGGCAATCGGCATAACCCTTGCCGCTAATAGCGCCGCGGGTCATGTACCGGCAGCTTGTGGAGGAGCGAAAATGATCAGCAGCATCACGCTCGACGACGCCCTCGCCCGGGGCGGACCGTCCGCCGCGAGCTTCGCGCGGTTGTGGCGAAGCCTGTGGGATCAGCCCTATCTTCCGAACGACCTCCTCGAGCTTTGCCGGCTGACCTTCGCCCGCCTGCACGCCGACAAAGTCGAGATGGAATCCGGCAATGCGCTCGCGCCGGGCATCGCATCCCACCAGCGCCAGGCCGTTCTCGCCGACCGTGCGCTGGACGATCCGGCACTGCCCGACGACTGGAAATCGGTCCTGCTGTTCGCGGAATATTACTGGATCGACACGCAATCCATTCCCGACGATGTCGCCGACTCAGTGAAAGCGCACCATGGCGAGGCCGGTCTGGTCTTTCTGATCGAGGCGCTTGGGTGCCTTGATGGCCGTATCCGGACAGCCCGCTGCCTGCGCGACCTTGCCGCCGGAGGCCTCGCCAATGACCGCTAAGCCCCGCGCCACCGGCCCCACCGCGAAGACCGGCAATGTCATTCGCGATAGCGCGCTGGGGCTGATCCCTGAAACAGTATCGGAGATCATCGCGCTCAACGGGCATATCTGGAACGATAGCCTCATACCGCCTTCGCTGCTGGAAATGATTCGGCTGCGGAACGCGCGGACCGTCAACTGCGTCTTCTGCAAGTCCGTGCGCTACGACGTGGCGCGGGCCGACGGGCTTTCCGAAGCCAAGGCGGACCTGATCACCGACGGTTATCGCCAAAGCGACCTCAGCCAGCGCGAGATCGCCGCGCTCGCGCTCGCCGATTGCTATCTCGGCTTCCCTGCCGAAGTGACGAAAGACAATGCTACACTGATCCGCTCAGCCTTCACCCAGGACGAGATCGCGTCGATGATGATCGCACTGATGGCGTTCAACTTCACGTCACGCACCGCCGTCAGCATCGGCGGCATGCCCGAGGAACCACTGCCGATCGTCGAAGTGCCGGTGTCGATCGCGACCGGCTGACCTGCCTTAAGCCAGCCCCTTCGCGGCCAGCCAGTCCGGATTGTAGAGCGTCGAGAGGTAGCGGAAGCCGGTGTCGCACAGGATGGTGACGATGCGCTTGCCCGGCCCCAGCTGCCTGGCAAGCGCTATCGCGCCGGCGACGTTGATGCCGGAGGAGAGGCCGAGACACAGGCCCTCCTCGTTCAGCAGCGTCTGGACCTGGGCGAGGCCCTCAGCATCCGAGATGCGGAACTGCGTGTCGATCGGCGCGCCTTCCAGATTGGCGGTGATGCGGCCCTGGCCGATGCCTTCGGCGACCGAGCTGCCTTCGGATTTCAGCTCGCCATGCGCATAATATTCGTAAAGCGCGGCGCCGTGCGGATCGGTCAGCGCGATCGTGATGTCCGCATCCTTCGCCTTCAGTCCCAGCCCGACGCCGGCAAGTGTACCGCCGGTGCCGACCGCGCAGGTGAAGCCGTCGATCCGCCCTTCCATCTGCTCCCAGATCTCCTCGGCGGTCCAACGGATATGCGCCCGCCTGTTGGCGATATTGTCGAACTGGTTGGCCCAGAGCGCGTTGGGCGTTTCCTCCGCGATCCGCCGCGAGGTGTGCACGAAATGGCAGGGGCTGGCGTAAGGCGCGGCCGGCACCAGCACCAGTTCGGCACCGAGCGCACGCAGCGTCTCCATTTTCTCGCGGCTCTGCGTTTCGGGCATGACGATGATCGTCTTGTAGCCCTTGGCATTGCCGACGAGGGCGAGGCCGATGCCGGTATTGCCCGCCGTTCCTTCGACGATGGTGCCGCCGGGGCCGATCAGCCCCTGCTCCTCGGCGTCCTCTACGATGCCCAATGCCGCTCGGTCCTTGACCGAAGCGCCGGGGTTCAGAAACTCGCATTTGCCGTAAATGTCGCAGCCGGTCGCGTCGCTCGGCCCCTTCAGGCGCACCAGCGGCGTGTTGCCGATCAGCGCCAGCGTATCGGGAATGATCATGGAGCGAGAGGTAGTCGGGCGGGCGCGAGGCGGCAAGCAGGGGAAACTTTTGCCGCGTGAAGCGGGGGTGTGCGCTTGACGCTGTGTTATGCGCTACAGGTGCCGCGCACTGCCAAATCTGGTAGAGTGGCAATAATTATCCGGTTTGCGGGCGATCCGAATGGGCATCGAACTTAAAGTTGACAGCGCAGAGGCAGTGGCACTGGCAGAACAGCTTGCGCGCAGCACAGGAGTATCTGTCGAAGAGGCCGTTCTCGCAGCGCTTAGAAAAAGAGCTCGGGAAATCGACTTGCAGCTTGCCGATCCATCGTCCGAGCGCGAGAAACTGGAGCACGAATTCTATCGCATGATCGCAGGCAGCCGCGCTCGGTGGAAGAGTGCCATGCTGTCGATCGACCATGCCGACATTCTTTATGGCGAGGACGGCTTGCCACGATGATCGTCGATACCTCGGCGATCATCGCCTTGATCCGGGAGGAACCCGAGACGGCCTGGATCGTGCCGCTGCTTCTGGACCATTTCGGCAAAATCAAAATGTCCGTCGTGAACTATTTTGAAGCGGCGATCGTGGTCGATAAGAATGACGACCCGGTTTTGAGCGAACGCCTGGATTTGCTAATGAAGCATTGGGAAATCGATTTGGTGCCAGTCAGTCGGCATCATGTCGATGTCGCGCGCGAGGCTTATCGCGTTTTCGGAAAAGGACGTCACTCGGCACGCCTGAATTTTGGCGACTGCTTCGCCTATGCTCTTGCCCACACAACGAACGAGTCGCTGCTCTTCAAAGGCAATGACTTCGAACAGACCGATATCAAATCAGCCCGTTGATCCGGCACGCCTCTTTCGCGCCGATTGTCGATGCGCAAGCTGAAATATTGATCCTCGGCAGCCTTCCCGGGGCGGCGTCGCTGGCGGCCGGGCGATACTATGCGCATCCCCGCAATCAATTCTGGCGGCTGATCGGTGCGGTGATCGGCGTCGATCTCGCCGCCCTTGGTTATGAAGACAGGCTGGCGGCGCTGCTGGAGCATCGCATCGGCTTGTGGGATGTGATCGCCGATGCCGAGCGGGCGGGCAGCCTTGATGCAGCCATTCGCAATGTCGCGGCGAATGATCTGCGGAGCCTCGCCACTTCGCTGCCGGCGCTCAGGACGATCGGATTCAATGGCGGGACATCCGCACGGATCGGGAGGGCGCAGCTGGGCGATCTTGTGGATCGGCTGCGGCTGGTCGCCCTGCCCTCCAGCAGCCCGGCATTCACTTTGCCGTTCGAAACCAAGCTGGCCGCCTGGCAGAAGCTGTTGCACGATTAAAGTTCCTGTTATGTTCTTTTCGTGTCCGACTCGCTTGCCTTGCCGCCGCGGCCGTTGCGCTGGCTGTTCCTCGATCTGAACAGCTATTTCGCGAGCGTCGAGCAGCAGCTTCAGCCGCATCTGCGGGGTCGGCCGGTGATCGTGGCGCCGGTGGGCAGCGACACCACCGTCGCCATCGCCGCGTCCTACGAAGCCAAGCGCTACGGCATCCAGACCGGCACGCCGGTGTGGGAAGCCAGGCAGAAATGTCCGGACATTATCGTCACCCCGGCGCGGCACGAGCGCTATGTCGAGTTCCACGACGCGGTCATCGACGAAGTGTGGAAGCATGTGCCGGTCGACCGGGTCTGCTCGATCGACGAAGTGGCCTGCCGCCTGCTCGACAACGAGAACGGACTGGAGGCCGCCCGCGCGCTCGCACTGCGCATCAAGGCCGGCATCGCTGCCCAGGTCGGCGAATGCCTGACCAGCTCGATCGGCATCGCCCCCAACCGGCTGCTGGCGAAGCTCGCTTCGGACATGCAGAAGCCGGACGGTCTCATCATTCTCACCGCCGAAGAACTGCCGCAGCGGCTGTTCGGCCTGCAGCTGCGCGACATTGCCGGGATCGGCGCGAAGATGGAGCGGCGGCTGGCGCAGGACGGCGTCAATGACATTGCGGGGCTTTGCGCGCGCCGCCCGCGCGATGCGGGCGCGGCCTGGGGCGGCACCAATGGCGACCGACTCTGGTATCTGCTCCACGGCGTCGACCTGCCGGAGAAAGCGACGCAGAGCCGCACGATCGGCCACAGCCATGTGCTGGCGCC
>JAFEEY010000135.1 GCA_018240865.1 Pseudomonadota bacterium | reverse complement strand
TGGCGGGCCGCGACCGATAGTGATGAGCACTACGTTTACGCCATAGCCCTACGATAGAACTTCATCTTGCCGGATTAGGCTATGCGAGGGAGCAAGGCAGCTTCGGAGCCATCTTCGATTGTTTCGGTGTCCTCACCTTCCTCGGGGATATTGCCGCTATAGGCGGCCTTGCCCATCGCCTGTTCGATCAGACCAAGCAGGCGCTTTTGCCGATCCTCCATGAACTCCTCGAACTTGTCGGCACGGAGAAGGACAGGGGCGATGAGGTGGGATTGCAGATAGCTGTCCAGCTTTCCAGCGGCGATTGGCGGCGTCGAACTGTTTCCGCTTTCCAGCTTCGCCAAATACTCGCTTGGCGCGACACCACCAATGATCCTGTTCGTCCGATATGACAGGGGCGTCTTGTTGATGATGGAATCGAACACGGCGGGCTTGATGCCCTGCGTCTTGCACCAGTCCTGCGGGAAGATGTGATGAATATCCACATTTTCCCCGAAGAACACCGTATGATCGAATTTCTGGCCCGACCGGAAATCCTGCGCGCCCTCCTTCATCAGCAAGGCGTTCATGCCCTTGTAAGCCGCTGAAAGCCGCATCCGCATGGTTTTCAGGCGGTCGGAGCGGAAAATGGTTTCGCTGACCGTTGAAGGCTCCGGCCCGCCGCTCAGCCAGCGCGGCACCTCCATGAAATCCTTGGCGATCCGCGTTTCGACGGCGGAACCGTAAAGCTCACCGAACACGCCGTTCCAATACCACTGGACCAGCTTTGTCCGGTTGGCCTCATGCTCCCAAGCATCGCCAATGTCGGCGAGGATCGCCGCCAACGGCACAATCTGCGACTGATAGGGCAGATCGAAAATGCGGTAGATATGAAGCATGTGCAGAAACTTGGCGGCTTGGACGAAGCCGCGTTCCACCTGCGCTTCATATTGTTTGTAGGCTTCCAGCGGCAGATCGAGCAGGGCTTGCCGATTGCCCGACACCGCAGGCAATTCCTTGCCTTCCTTGCCCGCCTGCTCGGCGGCACGCCGCCGGTCGCGGGTGAAAAAGAGGGAGACGGCCTGCAAGAAATCGGTATTGCCGACACCGGCCAGAATACCGGCATCGGAATCCGCAGGACGCAGGGTATCGGCGAGCCGCTGATGGCGACCTTTGACACCCTCGTCGCCATACCAGTCCTTGCGCAGTTCATGACCGGATGCGGCATACATGGCCGTGACCAACTCGAAGGCGTCGAGCGGCTTGCCACCCGTGTTCACCTTCTCGAACACCACACAGACTGCCTCCTTGGAAGTCGAGCGGTCGAGCGCGATCACCGGCACGCGATACATCTTGAAGTTTTCCAACACCTCTTTCTTGAAGGTGCGGAACTGCTCGCGCACCGCCTTGTGCTCGTCGCCCGACCAGTGATCGTTGAACCCGTCCTGCCATGCGTCCCAATCGAATACCTGGCTGACGGGGAACATCAGTGCGGCGTATTCTCTTTCCGGTGTGGAAAGGTCGAGGGTGACTTCGCGCCCGAAATCCGCGCGCTCCATACGATCTTCCGGTACGCCGATGACGGCTTCCTCGCGGTCCACGGTCTCGTCAATCGCTTTGGCGATGTCGAGATAGAACCAGCGTTTCACGCGCTTCTTCTTCGGGGTGACGGTTTCCACCACCTTGCCGCGCAACGTCACCTGATAGAGCGAGGTCATGCGTTGCTGACCGTCAAGCAGAAGGGATTGCGGCGCTATCTGACGGGCGCCCGCCGGAGCGCCCTCGACAGGGCGGGGCTTGAAATTGACCGGCCCGCCGGTGTCCAGCGACATGAGCGCACCGACCGGGAAGGCCCGCGAAATCGAGGCGATCAGGCTCTTGATGCGGTCTTCGTCCCAAACCCAGCTTCGCTGGAAATCCGGCAACTGGATGATGCCCCGATGGCACTCATCAAGCAGCCGATGAAGGTCGATAGGATTGGTCTGGAAGGACGCCCCAGCCATGCTCTGTATTCCCCCGCGTACTCAATAATTCTACGAATCTATACTGCGTTCGATAGCTGTTTCCAGCATATCAAGAAAGCGAGGCTCGTAGTTCTCTTCCACGTGTCGTTGGTTCCACAGGCCCGAGCGGCGAACCTTGTCCCGACCCGAGCAGAGGCCCAGCCATGACCGTGAAGGCGGATCAATCATTGGCTCGTGCAAGCAGCTTGTGAGCGCAATCGCATTTCGTTCGATATACCCACGCAGGGAGTCAGGCCCCGGCTCATCGTCAACTGGAAGGCACAAAAAGGGCAATCGACCTATATATTCAGATACGGCGGCTTCAATTGGTGCCTCAGCGGCTGCTAACTCGATCCTTTGCGTCATCAGTATCTCCGCGGCCTTCCCAATGTCGCCTTTAACTCCCCAAGAACGGCACTCCGGGCAGTCACCACGTGCGATTAGCGCCTCGCCGACAAGCAATCTAAAGATTGATCCCCGATGATTTCCGCCGAGGCCGGACGACCTCCCGGCATGCTGGCGCAGGCGCTGATGCAGGGTTGAACGCGCACCCGCTCCCAAAGCATGAGTGCCTACGCGGACAAGCCTTTCGCCGTGACCGCTACCCTTGCGAGTTTCCCCCGGCTCAAAGAAGAAATAAACGCCCCTTCGCGGCCAGGTTCTCGATGGCGCAAGCTGAGCAAGAAACCTTTTGCCGCCCGACAGAGCCTCCAGCCTATCCAAGATCCGATACAAACGAATGAGATCATTTGTCCTGCTCATGATCGCGCGGCCAGCCATGCCAATTGTTCTCCAATACGTAGGTTTGCCATTGGCACATCCACTTCGTAGCCACCGCCGTTCAATGCGGGGAGCAGAAATTCGCGATAGCGTTGACCAGCAAATATCACGATCCGTTGCCGTCCGATCAGATATGGGCCTAGCTGTTGGAGAGTAGTTTCCGCCCATGCGCGCCGTTCAATCACGCCAGCGGCATTGAGTGTTTTTTCATAAGGGGCAATTTCGGCATCCGGCACAACAACACCGTGGAGTGCGGACAGTATGAGCCAATCAGCCTTTTGGCTTTCGACCAGCTTCCGCACTTTGAGAAACCATTCGGAACGATAAAGCAGTTGCGCCGGAGCTGGTCGGGAGAGCTTCTGACTCACGCATGAAACGAGAACAAGGGCATTTGTCAGGTCTAGTGATGCCTTCCCTTGACCGTCTGGCGCTGTCAAAGACGGCGCGGGAGACTGCTTCAAGACATTGTAGGCATGCTGATATCGAATCCCCAGTTGTCTTGCTATTTCGGCGACCTTCAACCCTTCGCGCGCCAAGGCGCGGATGTCCTCGGAAACGCTCACGTCAGGCGCTCCAATCTCGCGCGAACCCGTGGAACCGATACAAGCGCATTAGCAAAAGCTTGCGCCCTGGCAGTCAGTTCGGCGTCAGGATCGACAACCGTAAACCAGCGCTGGCGCTGCACATATGATGACGAGCCAGCAGCGCGTGGCACTGAAACATTGGTTCGCAGTGTGACGATATTTTCGGCACCCGTTTCGACAGAAAGCCGTTCATGCAACTGCTGCAAAAGGGCATCGTGTTTCATGTTCCGGCCCGGAAATGTGATGAAGACGATGGCGCGTCCGGGTTTGCGCAACAGCCGGATTTCCGAGAAGGTTGCGTGTTTTTCGGTTTCCCCACCGACGCCGTTATCGGGATCGAGAAACAGAATGTCGGCAGCATCAAGCGCGCTCCGCTTGCGTCTTCCCCACGCGGATCGTTCCACGCGGGGCGGCACCGGCTCGCGATGAAACAGCGCTCCTTCCGGCCAGATCATCGCTTGTTCGAGGGCTTCAACGCTGCGTTCCGGCAAGGTCGCAAGACCTGCGTGCAGTTCTTCATCAAGCGCGCGCCACGCCGTCTCATCTCGCCATTCAAGATGCCGACCGTCTGAGCGCCCATCATGACTCGGGGCATAGTACCACGCGATACCGAGTGTTTTATCCTTGCCTGCAAGGGCGCGCAAAAAAGCAAATTTGATTACGTCGCTTACATCTCCAGCATATTGATCCCGCATCCAGTATTCACCCTTCCCCTGCGAAGCAATGACAAGATCGCACAAACGAACGGAGCAGCACAACGCCTGTCGCTCACCGTTTTTGCGCAGCGCTGCCGCGCGATGGCGGGCAGCGCTGCGATATGTGAGGTCTCCGCGCCGCCCGCCATCGGTCACGCCCCATCCTGCCGTGACTGCGGCCTGTGGTGTGCGCCTGCTGAGTGCTCCGCCTCGAACGCGCCATTTCCCTTTTCAGTCCAGAGCGCCAATGCCCTTTTGCGTTCCTCGCTCTTGAGTTTGTCGGCCATCCAGAGGAGTGCGCCGAGGATGGTGGCGCGGTCGTCGCCGGTCAGGTCCACGAGGCCCGCTTTGACGACGAGGCCGCCGAGTTCGATCAGATGTTTCGTGCGCTTTCGGCGCTCGACCTGCCAGCTTCGCATGTCATGTCGCGCCCGTGCCGCCTGATGCCGGTTGCGTGCCGCCCGGTTGCGTCTGAGTGCCGCCATGTTCGCGGTCAGGTGTTGATGCAGATCGCCGTGTCCGTCCCTGAAAGAACGCCGCGCCACGCTTCGCCCATGCCTCCCGCTTTCCGGCATCGGCGGTTTCCGCCAGCACGATCAACGCACCGGCCAGTTCGTCGGCGGTGAGGTTGTCCGCCCCGGTGGCGATCACCAGTTCGCCAAGTTGCTGGACCTTCCGCGTCTTGAGTTCTCTGGCCTTGTCTTCCAGCGCCTTCAGTTCGGCATCGTAGTCTCTCGGTTTGCGCATTGTGCTTTCCTTTCCGGTCGCAAGATGTCGATGCGGAGAGGGTAGTTTCGCGAGGCACGGAATGCAGTAATGTCACCGGGACGGTCTGACACGGCGCGAACAGTCCCGAGAAATTCATTTCGAGGGCGCGCTTATACGTCGTTCCGACGTGCGCTCAGAGGTGTAGATGGTTTGATCGCGATGGCGATCTATCATCTTCACGTCAAGGTCATTGGCCGCAAGGCCGGGAGCAGTGCGGTGGCATCCGCCGCCTACCGCTCCGGCTCGCGCCTGCGCGACGAGCGTCTTGACCGCAGCCATGATTTCTCCGCCAAGCGCGGCGTCGTCCATTCGGAAATCATGCTGCCGGAGGGCGCGCCGGAGCATCTTGGCGACCGCGACCGGCTCTGGAACGATGTCGAAGCCTGCGAGGTGCGCAAGGACGCCCAGCTTGCCCGCGAAGTGGAATTTTCTCTGCCGCGCGAACTGACGCAGGTGCAGGGCGTCGAACTCGCCCGCGACTTCGCGCAGTCCGAATTTGTCGATCAGGGCATGATCGCTGATGTGAATGTGCATTGGGACATAGGCGAGGACGGGATGCCGAAGCCCCATGTCCATGTCATGCTCACCATGCGCAGCGTGGACGAGAACGGCTTCGGGCAGAAGGTGCGGGACTGGAACCGCACCGAAATGGTGGAGCGCTGGCGCGAACGCTGGGCCGAGCTTGCCAACGAACGGCTGGCCGAACTCGACATCGACGCCCGCATCGATCATCGCAGCCTTGAAGCGCAGGGCATCCCGCTCGAACCACAGAGCCAGATCGGCGCACCCGCGCAGCGGATTGAGGGCGAAGGGATCGTAGCCGCAGACCGTGCAGACCTGCACCGCGAGATCGCCCGCGACAACGGCGCACGCATCGTTGCCGATCCATCGATTGCGCTGGACGCGATCACGCAGCAGCAATCGACCTTTTCGCGGCGCGACATGGCGAAGTTCGCGCACCGGCACAGCGACGGCATCGAGCAGTTCAACGAGGTGATGGGCGCAATGCGGAACGCGCCCGATCTTGTCGAATTGGGTAAGGACGGACGCGGCGAGGATCGTTTCACCACGCGCGACATGATCGAGGCCGAACAGCGCTTGCATCGCTCGGCGCAATTTATGGCCGAGCGCGAACGTCATGCAGTTGGTGATGCGGATCGCGATGCTGCATTGGCCCGTGCCGAACAGCGCGGCCTTGTCCTTTCCGGCGAGCAGGCGGACGCGCTGGCGCATGTCACGGACGGGCGCGATCTTGGTGTTGTCGTCGGCTATGCCGGGACGGGAAAGAGCGCGATGCTCGGCGTTGCGCGCGAGGCATGGGAAGCGGCGGGCTATCAGGTTCGGGGTGCTGCGTTGTCCGGCATTGCTGCTGAGAATCTGGAAGGCGGATCGGGCATCGCGTCGCGCACCATCGCCAGCATGGAACATGGCTGGGGACAGGGCCGCGACATGCTCTCGAGCCGCGACGTGTTGGTCATCGACGAGGCGGGCATGGTCGGCACGCAGCAGTTGGAGCGGGTACTGTCCCATGCCGCCGAGGCCGGCGCGAAAGTCGTTTTGGTCGGCGATCCGCAGCAGTTGCAAGCAATAGAGGCGGGTGCGGCGTTCCGCTCGATCCATGAGCGCCACGGCGGCACGGAAATCGGCGAGGTGCGCCGCCAGCGCGAGGACTGGCAGCGGGACGCCACGTGCGATCTGGCGACCGGCAAGACCGGCCATGCGATCCATGCTTATGACCGCCACGGTATGGTGCATGTCGCCGAGACCCGCGAGCAGGCGCGCGGCGAATTGATCCAGCGCTGGGACCGCGAACGGCGGGCCAGTCCCGACGCCAGCCGCATCATCCTCACCCACACCAATGACGAGGTGCGCGCCTTGAACGAAGCGGCGCGCGACAGGATGCGGGACGCTGGCGACCTTGACCACGAGGTGCGCGTCACCGTCGAGCGTGGCGCGCGGACCTTCGCCGCCGGAGATCGCATCATCTTCCTGCAAAACGAGCGCGGGCTTGGCGTGAAGAACGGAACGCTCGGCACGGTTCAGGAAATCAGCGCGCAGAGCATGACCGTGCGCGTCGACGATGGGCGTTCCGTCGCCTTCGACCTGAAGGACTACAAAAAGATCGACCACGGCTATGCCGCCACGATCCACAAGGCGCAGGGCATGACGGTGGACCGCACCCATGTCCTGGCGACGCCGGGCATGGACGCCCATAGCAGCTATGTCGCGCTGTCCCGTCACCGTGACGGCACGGACCTGCATTATGGCCGTGATGACTTTGCCGATCAGAACCGGCTCGTTCGCACCCTGTCGAGGGATCGCGCCAAGGACATGGCGACGGATTACGAACGCGCCGATCCAGCGCAGAGCTACGCCGAGCGGCGCGGCATCACCTTCCGCGAGCGCGTGGTCGAGATCGTCAGGAAGATCGTGCCGGCGAAGGTGCGCGGCATGTTCGACGGCCCGCGCTCACCGGCTGACACCACGCCCGGCGACAACGCCATCCCGTCGCCACAGCGGGCAGCGCCGGAAAGGACAGTGGCGGCAGACCCGGAGGCGGCGTTGCGCAAGGCGCGTGCCGACGCGCTCGTGCGCCATGCCCGCGCATCCGACGCTATCATCGAAGCCAAGCAGCAGGGGCTTGCGCCTTCCGACGAGCAGCGGCGCGAACTCGGTGCGGCACGGCGCGCCTTCGACGAGGTGCGGCCCCACGGATGGCAGGATGCGGAAGCCGCTTACAGCAAGGACAACGGCCTCGCGCGTGAGGCGGGTGGTGGCAGGATCGGTCGTGCAATCCGCGCCCTCCAGCTCGAAACCGAAATCCGCACCGGGCGGAATGCTGATCCGGGGATCACGCCCAGCGCCCGCGCCGACCGCTTCGTGGAGCGCTGGCAGAACCTTAGCCAGAACAGCCAGCGCCAATATGCGGCGGGCGACTATTCCGGCTACAAGGCCGCGCGCTCACAGATGGGCGACATGGCGAACAGCCTGCAACGCGACCCGCAGCTAGAATCGCTCCTCGCCGGTCGCAGGAAGGACCTCGGCATCGGCGGTGACTTCGATACAGGCATGGGCATCGGCAAGGACCTCGCCCTCAGTCATGGCCTTGGTCTGGGCCGGGGGATCGGGCTATAGACCAGCGGCATCAGAAGCGTTGATTTGATGTCGGCGGGATAGCGGAAAGTCCGAGCTTATCGTCACCTTTGCGCGGGAGGCAGATCGTCCCATCGGATGCGCAGGAACCGGCCAGTTCGCTTCGGCAAAAGTTTGCGGTCGATCATCCGCCCGGCGACCTGAAATTCCTCGTTGATCTTGACCACGAGCAGTTTGCTGAAATGCCGCGCCGTATCCACCACAACCAAGTCTTTGGTCTTGAACGGGGTTATGGTCTTGATCTCGACGTGATCGTTCCCGAGCCTGCCGTCAGAACCCTGCGCATAGGTCTTGTTCAACTCGATGCCGTAGGTGATTGCGCCAAATAGCTCGCCGATGTCGCCATAGACGGAGAGGTGCAGCCCGGTTTCGAGGTGATAGCTCTCGGCAAGGGAAATCAAATCTTCAAAGTAGGGAATGATCGAGCGTTTCGCGTTCGGGTATTTCGCGCCCCACTCCTTGTAGCGCAGTTGCTCATCGATTTCGGACCATGTCACCCATTCTCCGTCGTCGTAGAACGCACGGTCTGCCCAGTCGATTTCCTCCAATTCCGTGCATCCTTCATGCTTGCCTGTCAGGTTTCGGATTCTATGCCCATCCTATTTACCGCCGTTTCTTCGCCGTAGCACGACGACAGCTAAAACTCTATTGCACAAAGGCAATTCCTTCTTCTGTCTGGCTCAATCGCAATCAGAAACAGCCAGCAGGAGGCAGCGTCGCCATGCGTCAACCAGACCGTATTATCCGTCTGAAAACCGTTCTCGCCCGCACCGGGCTTTCGCAGTCCACCATCTACCGCAAGATCGCCGAGGGCACGTTCCCGCCACAACTCAAAATCAGCACCAACGGCACAGGCTGGCACGAATCCGAGATCAACCGCTGGATCGCCAATCCCGCCGGGTGGCGGCAGCGCTCGCGCAACGAGTTCGACTTCCTCGATGACTATTGATCGCAGGGACGACAACAGGCCCGTGGCGGCATCCCGATCCCGGCACGCAAAACGCCCGCCCACGGCATCGGAACAGCTTGAGGAACTGCTGGGCTATCCGTGGCCATTCCCCGGCAGACCGCCCAAGCACGACCTCTCCACATGGACCGTTACCGACGACTGGCCCGATCCCGTTCCCGTCACGGAAGCCGAGATCGAGGTGTTCGAGCGATGGTTCGGCGACCTGTTCGATGAGTTATTCGGCCCCGGCGGTTGATGCTCCCGGCGTCGAATCGGCGTTGAAATCCGCCCTTCAATGGATTACATGTAGTCACATATGTCTACATATGGAGGCGCGACATGCTGACCATCAACCTCAGAGACGCCAAGGCTGGATTCTCCAGCCTCGTTGATGAAGCCGTCAAAGGAGAAATCGTGACCATCACCCGTCATGGCAAGCCCGTTGCAGCCCTGGTTTCGGTCGAGGCGGCGGAGATCGCGCGCAAGGCGCTCGATCGCAAACGGGCGGGTCTTGTCAGCTATCTCAGGACGTTCCCAGGCGGAGAGTTCCCGCGCAACCGCAAACCATCGCGGGATGTCGAGCTTTGAGCGGCTTCCTTCTCGACACCAACGTCGTCTCCGTGCTGGCCCCGTCGAAGTCGGACGCATCCGCTGACTTCCTCACCTGGCTGGACCGCATGGACGCCGATGGACGGCTATTTCTGTCGGTCGTCTCCATCCATGAGATCGAGAAGGGAATCGCGCTCCTCGACCACAAGGGGGCAACGGCGAAGGCCGCGAGCCTGAAAGCATGGCTCAGTGGCCTTGTCTCCACATACGATGACAAGATCATTGGCTTCGATGCGCAGGCCGCCGCAATCGGCGGGCGGCTGGAAGCAAAGGCGCTTGCGGCCGGTCACGACCCCGGCATGGCGGACGCCGTGATTGCCGGGACCGCCGCAGCGCATGAACTCGTCATTGTCACACGCAACACGAAGCATTTCCTGCCATTCGGTGTCGCCGTGTTGTCGCCTGACGAGGCTGCCGCACAAGGGGGTCCGGCATGACCGCTTCCACCGTGTCGCTACGCGCCGCCCTCTATCTGCGTGTCTCGACGGCGCGGCAGGCCGAGCATGATGTTTCCATTCCCGACCAGAAGCGGCAGGGCGAAGCCTATTGCGAGGCGCGCGGCCTGCAACTGATCGAGACCTTCGTGGAGCCGGGCGCATCGGCCACCAACGACCGCCGCCCCGAGTTCCAGCGCATGATCGAAGCGGGCATATCGAAGCCCGCACCCTTCGATGTCGTCGTGGTCCACTCGTTCAGCCGCTTCTTCCGCGATCACTTCGAGCTTGAGTTCTATGTCCGCAAGCTGGCGAAGAACGGCGTGAAGCTGGTTTCGATCACGCAGGAAATGGGCGATGACCCCATGCACGTCATGATGCGGCAGATCATGGCGCTGTTCGATGAATACCAGTCCAAGGAAAACGCCAAGCACGTCATCCGGGCCTTGAAGGAGAATGCCCGGCAAGGCTTCTGGAACGGCTCGCTTCCGCCTATCGGCTATCGCACCGTCGCCGCCGAGCAGCGCGGCGCGAAGACCAAGAAGAAGCTGGAGATCGACCCGCTGCACGCCGACACGGTGCGGCTGATCTACCGGCTGGCCCTGCATGGCGACGGCACCACCGGCCAGATGGGCGTCAAGAACATCGTCAGCTACCTGAATGCTCGACGAATCTTCACTCGTGATGGTGGCCGCTGGGGCATCGGCCAGGTTCACCGCATCCTGACCCGCCGCACCTATATGGGCGAGCACGAGTTCAACAAGCGGACCAAGACCAAGGAATTGAAGCCGGTCAGTGAAATCGTGATGGTTCCCGTCCCGCCGATCATCGACCGTGACACGTTCGACATCGTGCAGAAGCTGCTCAAGGCCCGCAATCCCAAGGTCACGCCTGCCGCCGTCATCAGCGGCCCGACCATGCTGACCGGCCTGATTCATTGCGCCAAGTGCGGCGGGGCCATGACCATCCGCACCGGCAAGGGCGGGCGCTACCGCTATTACACCTGCTCGATCAAGGCGCGGCAGGGGCCGACCGCCTGCGAGGGCATGGCGGTGCCGATGGATAAGCTGGACGATCTGGTCGCCAGCCATCTTGAAAACCAGCTTCTCCGCCCCGAGCGGCTGGAAACCATCCTTGCCGCCGTTCTCGACCGGCGGGAAGAACATGCCGAGCGCCGCCGCGAGCATATCGCCGAACTCAACAAGCGCGCCACCGAATCGGAATTGCGGCTCAAGCGCCTCTATGACGCCATCGAAGCGGGTGTGGCCGATCTGGACGACCCGGCGCTGAAAGACCGCATCGACGATCTCAAGGCGATCCGGGATCAGGCCAAGGCCGACGCCGAACGAGCGCAGGCCATGCTCCAGAACTCAGGCCAGAAGGCGGTGACGCCGCAGATGCTGCGCACATTCGCCAGGAACGCCCGCCAGAGCATCCGGCTCGAAGGGGGAGGCTATCGCCGCGACCATCTGCGCGCGCTGGCTCAGCGCGTCGAGGTCGATACCGGCGAAGTCAGGATCATGGGATCGAAGTCCCGGCTGCTTCAGGCGTTGGTATCGGGCGGTGGCGTAAACGCAGTGCCCACTCAGGGACTGAAGTGGCGGA
>JAFEEY010000134.1 GCA_018240865.1 Pseudomonadota bacterium | reverse complement strand
ACAATTCCAGGCCTTTCCAACGAGATGGTCGAAAAGCTCGAGGCTGCGCGCCCGGCCGATCTGGCGAGCGCGGCACGCATTCGCGGCATCACGCCGGCGGCGTTGGCCGTCATTCTCGCGCATAGCCGGAAGCGGGCAGCGTGACCGAGGACGGGGCGAAAGCCTGGATTGCGGATCGCTACGGAACAGAGAAGCTCGAACGGCTGGCGGCCTATGTGAGGCTCCTGCTCGCCGGGAACGCCTCGCAGAACCTGATAAGCCGGGCGACGGAATCCGCCATTTGGGTACGGCACATCCTTGATTCCGCGCAGCTTCTTCGTTTTGCTCCCGATGCGGGAGAGTGGCTTGATGTGGGCTCGGGGCCGGGGCTGCCCGGTGTGGTTCTCGCGATCCTCTCCGATCGGCCTGTCCTCATGGTGGAGCCGCGTCGGAGGCGCGTCGAGTTTTTGGACGTGGCCAAAGCTGATCTCAGCCTGGATAACGCGACCATTCAGCCATCGGCCGTGGAAAAACTCTCTGGGCGCAAATTTGGAGCCGTCACGGCGCGCGCCTACGCCGCCTTGGCGCAAATTCTGTCTTCCACCTATCCACTCACAGTTTCATCCACCATTTGGGTGCTTCCCAAAGGCCGAAGCGCGGATCGGGAACTGGTCGACGTGCGGCAATCGTGGCAAGGTACGTTCCACGTGGAACAGAGCCTGACGAACGATGAAGCACATATCATCGTGGCCACGGGCGTGAAGCCGAGGTGAGCATGATCTGCGTGGGTGTAGCCAATCAGAAAGGCGGGGTCGGCAAAACGACGACCGCAATCAATGTCGCCACGGCCATGGCCGCGATCGGATGGCGCGTGCTGCTGGTTGATCTCGATCCGCAAGGCAATGCCTCGACCGGGTTGGGCATTTCGCAGTCCGAGCGGAGCTCGAACAGCTACGACCTGCTGACCGGGCAGGCAGCACTCAGCGAATGCGTCGTTTCGACACGGGTGCCGCGCCTCGATATCGTGCCGGCAACGGTCGATCTTTCGGGAGCGGAGATCGAGCTTGTCGAGCTTGAGCATCGCACGCATCGGCTGCGCAATGCTCTCGACTCCGCGCCGGCCGGCCGCTGGGATATTTGCCTGATCGACTGCCCGCCCTCGCTGGGGCTGCTGACGATCAATGCCATGGTTGCGGCCGATTCTCTGCTCGTGCCGCTGCAATGCGAGTTCTTCGCGCTCGAAGGCCTTAGTCAGCTGCTCCAGACGATCGAGCGCATCCGCGCTCGCTTCAATTCCCAATTATCCATTCTCGGCGTCGCGCTGACCATGTACGATCGCCGCAACAATTTGACCGAGCAGGTCGCGCAGGATGTGCGGACCTGCCTGGGCGACGTGGTGTTTGAAACGGTCATTCCGCGCAACGTCCGCCTGTCCGAAGCGCCGAGCCATGGTGTCCCGGCATTGATCTACGATCATCGCTGCTCGGGCTCTGAAGCCTATATGGCGCTCGCCCGCGAACTGCTTGCCCGTCTGCCGAATCTGAAGAGAGCCGCATGAACGATCCCGCCCGCAAACGCCCGACCGGCCTTGGCCGCGGCCTGTCCTCGCTATTGGGCGAGGTGGTGCGCGAAGAGCCCGTAGCGGCGAGCGGCGAGCGGTCGCCGGGCGTGCACACGGTGCCGGTGGCCGAGATTGAACCGCATCCGGAACAGCCACGCCGCCATTTCGACGAAGACGCGCTAGAAGAGCTTGCCCGCTCGATCGAAGCGCGCGGTCTGATCCAACCGATCGTCGTGCGGCCCTATGAAGGCCGGTATCAGATTGTCGCGGGTGAACGGCGCTGGCGGGCGGCGCAGCGCGCACGGCTGCACCAAGTGCCGGTGATCGTTCGCGATTTCGATGAGGCGGAAACGCTGGAACTGGCGCTGGTCGAAAATATCCAGCGCGAAGATCTGAACGCGATTGAGGAAGCGGAAGCCTATCGCAAGCTGATCGACCGGTTCGGGCACAGTCAGGAAGCCTTGGGACGGATCGTCCACAAATCGCGCAGCCATATTGCCAACTTGTTGAGATTACTTGATCTTCCGACCGGCGTCCGGCAGATGCTGGCGGACGGCAAGCTCTCTATGGGTCATGCCCGAGCCTTGATTACGGCGCCCGACCCGTTGGCGCTGGCTGAGCAGGTTATCGCGCGCGACCTGTCGGTGCGTGAGACCGAGAAGCTTGCGCGCGGCAGTCGTTCGGTGGTGCCACGATCTGTGCGTGCGCCCCGCGATGGCGACGCGGATATCGCGGCGCTCGAACGCCAGCTGGGCGACATTCTCGGTCTTAAGGTGAAGATCGCCTATGGGAATGGTGCCGGATCGGTGACGCTCGGCTTTTCGAGCCTCGATCAGCTCGACCTGATCTGCCAGCGCCTGACGGGTGAGCGAATCTAGCGGTTGCGCGCCGCCTGGCGGGCAATTGTCAGCAATTCCTGTGACGCCGTGACGGCGCCGATCGCGTTCGATTCGAGCAATTGCGCCTGAGCCGCTGTCATCCGCTCGACCAGGCGCGCCAGATCGGCTGACGACCAGCGCTTGAGCTCCGCCGTCACAGCATCCTTTTCCTTGAAGAACACGGCCTTGGTGGCAGCGGCGAGGCCGTTCGCATCGGCCTCCACCCGCAGCGGCGCGAGTTGAAGCAGTTTGCGAAGTATTGCGCGGACGAGCGGAATACCATCCTCACCAGCTTCGCCGAGCGCTTTCAGCTCCTCCACCGCCGCCCGCGGATTGCCGGTCAATATCGCATCGATCAGCGCCGCGGAATCGGTTTCGCCTTCCCCGGCGCCGATCGCGTCCAGTGCCGCCGCATCGACCTCGCGCGGTGGGCCTCCGCCTGCATCAAGATAAGAGGCAATCTTCTCAAGCTCTTGCGCGATCACAGCGCGATCACCCGCCGCTGCATCAAAGATGCGCCGCGCGATATCGGGGGCGACCCGCAGGCCAAGCGGTGCGGCCATAGCGCTCACCAGAGGTCTGGCATCGCGTGCTTCCGGCAGATAATTCGCGCATGCGATCACGGCGGGGGAGGCTAGGGCAGTCTTCAGCAGCTTTGAGCTGGGCTTCAGCGCGCCGGCAATGATCGCGACAGGATTGCCCGCCTGGGGCGCGTCCAGCAGCGCGTCCACCGCGTCGGCGATCTCATCGCCATTGGCGCGCACCCGGATCCAGCGAGCGCCGCCGAACAGGGACGTGGATGCTGCCTCGTCGGCCAGCAGCGCCGGATCTTTGCTGAGCGTCGCACCATCCAAATCGACTCGCTCGGCGTCGCTGCCCATCGCCTTGCCCAGCCGGTCGGCGAGCGCACGCGATCCGGCTTCATCGGGGCCGTAGAGCAGGTAGCAGCGGATCGTGTCGCCGGGCCGGTCGAGCGCGCGTTCGATCTCGCCGCGATTGGCCTTCACTGGGTCCGCTTGGCGTAAAGCGCGACGCGCGACACGATCTGGTCGGCGACTTCACCCGCCAACCGTTCCAGCGCGGTGTTCTCGGCCGCGATCGTCGCATATTCGGAGCGAACCACGTCGATGCCAGCGTCCGAGCCGGCCGTCGCGTCGAGCAGCACTGTACCCTTTTCGCCGTCCGTCAGCCGGTAGCGTGCGCGTAGAGTCCTGCGTTCGCGGGTGATCGCATCGTCGCGACGGATGCCGAAGCCCTCGATCTTGTCGTCCAGTTCGACGACGAGGCGGTAGCGCGGCGGGGCGCCCGGCACGGCGGCGATACGATCCTTCAGGGCATTCTGAAGCAGCCAGCCATTCTTGCCGGGAATCGGCGCGACCTCGACGCCGGCGAGCGCCCGCGCGACTTCACCGCCCGATCCGCCCGAATAGAGCGGCTGCAACCCGCATCCAGGCAGCAGCAGCGCGAGGGCAAGGGAAGCAAGCCGCTTCATGCGACCAGATTCACCAACCGGTCGGGAACGACAATCACTTTCTTTGGTGACGCGCCATCCAGCAGCCGGATCACATTGGGCGCGGCGAGCGCTTTCGCCTCCAGCGACTCGCGCGATTCGCCGCGGGGAACGGTGAGGGTGTCGCGAAGCTTGCCGTTCACCTGCACGGCGATCGTCACTTCGTCCTCGACTAGCAAACCAGGGTCGAACTCGGGCCAGGGCGCGTTGGCGATCAGCCCTTCGCCGCCCAGCGCTGCCCAGCCTTCCTCGGCCAGGTGCGGAATCATCGGCGAAACCAGGCGCACCAAGGCGCGCACCGCCGTATCACGATCGGCCGAGGGCTTGGCCTTCTCGATCGCTCCAGTAAACTCGTAGAGCTTCGCCACCGCCTTGTTGAACGCGAGCGCCTCGATGTCCTCGGCGACACCCGCAATCGTCTTGTGGGCGCGGCGGACGAGCGCGGGATCGCTGCCCTCCGCTCCGCTCACGCTCTGTACGAGGCGCCACACGCGCTGGACGAAGCGCCAGGCCCCCTCGATGCCGGCTTCGGACCAGGCAAGATCGCGCTCCGGCGGCGAGTCGGAAAGCATGAACCAGCGCACCGCGTCGGCGCCGTAGCTGTCGAGAATGGGGGCGGGATCGACCACATTCTTCTTCGACTTGGACATTTTCTCGACGCGGCCAAGCGTTACCGGCGCGCCGCCGTCGACCATCACGAGCTTGCCCGCCTGCTGCTCGACTTCCTCGGGGCTGAGCCAGCGGCCGTCCGGCGCCTGATATGTCTCGTGCGTCACCATCCCCTGCGTAAACAGGCCGGTGAATGGCTCCTTGACGTCAATCTCACCGAGGCGATTGAGAGCGCGCGTCCAGAAGCGGGCGTAGAGCAGATGCAGGATCGCATGCTCGACGCCGCCGATATACTGGCCGACCGGCAGCCAGGATTCCGCGACCTTCTTGTCGAACGGCTTGTCGCCCGGCTGACTGGCGAAACGGATGAAATACCAGCTCGAATCCGCGAACGTGTCGAGCGTGTCGGTCTCGCGCCGGGCCGGCTTGCCGCAGCTCGGGCAAGCGACATGCTTCCATGTCGGATGCCGGTCGAGCGGGTTGCCGGGTGTCTTGAAATCGACATCCTCGGGCAGCACGATCGGAAGAGTCTCGCGCGGAGCGGGAACTACGCCGCAGCTCTCGCAATGGATGATCGGGATCGGCGTGCCCCAGTAACGCTGGCGCGAGACGCCCCAGTCGCGCAGGCGATAGACGGTCGTACCCTTTCCCCAGCCGTCGGCCTCGGCGCGATCGATCACCGCGCGCTTGGCGGTTTCGACGTCGAGCCCGTCGAGGAAGCGCGAATTCACGAGACTGCCCGGTCCGGTATAGGCTTCATCGCCTTCGAACACTGGACCGGTGGCATCGCCCTCGGCAACGACGCGGCGCACCGGCAGCTTGTATTTGCGGGCGAAGTCCAGGTCGCGCTGGTCGTGCGCCGGCACGCCGAACACGGCGCCGGTGCCATAATCCATCAGTACGAAGTTCGCGATATAGACGGGCAGCTGCCAGTTCGGATCGAACGGGTGGGTCGCGGTCAGGCCGGTGTCGAAGCCCTTTTTCTCCGCCGTCTCCAGCTCGGCCGCGGTGGTGCCGCCCGCGCGGCATTCGTCGATGAACGCGGCGGCGGCCGGATCGCTCTCCGCGACTTTCGCGGCGAGCGGATGATCGGCGGCGATCGCGACAAAGCTCGAACCGAAGATCGTGTCCGGCCGCGTGGTGAACACCTCGATCTCTTCGAAAGCGGGCTTCTCGACGTCGCTCGAAGCAAACGGAGATGAAGAAGCGCCGCTGAAGACTCCGTTCGTTTCGAGCGAAGTCGAGAAACCGTTGAGCTTGAAGCGGAATTGCAGGCCCTGGCTCTTGCCGATCCAGTTTTCCTGCATCAGCCGCACCTTGTCGGGCCATTGGTCGAGGCTCTGCAGTCCCTCCAGTAGCTCGTCGGCGAAATCGGTGATCTTCAGGAACCACTGGCTGAGTTTGCGCTTCTCGACCAGCGCGCCGGAACGCCAGCCGCGCCCGTCGATCACCTGCTCGTTGGCGAGGACGGTCATATCGACCGGATCCCAATTGACCGCCGATTCCTTGCGATAGACCAGGCCCGCCGCGAACAGGTCCAGAAACAACGCCTGCTCCTGCCCGTAATAATCGGGCTCGCAGGTCGCGAGCTCTCGGCTCCAGTCGAGCGCGAAGCCCAGCGATTTCAGCTGGTCGCGCATCGTGGCGATATTGGCGCGCGTCCAGGTGCCGGGGTGCACCCCTTTTTCCATCGCCGCATTCTCGGCCGGCATGCCGAAAGCATCCCACCCCATCGGATGCAGCACTTCCATGCCCTTCATCCGCCGGTAGCGCGCCAACACGTCGCCCATCGTATAGTTGCGGACATGGCCCATATGGATGCGCCCCGACGGGTAGGGGAACATCTCCAGCACGTAGGATTTGGGCTTCGGGCTGTCGTCGCGGGCGTGGAACACGCCTTGCTCCGCCCACACACGCTGCCAGCGCGCATCGGCGGCCTTGGGATTGAACCGTTCTGACATATCGCCCTTAGTTGATGCCGGAAGCGGCGCGCCTCAAGTCCCGCGCGCGGGTGAGGATGATGTCTTCCAGCTTCTGCACGGTGGCTGCGGCGACCGGGGCATCGACCCACTGGCCGTTCTGGATGATCTGGCGCGAGGCGGCGACGCGCAGCGCATCGGCGCGCAGATCCTGGTCGATGATCGAAACGGTCAGCTTCATCCGCTCGCCGGGCGATTGCGGATTCACATACCAATCGGTCACGATCACGCCGCCGTTCGAATCGGTCTGCAGAAGCGGCATGAACGAAACGGTGTCGAGCGCGGCGCGCCACAGATAGGAATTCACGCCGATGGTCGTGACCTTGGAGGCGGCAAGGTCAGCCTGCTTGGTCTTATCGGGGGATTTGCCGTAATTCAGGCCTTTGGACAGGTCTTCTTTCACCCATTCGCAGGCCGACAGGGCCAGCAGGGACGATAAAAGCAGAATGGGACGGGAGGCGCGCAACATCGGCAATCCTTGCACAGGCAGGGTTAATCGCGGGCCGTTATAGGCACTGCAAGGCCGCTCGCAAGCAGTGCGTGAGGCAGAGGAGAATCGGAACCGCGCAACTTTCTGTGGATGTTGTGCAACACTCTGGAAAGATTCGACTCCGATACAGTGGCGAGTCCGCCGGAGAGGCGTTACGTGGGATGTTCGAATAGGCGGGGATAGAACGAGTCGATCGATGCGATTTGGGCGCGCATATCTGGCATTGGGCGGCGCGGCTTTGGCCGTGGCGATCGCCGTGCCTGCGATCGGCGCTTCCTCCGAACTCGGCGAAAAGCTGCTGAAACGCCCGGTGGCGCTCAGTGCGCGCGGTGGAATCGGCTCTTTCACGCCCGCCGCGGCCGATCCGCGCGTCGCCGCGATCTATGCCCGCGCGGGCCTCGTCAATAATGGCTTCCGCTTCACGCCGGCCTCCTCGGTCAAGCCGGGCAGCAAGGCCGTGACGGTCGCGGTCCGGGCGCTTTCGACGACCGGCAAAATGGAGACGCTGCGCGTCGCCGCCGCGCCCGCGACACTCAGCCTGACGCCGGTCGCCTATAATCTCGGCATGGCCGTGGGCTGGCGCCGTTTCGCGCTCGCCGGCGATATCGCCAAGGTCGACATGGCCGGCATGCCCGGCAGCCGCGAGAAGATCGAAGCCGGCGTGAGCTACAACGCACCGAAGTGGAGCGGCCGTATCCAGGTCGGCCAGGATCGCCCGACCGATATCCAGACTGCCAATCTGACCGGCGGGCGCAGCGTCAACTTCGATCTCGGCGGTTCCTACGCGCTCAGCCGCAACCTCGATGTGACTGCCGGCGTCCGCTACAAGGCCGAACAGCGCGACCGCCTCCAGCTGATCGACGACGGCCGCCGCGACAGCCAGGCCGTGTATCTGGGCACTGTCATCAAATTCTGATTCCGAACCGGATCGCGCGGCGCCGCAAAATCCTTCGATTTTGATAGTTTACCTGAGCATCTGGGTATAATTCAGATGCCATGAACGCTTCGAGATTCCTCATCATCAGCCTTGCCCTTGGGTTGGCATTTCCATCGGCAGGCGAGACAGTCGCTGCCGCCAATGGCCTGAGCGGGGGGAGATACCGCCTGCCCTATGCGGACGGCACGTCGGTCAAGGTCTTCGATGATTTTGAGACGCACAGGCCGATTGGTCGCGTCGATCTCTATGCGGTCGACGGAAAAAAGCCCTACAAGGTTGTCGCCGCTGCTCCGGGCACGGTGATGATGATCCAGGACAGCTATGCCGAGCAGCAATCGGGCCGGGCGGCCAAGGATTGCCATAACAACTATGTCTGGATCGCGCATGCCAATGGCGAGTGGACCAATTATTCCCATGTGGCGGCCGGCTCCGTCAAAGGCGCGGCGCATCTGCGCGTGGGCGACAAAGTGAGAGCCGGGCAATTCATCGGCTATGAAGGCGCGGTCGGGTGCGCGATGCTGCACCATGTGCATTTCGAAGTCGCAATTCCCGCGTCGGCTCAAGCGATCGACGAGAGTGGCTTTCTGATCGACAATGTCGAGGGCAAGCGCGAAAGAAACCCGCGCTTCTGCGGTGTGCCGGAGGCAATCGCCCGGAAAGGTGCGACATACAAGGCCGTTCGCTGCGACTGACCGATATGGTCATGCGCTGACTAAAACGAGCTTTCCATCCAGGCGTCGATCGCCGCCCAACCTTGGGCGCCGAATGATTTCAGGCGCTTGAAACGCTTTGGCGTCATGCCGCCAAGAGCAATGACAGGGGCTCGGGCGGTCCGTGCCAGCCTGGCGAATCCGAGAGGGCCCAGCGTTTTCGCGCCCGGATGGGATCGGGTCGGGAAAGTGGGCGATAGCAGCAGCAATGTCGCGCCGGCGCGCTCCGCGGCAAGGATTTCGCGGCAGTTGTGGACAGGAAACAGGCGCGGCAGGCGGCCGGGCGTTTTCGCCTTGCCATAGACTGCTTTCGCACCGGCCCGCCGCGCGGCGCTATCGGAGCCGCTATAGGCCACGAAGATGCCCCGCTGCGCGATCTGGCGCGCTAGGGCCTGCCGCTTCGTTTCAAGCAGCGAATAGTGGCGCACGATCACGCCGGCGCCCTTGGGCAGGCGGGCGAGCGCGGCCCACAGCGCCTCGCCCTGGCGTTCGTCGGTCAGCATCCAGATGCGGGGCAAAGCGAGGTGGCGGCGGGTCATTACGCTCCCTATAGCAGCGTCGATGCCCGCACATGAACGCCTTGCCGAAGTCCGCGAGCGGATCGCCCGCGCCGCCAAAGTCGCGCGGCGCGACTCCGCCGATGTGACGCTGATCGCCATCTCGAAGACCCATCCGCCCGCAGCGATCGAACCGCTGATCGAAGCCGGCCAGCGCGTGTTCGGCGAGAACCGGGTGCAGGAGGCCGAAGCGAAATGGCCCGCCTTGCGCGCGGCGCATCCCGATATCGAATTGCATCTGGTTGGCCAGCTCCAGAGCAACAAGGCCGAGGATGCGGTGCGGCTGTTCGATGCGATCCATTCGGTCGATCGTCCTTCCCTGGTCGAGGCGCTGGCCAGGGCGATTGTTAAGACCGGCCGCAGTCCCACGCTCTTCGTGCAGGTCAATATCGGTGACGAGCCGCAAAAGGGCGGTTGCGCGGTCGCCGACCTGCCTGCCCTGCTGGGGGTCGCGCGCGCAGCGGGGCTGAGCATCGCCGGCCTAATGTGCGTGCCGCCCGCCGATCTGGAGCCCGCCCCCTATTTCGCGCTGCTCGCCAAGTTGGCGCGCGATCACAGCCTGGCTTTGCTCAGCATGGGCATGTCCGGCGATTTCGAGACGGCGGTGACGCTCGGCGCCACTCATGTCCGCGTCGGTTCCGCGCTGTTCGGATCGCGCGCGTGAAGTTCGACGGGATCATTTTCGATTTCGACGGGGTGCTGTTGGAAAGCGAGGCGGCGGGCAACGAACAGCTCGCCGCGCTGCTGACCGATCTCGGCTTCCCGCACAGCCGCGAGGACGCGCTCACGCATTATACCGGTCTCAGTGGTCCGGACTTCATCCGCGCGATCGAGACCCGGATCGGTGCGCCGCTGCCGCCTGTATTTCACGAACGCCGCGCTGCGGAAGATGCGCGCGTGCTTGCCGAAGGCCTTGCCGAAGTCGCAGGCGCCGTCGCGTTCGTGCGTACCTTGCCTGCGGCCTGGCCCAAGGCGGTTGCCTCATCAAGCAGCAGCCATTGGGTACGCACACATCTCGCTCATCTCGGCCTGCTCGATATATTCGAGGGCAGGATTTTCAGCGGCAAGGAACATGTCGCCAAGGGCAAGCCCGCGCCCGATCTGTACTGGCACGTCGCCAAAGCGCTCGGCATCGAGATTGCCCGCACCGTCATTCTCGAGGACTCGCTGGTCGGCGCCACGGGCGCGGTGGCGTCCGGCGCTCATGTGATAGGCCTCGTCGCCGGCTCGCACTGCCTGCCCGGCCATGCCGACAAGCTCCGTGCGCTTGGCGTGAAGGATGTGGCGTGCAGCTTCGATGAGGTTCGGAGCTTGATTTCTTAGCCAACGTCATTGCGAGCGAAGCGAAGCAATCCAGAATGCGAGGACGCGACTGGATTGCTTCGTCGCTGCGCCCCTCGCAATGACAGAGCTAGAGCTGGTGCCCCGTGCGGTCGCGTTTCGTCGCGAGGTACCGCTCATTATGGGGGTTGGCGGTCATCTGGTGAGGCACACGTTCGACGACCTCGATCCCTGCCCGTTCCAGCTCCGCGACCTTCATCGGATTGTTGGTGAGAAGACGGATGCGGCGCTGGCCCAGCAGCTCAAGCATCCGCGCCGCCACGCGGAAATCGCGCGCGTCGACCCGGAAGCCGAGGCGGGTGTTCGCGTCCACCGTATCGAAGCCCTGATCCTGCAATGCATAGGCGCGCAGCTTGTTGATCAGGCCGATGCCGCGTCCTTCCTGCCTGAGGTAGAGGAGGATGCCCCAGCCGGCGCCCGCGATTTCCTTCAACGCCGCCTGCAGCTGCGGCCCGCAATCGCATTTCAACGAGCCAAGCACGTCCCCGGTCAGGCATTCGCTGTGCAGGCGGACGACCGCCGGCTGGCCGTCCGGCTGACCAAGGATCAGCGCGACATGCATGTCGCCGCCATCGGCGGTGCGGAACGCGGCGATTTCGGCATGCTCGTCGATCGCAACCGGCAGTTTTGCGCGCGTGGCGAGCGTCAGCGCGGCCGGATCGGAAAAGGCAGCGATATCGTCGAGCGACAACGGATCGCTTCCGCCCTCGCGCACGAAAAAAGCCGGAAGGAGTCCGGCCTGCCGCGCCAGGTCAAGCGCGGCATCGGCGACCGCCTGGCTGCCGATACCAACCGCGCGAAACGGACCTTTCAGCGGCGTCGCGAGATCGAGCGCCGGGTCCGCAAGCGCTACGGCCATGTCGAAATCCAGCCACGGCGCGCGCTCGATCCGCACGGCATGGCCCGGATTGGCCGCCTCGCGCTGATTGGCGAGTTTCAGCGTCTCGGCCCGGCTGGCGGAAAGCAGCACGTCTGCCTGGCCCTCAGGGTCGAATGCGGCCAGCCGCCCGGCATCCGCCGTTTCGATCGCCAGCAGCGACAGTGCCGCGCCCGCATCGCCGATCGCGATCGGCCAGCCGCGGCGCATCGCGTCGATCGCGCGCGCGGCGGCGCGCTCGCTCAAAAGCGGAACTCCGTCACCAGCGGCACATGGTCCGAGGGCTTCAGCCAGCCACGGCACGGCTCGTGCACCTGATGCGCCACCGCATTGCCCGCGATATCGGGGCTTGCCCACATATGATCGAGCCGCCGGCCGCGATCCGAGGCCGCCCAATCCTTCGCGCGGTAGCTCCACCAGGTGAAGCAGCGCTCCGGCGCCGACACGAAACGGCGGCCAAGATCGGTCCAATCGTGCGCGGCCTGCAGGCGGCCAAGCGCCTCCACCTCGATCGGCGTGTGACTGACCACGCCCAGCAGCTGCTTGTGGCTCCAGACGTCGCATTCCAGCGGCGCGACGTTGAAATCGCCGACCATGATCGTCGGCACGCGGACGGTTTCCGACCAGTCCGTCATGCGCTGCAGGAAATCGAGCTTCTGGCCGAATTTCGGGTTGAGGGCGCGATCGGGAATGTCGCCACCGGCCGGTACATAGACATTTTCCAGCCGCACGCCGTTCGGCAGCCGCACGCCGACATGCCTGGCCTCGCCATTGGCCTGCCAGTCATTGCGGACTTCTTCGATCATCGGCAGCTTGCTGATGATCGCGACGCCGTGATGCATGCGCTGACCGTTCAGCAGGATATGCTCATAGCCAAGTGCGTGAAAGGCCGTGGCTGGGAACAGGCCGTTTTCCACCTTGGTTTCCTGCAGGCAGAGGATATCCGGCGCTTGCTCGCGCAGGAATTGCTCGACGATCTCGATCCGGAAGCGGACGGAGTTGATGTTCCACGAAGCGATTTTGAGCGTGTCGGTCACGGCTTCGACTTAGGGTCACGCCCCCGACAAGGAAAGGCCCCCGCTCCGGGGGCGTGGAGCGAGGGCCGACCGAGCGTTTACGTCACGCTGGGGTGGGAGGGGTTCTTTCCGGGCGGGCAACAGGGGGAAATCCCGCCAAAAGCCCCTCGCCG
>JAFEEY010000133.1 GCA_018240865.1 Pseudomonadota bacterium | reverse complement strand
ACCGACATGTCCTGCGCGTCGCGGACCACCGGCACCACGAGACCGTTGGGCGCCGAGACCGCGACCGAGACGTCCACATAATCGCGATAGACGATCTCCTCGCCCTCGATCGAGGCGTTGACCGCGGGCACGTCGCGCAGCGCCTGGCAGGCCGCCTTCACGAAAAAGCCCATGAAGCCGAGGCGGACCTGATGCTTCTTTTCGAACAGATCCTTGTACTTCGCGCGCGCTTCCATCACCGCCGTCATATCGACGTCGTTGAACGTGGTGAGCATCGCCGCGGTGTTCTGCGCTTCCTTGAGGCGCTTCGCGACAGTCTGGCGCAAGCGCGTCATGCGCACGCGCTCTTCGCGACGCGCGCCGGACGGCGCTGGGACGGGCGATGGCTGAGGGGCGGGGGCCGGCGCAGCGGGCTTGGCGGCAGCGGTGTCGATTGCGGCCTGCACATCTTCCTTGGTCAGGCGTCCGTCCTTGCCGGTGCCCTTGATCTGGGTCGGGTCGAGGCCGTGTTCCAGCACCATCCGCCGCACCGAGGGCGAGAGCGTCAGGTCGCCGGCCGGCTCCTCGACGGCGGGCGCGGGCGCGGGCGCCGGGGTTGCGGCAGGCGCGGGCGCGGGCGACGGCGCGGCGGCGGCACCGCCTTCCTCGATCGTGCCGATCACGGCGCCAACCGAGACATTATCGCCGACCTGCGCGGCGTACTGGCCCATTACGCCCGCGACCGGCGAAGGCACCTCGACCGACACCTTGTCGGTCTCAAGACTCGCGACCGGTTCGTCAGCCTTCACCGGGTCGCCCGGCTTTTTCAGCCATTCGCCGATCGTCGCTTCGGTGATCGATTCGCCGAGCGTGGGGACTTTGATTTCGGTTGCCATATCTTCCTGTCCTTAAGCGCCGGGCGCTTGCTTCGGCGCCTTGCCAGTGGTGCCGGCGCCCGAACGAGTGCGGCGTATTTCCTCCCGCACGCTATGGCCGAGCGCTTCGGCGATCAGCGCGCCCTGTTCGGCCGCGTGACGCTTGGCGAGGCCCGTCGCCGGCGACGCCGAGGCGGCGCGGCCGGCATAGCGCGCGCGCTTCACTTTCGCGCCCGCCGCGTGCAGCGCTTCCTCGATCAGCGGCTCGACGAAGAACCAGGCGCCGTTGTTCTTCGGCTCTTCCTGTGCCCAGACCACATCCTCAAGCCTCGGCAGGCGTTGGAGGCGCGCCGTCAGCGGCTCACCCGGGAACGGATAAAGCTGCTCGATACGGACGATCGACGTGCTCTTGTCGCCCGCCGCGTCGCGCGCCTCGATCAGGTCATAGGCGACCTTGCCGGTGCACAGCACCAGCCGCTTCACGTCCGCATCCGCCGGCCCGGACGGGTCGGAAAGGATGCGGCGGAAATGGCTCGCGCCCAGGAAATCCTCGGCCGAAGACACCGCCAGCTTGTGCCGCAGCAGCGATTTGGGCGTCATCATGATCAGCGGCTTGCGGAACGGCCGCAGCATCTGCCGCCTGAGAATGTGGAAATAATTGGCCGGGGTGGTGCAGTTGGCGACCTGCATATTGTCCTGCGCGCAGAGCTGCAGATAGCGTTCCAGCCGCGCCGAGCTGTGCTCGGGGCCCTGGCCTTCGTAACCGTGCGGCAGCAGCATCACCAGGCCGTTGGCGCGCAGCCATTTGGCCTCACCCGCCGCGATGAACTGGTCGATTAGGATCTGCGCGCCATTAGCGAAATCGCCGAACTGCGCTTCCCACAATACCAGAGTCTTTGGGTCCGCGCCTGCATAGCCATATTCGAAGCCGAGCACGCCATATTCGGAGAGCGGCGAGTCCAGCACTTCGAAGCGGCCGTGCGGCAAGGTCGCAAGCGGCACATATTTGGCCTCGGTCTGCTGATCGACCCAGACCGAATGACGCTGGCTGAACGTGCCGCGGCCCGAATCCTGGCCCGACAGACGCACCCCATAGCCTTCGGTGACAAGGCTGCCGAAGGCGAGCGCTTCGCCCGTCGCCCAGTCGAAGCCCAGTCCCGACGTGAACATTTCGCGCTTCGCGTCGAGAATGCGGGCGAGCGTCTTGTGGACATTCACGCCTTCGGGAACCGTGGTCAGCGCGCGGCCAAGACTGTCGAACAGCTTGCGGTCGATGCCGGTTTCGACGTTGCGTCGCGCCCCTTCGGCATCGACGGGCTTGGACAGCCCCGACCAGCGGCCCGCGAACCAGTCCGCCTTGTTCGGCAGATAGGATTTCGCGGCCTCGAATTCCTCTTCCAGATGGGCCGTGAAAGCATCGGCGGTCGTGCCGCCGAATTGATCGTCGATCACGCCCTGTTGCCGCAGCCGGTCCGCATAGACCGCGCTGACCGGCGGATGACCCTTGATTGCGGCATACATCAGCGGCTGCGTGAAGCTCGGCTCATCGCCTTCGTTGTGGCCGAAACGCCGATAGCACCACATGTCGATCACGATGTCGCGGCCGAAACGCTGACGGAACTCGATCGCCATCTTGCAGGCGAAGGTGACAGCCTCGGGATCGTCACCGTTCACGTGGAAGATCGGCGCCTGCACGCCTTTCGCCACGTCCGACGGATAAGGCGAGGAGCGCGCGAATTGCGGGCTGGTGGTGAAGCCGATCTGGTTGTTGATGATGAAATGGACGCAGCCGCCGGTATTGTAGCCGCGCACGCCCGAAAAGCCGAGGCATTCCCAGACGATTCCCTGCCCCGCGAAGGCGGCGTCGCCGTGGATCAGCACCGGCAGCACCTGGTCATGCTTGTCCAGATTGTCGCGCATCACCTGGGTGGCGCGCGCCTTGCCGAGCACGACCGGATCGACGGCTTCCAGATGCGAGGGGTTCGGCACCAGCGACATATGGACGCTGATCCCGTCAAACTCGCGATCGGTGGAGGTGCCGAGATGATATTTGACGTCGCCCGAGCCGCCGACATCTTCCGGATTGGCCGATCCGCCCGAAAATTCGTGGAAGATGACGCGGAACGGCTTCGCCATCACATTCGCCAGCACATTGAGGCGGCCGCGATGCGCCATGCCGTAGACGATCTCGCGCACGCCCATCGCGCCGCCATATTTGATCACGGCCTCGAGCGCCGGGATCATCGCCTCGCCGCCGTCCAGCCCGAACCGCTTGGTGCCGACATATTTGCGGGCGAGGAATTTCTCATATTGCTCGCCGCGGATCACGGCGGCGAGGATCGCTTTCTTGCCTTCCGGCGTGAAGTCGATCGCCTTGTCCTTGCCTTCCATCCGGTCCTGGAGAAAGCGGCGCTCCTCCGTATCGGCGATGTGCATATATTCGAGGCCGACCGGGCCGCAATAATTGCGCCGCAGGATCGCGACAATCTCCGTGACCGTCGCCCATTCGAGCCCGAGCGTGCCGCACAGGAAAATCGGCCGGTCGAGATCGGCACCGGTGAAGCCGTGATATTCGGGCGTCAGGTCAGCCGGCAGCTCGCGCTTCACGAGACCCAGCGGGTCGAGCTGCGCCGCCAGATGCCCCCGCACCCGGTAGGTGCGGATCAGCATCATCGCGCGGATCGAATCGGTCGCGGCGCGGATGATCGCGTCCTGATCCGGCGCGGCGGCGGGGGCGGGTTTCGTGGCAGCAGCCTTGGGCGGCACTGCGCTCTGGGTCGGATCGAGCGCGGCGGTCAGCGCGTCGGTATCGGCGGGCGGCCAGTTGGAACGCTTCCAGCTCGGCCCCTGCGGTCCGGCTTCGAGCCCTTCGAAAAAGCCGCGCCAGCCCGGTTCGACCGAAGCCGGATTCGCGGCATATTGACGATACATCGCCTCGACGAACGAGGGTGAGACGCCCTCGATGTCGAATGCCTGATTCTCGTAACCCATACGCCTCACTCCTAATCCTCCCCGGGACGGGGAGGGGGAACCGCCGGAACGGCGGTGGAGGGGGCTGGCCGGAAGCGGTGCGGGGTCGAACCCCCTCCACCAGCCTTCGGCCGGTCCCCCTCCCCGTCCCGGGGAGGATTTTCTTACCCGTTCAACAGCGCCATCAGCGTTTCGCCCAACTCGGCCGGGCTCGGCGACACGCGGATGCCGGCGGCTTCCATCGCCGCGATCTTGTCCTCGGCACCACCCTTGCCGCCCGAGACGATCGCGCCGGCATGGCCCATCCGCCTGCCCGGAGGCGCGGTGCGGCCGGCGATGAAGCCGACGGTCGGCTTCGAGCGCCCGCGCTTCGCCTCGTCGATCAGGAACTGGGCGGCCTGCTCCTCGGCATCGCCGCCGATCTCGCCGATCATGATGATCGATTTGGTCGCGTCGTCGGCGAGGAACAGCTCCAGCACGTCGATGAAGTTGGTGCCGTTGACGGGATCGCCGCCGATGCCGACCGCGGTGGTCTGGCCAAGGCCGGCGTTCGAGGTCTGGAACACCGCTTCATAAGTGAGCGTGCCTGAGCGCGAGACGACGCCGACCGAGCCCTTCTTGAAGATGTTGCCCGGCATGATGCCGATCTTGCACTCGTTGGGCGTCAGCACGCCCGGGCAGTTCGGCCCGATCAGCCGCGATTTGGAGCCGGAGAGCGCGCGCTTCACCTTCACCATGTCGAGCACCGGAATGCCTTCGGTGATGCAAACGATCAGCGGCACTTCGGCGTCGATCGCTTCCAGGATCGAGTCCGCGGCGAAGGGCGGCGGCACGTAGATGACGGACGCATCGGCACCGGTCTTGGCCACGGCCTCTTCAACGGTGTCGAACACCGGTAGGCCGATATGGGTGGTGCCGCCCTTGCCCGGCGTGACGCCGCCGACGACCTTGGTGCCGTAAGCGATCGCCTGTTCCGAATGGAACGTGCCCTGCGCGCCGGTGAACCCCTGCGTGATCACCTTGGTATTCGCGTTGACGAGAATGCTCATGTCAGTCCTTTTTTCGTCATGCCAGCGAAGGCTGGCATCTCAGGAGACCCCAGCCTCCGCTGGGGTGACGGGGAAACTCAGGCCTTCAGGCTGTTGTCGATGCCCGCGCAGGCAACCATCAGTTCCTTGACCGCGTCGACCGAGGTCTGGAAGTTCGCCTTGGCCGCGTCGTTCAGCTCGATCTCGACGATCTTCTCGACGCCGCCGGCGCCCAGGATCACCGGGACGCCGACATAAAGGCCGTTCTGGCCGTATTGGCCGTCCAGATAGGCGGCGCACGGCAGGAGCCGCTTCTTGTCCTTCAGATAGGCCTCGGCCATCTCGATGCCGCTGGTGGCGGGCGCGTAATAGGCGGAGCCGGTCTTCAGCAGCGCGACGATCTCGCCGCCGCCCGAGCGGGTGCGCTGCACGATCGCGTCGATCCGCTCCTGCGTGGACCAGCCCATCTTGATCAGCGCCGGAATCGGGATGCCGGCGACGGTCGAATATTCGATGACCGGCACCATCGTGTCGCCATGGCCGCCGAGCACAAAAGCGGTCACGTCCTGCTTCGAAACGCCGAATTCCTCGGCGAGAAAGTGGCGGAAGCGGGCGCTGTCCAGCACGCCGGCCATGCCGACGACCTTGTTGTGCGGCAGCCCGGAGAATTCGCGCAGCGCCCAGACCATCGCGTCAAGCGGATTGGTGATGCAGATGACGAACGCATTCGGCGCGTGCGCCTTGATGCCCTCGCCCACCGCCTTCATCACCTTGAGGTTGATGCCGAGCAAATCGTCGCGGCTCATGCCCGGCTTGCGAGCGACGCCGGCGGTGACGATGCAGACATCGGCGCCGGCGATGTCGGCATAATCGTTGGTGCCCTTGAGCTTGCCGTCCTTCGCCTCGATCGGGCCGCACTGGTTGAGGTCGAGCGCCTTGCCCTCGGGCACGCCTTCGACCACGTCGAACAGCACCACGTCGCCAAGGTCGCGCGTCAGCGCCAGATGGGCGAGCGTGCCGCCGATATTGCCTGCGCCAATAAGAGCGATCTTGTGCCGAGCCATGCGGTCCTCCCGGAAAATGAGTCCGGGCCGCTTAGGCCGATACGGTTAAGGGTTCAACACCACGCTGTGGATTATCTTTGCAAATGCGAATGAGTTGCAAGATGTGTCATTTATGGGCCAGACAGAACAAGAGAGCGGAAAAGCGCGTGCCGCGCCTTCCGCTCCGAGTTGCCCTGCGGATGCAGAGGGGATTAGCCCAGAATTCTTATGGCCGGAGAAGCTTCAGCGACAGCCAGCTAACCTCGACTCGACCGCGGCGGAGCAGATTGTCCATCTGCGGTTTAGCGGCGGCGACGGTTTGTTCGCGACAATCCTTCATGGCTCCAGGGAACATGGCGGGGGCAACAAGGCCGCCATAGTCGGGATTGGCGGCATGGCAGACACGAACGGCGGCGGCGGTTACTCGCCTCAGCAGTCGGTCGCCAGCGTCGGGACGGGCAAAGTCGATGTCGCCGACGAAAACGCGTGTGGACTGCACGGCCGCATCCAGTCCAAATGATGTCTCGGCCAAGGCCGGCGCGCCCGCCATTGCAGCCGCGACCACCGCGGGAACAAGAATTTTGCTGATCATCGAACCACTCCTCTCGCTCGGATCGTGGTGCGAATGTGATGGAGGCCCAGCCGCCGCGCGGTGATTTAGATCAATTCGAAATCCTGACGTGGAGATCACCCCAAGGCGGCGAGCTTTTCCTCCGCCAGCCGGTCCAGCTCCGCGCGGCTCTTCTTCTCGCTCGACGTCTTGAGCTGGCCGCAGGCGGCGTCGATGTCGCGGCCGCGCGGGGTGCGGACGGGGGCGGAGATGCCGGCTTCGAAGATGATGTTGGAGAAAGCGCGCACCCGCTCCGGGTCCGAGCACTCGTAAGGCGCGCCGGGCCACGGGTTGAATGGGATCAGATTGACCTTGGCCGGCAACTTATACTTGCGGATCAGGCGGACCAGCTCGCGCGCATCTTCGTCGCTGTCATTCTTGTCCTTGAGCATCACATATTCGAACGTGATGCGGCGGGCATTGTTGGCGCCGGGATAGTCGGCACAGGCCTGGAGCAGCTCCTCGATCCCGTATTTGCGGTTGAGGGGCACGATCTCGTCGCGGATTTCCTTGGTGACGGCATGGAGCGAGACGGCGAGATTGACGCCAATCTCCTCGCCCGCCTGCGCCATCTTCGGCACCACGCCGGAGGTGGACAGGGTGATGCGGCGCTTGGAGAGAGCGAGGCCGTCACCATCCATTACGATCCTGAGCGCATCGCGGACATTGTCGAAATTATAGAGCGGCTCGCCCATGCCCATCATCACGATGTTGGTGAGCAGCCGCCCTTCCGGCTGGCTGGGCCACTCGCCAAGGCCGTCGCGGGCGAGCATCACCTGGCCGACAATCTCGCTGGCGGTGAGATTGCGCACCAGCCGCATCGTGCCGGTGTGGCAGAAGCGGCAATTGAGCGTACAGCCGACTTGCGAGGAGACGCAGAGCGTGCCCCGGTCCGCGTCCGGGATGAAGACCATCTCGTAGTCCTGGCCGTCATCGGAGCGAAGCAGCCATTTGCGCGTGCCGTCGGTCGAGACCTGCGCTTCCACCACTTCGGGCCGAGAGATCACGAAGCGCTCCGCGAGCCAGGGCTGCTGCGCCTTGGCGATGTCCGTCATCAGCGCGAAGTCGGTGACGCCGCGATTGTAGATCCAGTGCCACAATTGCTTGGCGCGAAGCTTCGCCTGCCGCTCGTCGAGCCCGGCCGCGAGCAAAGCCTCACGAATCTGCGTTTTCGACAGCCCGACCAGATCGACGCGCCCATCCGCCCGCGCGACCGGAGCGCGCGGCACGGGCACAGGGTCGATGTGGCCAGGAATCTGCATATCAAATACTCATACCAACTGGCGCCGGCATCACACAGTCGCGAACGCCGTCGACATGTTCGATCAGCTCGGCAGCAGCGCGTTGATCACCCATCCGGTCGAGGATGACATCAATGCCCTCGCGCCGTGCGAGCTTAGCGGCGGGAACGAAATCGGCGTCGGATGCGACAAGTACGATCTGATCGACCTGACGCTTAAACGCCAGAGAGGCCACATCCAAACCCAGCCGCATGTCGACACCCTTTTGCTTGGTGTCGATCTCAAAATCCTCATCCGCGGGCGAGAACGCCGCCGGATTGTCGATGAGCCGTGCCGTTGCCCTTTCGCTCAAACGCCACCGCGAGGAATCATTAAGACGGCCAAGGCGCAACGCGACTTTGCGCAGTTTTCTGATTTCCTGATGGAGGCTCAGGCGAAACCGCGCTTCCGGCGACTTGCCGAAATCCACGGATTTTTTTCCAAGCGGGGTGTGCATCCTCTTGGTTAGAGGCAGACAATCGTAAAAGAATATGCGGTAAAATTGACGCGATTCCGCAAGCAGGTCGTTACGTGCAACCTGCGCCATGACTTGGGTCGGCCCGATGCGCTGCACCAGATGCCAATAGGCGAGCATGCCCAGCCCGTGCGCCACGCTTTTCGGGTCGGAACGATCGTGGTCAGGGAAAGCATGCTTGAAACGGCGAAGAAAGAATGCGCCGTCGACCAAGATCGCCGTTGCCATAAGCCTGCTCAAAAAGTTTGCCCCCGGGAGCGGCCTTGAGCTGATTTCTGCTCTTTCGAGCGCCTCAAGACGGCAAACCGGGGGCTGGATACTGCATTACTTAGGCCGTGAGGAACCTGAAATCAAGGTCAGCGGCGCGCGCAGCCGAGGGTGGCGGCGTCGATCGCGGTGGCGGCGCCGCGCAGTCGGTAGCTATCCGCGAAACCGGCGGCGGAGACGGTCATGCTTTCCGCGCTGCGCATCGCGGCGACGATCGCGGCGTCCTGGCGCGGATCGGGCGACCAGGCGTCGGCGCCGCCCGCGACCAGGCCGAAGCGCTTGCCGCCGATATTGAGCACGACGCGGCTGCCCTGTGGCCGGGGATGGCGCAGGCGGATATGGAGCTGGTTGCGCTGGCCGAGCGTCGGCCAGACGGCGATGCTGGCGAAAGGCCGCCACTGCGCGTTGGCGGGCGTGCCGCGCACCGGCTCCGCGATCGCATAGCAGCGCGGGGGGCGGGCATCGCGGAACGCGCCCCAGCTTTCATAGATGCCGAGATTCTCGCGGGCGGCGGCGGGGGTGGCCAGGAATGCTCCCGCCAGCACAAAACCCATCCACCGGCTTGCCTGAGCTTGTCGAAGGCTTTCCTTCTTCCGGAAACCCAGAAACGAAAGGGAGGGCTTCGACAAGCTCAGCCAAGCCGGCTTTGATGCTGGCGTCCTGTGGATCATGCCGGCGCGTGGCCGCCGCCAAGATGGACGATGCGCTCCACCCCATCCTCGATCACGACCATCGAGCCTTGCGGCAAGCCTGGAGCCACAGGCGCGCTCCAGCGATCGTCGAGCGGCAGCCCGGTCATGATCCCGCGCAGCACGCGCGACGAGATGCCGTGCATGATGATGAGCTTGTCGCCCTCCTCGCCGCCATGCTCGTTAAGCCAGGAGGTCAGGCGCGCGGCGATCTCGTCATACCATTCGCCATCCGGCGGGCGGGCGGTGAACAGGCCGCTGCCGGCATCGGCGATCATGCCCTGTTCGGCGATGATCTCGGCATAAGTGCGGCCGCCCCAGCCGCCGACATTGATCTCGGACAGGTGCTGGTCGCGCCGCGCGGCGTGCCAGTCCGCTCTGATATGCTCGCAGACGATAGCCAACGTCTGGAGCGCGCGGCCATAAGGCGAAGCCCAGAGATGGGCCGGGCGCGCGCCGTCGCCCAGGAAGCGCGCCAGCCCCTCCCCCATCGCATCGGCCTGCGCGAAGCCGGCGCGGGTGAGCGGCGTGTCCATATGATCGCCCTGCATGCGGCCAGCCGCGTTGAACACGGTCTCGCCGTGGCGGGCTATGAAGAAGCGGCCTTTGACCATCACCGCCGTTCCCCTTCTCGCTCGTCCCGAGCGAAGTCGAGGGGCGTTGGCATTGAGGCTGAGACGCGCCCCTCGACTTCGCTCGTGACGAGCGATTTGGGAGCGGACTCAGCCATTGGGCTTGCGGCTTTCGAGCAGGGTTTCGGCGATCCTGTAAGTGCGTTCATTGTCGACATCGACCGCGAGCGCGCCGTCGGTGACGAATACGGGCGCGATCCTGACGCCAAAGCGGCGGGAGAGGTTCGCCATCGCCTTGTCGAGATTCCACCATTTCCGGCGGAAACCGATCAGGTTCCACAGGCCGAACGCCTTCAGGATCGCGCCCGGCGTCTTGATGAACTGGCCGCCGCCCCTGAAACTCTCCGCCGCGCGCAAGGCGGCGCGGTCGCGCAGCCAATAGGCATTGCAGTTGGAGATCGCGACGTCCCTGAACTCGTAGAAGCGGCGCTGCCCTTCGGGATGCGCGGCGAGAATCTGCTCGCGCGAGGCGATCGACAGCGCCGCGCCCGCGCCTGCCGCCACCGCTTCGTCGTGGAGGCGGCGCAGCGCCTCGGGCGTCACCAGCACATTGTCGCCGGTGGTGATCAGCAGCGGGAAGGCGCCGCCCTCCGCCACCGCCGCCTCCAGGCTTTCGACGATGCCATGCTGCGCCTGGGGGAAGCGCAAACGGCCGTCCGCCGTCAGCCGTTGCACGATCTCCAGCCCCTCCAGCACCGCGGGATCGTGAATCGAAACAAGGATCGGCGCATCCGGCCAGGCGGCCTCGGCCGCTTCCAGCACCCACTGGATCAGCGGCTTGCCCCGGATCGGCACCACCGCCTTGTGGCTGACGCCGGCCTTTTCGGCGAGGGGATCGAGCTTGCCGTCGCGCTTGCCGGCGAGGATGAGGATGGTGGGCGTGGTCATTGCACCTTCCCTTAGCCGCCTTCGTCATTCCCGCGAAAGCGGGAACCCAGCCTCTTTCTTCTTTCGCAGGTGCAGTAGAAAAGTTAGCTGGGTTCGCTTTCGCGGGAATGACGAGGAAAAGACGTGCAACCACTGAAAATCGCATTGGCTGGCCTGGGCACGGTGGGCGGGGGCGTCATTCGCCTGCTCGACGCCAATGCGGAGCTGATCGCCAGGCGGGCCGGGCGGCCGATCGAGGTGGTCGCGGTCTCAGCGCGCGACCGGTCCAAGGATCGCGGCGTCGATCTTTCGCGCTTTCAGTGGCTCGATGACACCGGCGCGCTCGCCACGCTGGACGGCGTCGATGTGGTGGTGGAGCTGATCGGCGGATCGGACGGCCCGGCGCTCGCGCTCGCGCGCAACAGCATCGCCGCCGGCCGCGCCTTCGTCACCGCCAACAAGGCGATGATCGCGCATCACGGGCTGGAATTGGCCGCCGCCGCCGAAGCGAAAGGCGTCGCGCTCAAATATGAAGCGGCGGTCGCGGGCGGCATCCCTGTCATCAAGGGACTCAGGGAGGGCGCCGCCGCCAACGAGCTGGCGCACGTTTATGGCATCCTCAACGGCACCTGCAATTATATCCTGACGACGATGGAGGCCGAAGGCCGCGACTTTGCCGAGGTGCTCGCCGAGGCGCAGGCGCTCGGCTATGCCGAGGCCGATCCAAGCTTCGACATCGACGGCGTGGACGCCGCCCACAAGCTCTCGATCCTCGCCAGCCTGGCGTTCGGAACGAAGATCGACTTCGACGCCGTGGCGGTGGATGGCATCCGCCACGTCATCGCTGCCGACATCGCCGAGGCGGCGGCCCTGGGCTTCAAAGTGCGGCTGGTCGGCCATGCCGAGACGATGGGCGATGGCCTGTTCCAGCGCGTGCATCCGCATCTGGTGCCGGTCAGCCATCCGCTTGCGCACGTCTCCGGTTCGCTGAACGCAGTGGTGGCGGAGGGCAATTTCGTCGGCCGGCTGTTGTTCCAAGGCCGCGGCGCCGGCGACGGCCCGACCGCGAGCGCGGTGGTCGCCGACCTGATCGACATCGCCCGCGGAGAGTACGGCCCGGCCTTCGCGATGCCGGTGGCGGCGCTGGCCGAACGACCGGCGGCGGACGCCGGCGAGCGGCGCGGCCGCGCCTATCTGCGCTTCATGGTCGAGGACAAGGTCGGCGTGCTCGCCGAGATCGCCGCCGCGATGCGCGATTCGAATGTCTCGATCGAAAGCCTGATCCAGCGCGGCGCGATGCCCGACGGCAGCGTGCTGGTCGCGATCGTCACCCACGAAAGCCCCGAACGCAACATCGCCCAGGCGCTGGAGCGGCTGGAAGGATCGGCGAGCATCCGGGGCAAACCGATGCTGATGCATATATTGGATTGAGGGTTAAAGCGTCATCCCGAACTTGTTTCGGGATAAGGTGAAAGCGACGGGCGACCGCGTTTAACTTCAACCGCCGCGCAGCGTCATGCTTGTCCCGAAACAAGTTCGGGATGACGGACAAAAATAGGGACTGTCCCTATTTTTCGGATGAGCGGGACAGCCGGCGGGCGGCTCTTAGGGCGCCAGCGGGCGGTATTCGACTTTGCCGGTGCCGAGTTTGGTGCTGACGCTGACGCCGACCGCGCCGCAGCCGACGAGGAACGGGCCGCGCGTTTGGCAGGGGGCTTCGGTGGCGACCAGCCTGGCGCGTTCGGCGGGCACGTTGACGAGCTTGGGGTCGCCCGGCGTCGGCACGACCAGCGGCACGCGGTAGCGGTCGGCATCGCGGCGGCCGCAGACAGTGATGTCCTCCCCCGATCGCGATATTTTGCAGCGCGGGCCGGCGGCCGTCTTTTCCTGATAGATGTCCAGCGGCGAGGACTGGCCGAAGGCAGGCGCCGCGATCAGTGCGATCAAAATCAACGCCCGCATAGCCTTCCCCGCGTCAGCCGCGCCACTGTTCCATGAAGTGGCGGCGGCACAGTGCCACATAACGATCGTTGCCGCCAATCTCCGTCTGGGCGCCCTGGCGCACGGCTTCGCCTTCGGCGTCGATGCGCAGATTCATCGTCGCCTTGCGGCCGCAGGCGCAGACCGCCTTCAACTCGACCAGCACGTCGGCCAAGGCGAGCAGGCATTTGCTGCCCTCGAACAGCTCGGCCCGGAAATCGGTGCGCAGGCCATAAGCAAGGACCGGAATGCCCATTTCGTCCGCCACGGCTGCGAGCTGGAAAACCTGATCGCGCGTGAGGAATTGCGCCTCGTCCACCAGCACGCAGGCGAGCGGTGTTTGCGCATGCTGCGCCTCGATCGCGGCGCGCATGTCGGTCGCGGCGTCAAAGCTGTTGGCCGGCGCCTCGATCCCGATCCGCGACGTGATGATTCCGGCCTTGTAGCGGTCGTCGATCGCGGCGGTGAACAGCATCGTATGCATGCCGCGCTCGCGATAGTTGAAATCGGCCTGCAGCAGCGTCGTCGATTTCCCCGCATTCATCGAGGCATAGTAGAAATAGAGTTTGGCCATTTGCTCTCCACCGCCGTCATCGCGAGGCGCGTCAGCGCCGTGGCGATCCAGCCGCTGAATATGGATTGCCGCGCGGCTGCGCCGCTCGCAATGACGATTCTTCTACGAGGCCGCCGCCTCTAGCCGCTCGATCGCTCTTTCCCGCCCGATCAGCGGCAGCAGCGCCGCCATGTCGGGGCCGTGATCGAGGCCGGTGAGCGCGCGGCGGAGCGGCAGGAACAGCGGTTTGCCCTTCCGGCCGGTCGTTTCCTTCACCCGGCCCGTGAGCGCGTGCCAGGGATCGGCGGACCAGTCGATCGCGGCAGCGGCCTCGGCGGCGGCGCGGAGATAATCGCGATCGTCCCCGTCGATCTCGGTCGTGACCGGGCCTTCGATCACGCGCCACCATTCGGCGGCATCCGCGACTCGTTCCAGATTGGGCCGCACGGCATCCCAGGCGGCAGCGTCCATGCCGACAGGCAGGCGATCGGCGACCTGATCGAAGCTCATCAGATGCACGGTCTGGGCGTTGAGCTTGGCCAATTCCGCCTCGTCGAACCGAGCGGGCGCGCGGCCGAAAGTCGCGAAATCGAACCGCTCGATCAGCGGCGCAAGCGACGCGACCGGCTCTACGGGCAGGCTGGTGCCGATCCGCGCCAGCTTCGCCGCCAGCGCCAGCGGTTCGATGCCTTCTTCGCGCCAATGATCGGTGTCGGTCGCGCCCAGCCGCTTGGAAAGCTTGCCTTCGCTGCCGGTCAGCAGCGCTTCGTGCGCGAAGGATGGCGGCGCCGCGCCCATCGCCTCAAACATCTGCACCTGCGCCGCGGTGTTGGACACATGGTCCTCGCCGCGCACGACGTGCGTCACAGCCATGTCGATATCATCGATCACCGAGGGCAGCAGATACAGCCACGACCCATCGGCGCGGCGCACGACGGGATCGCTCATCAGCTTCGGATCGAAACGCTGGGGGCCACGGATCAGATCGTTCCAGGCGATCGGCGCGTCGTGATCCAGCCTGAAGCGCCAGTGGGGGCGGATACCTTCGCCCTCCAGTTTCGCCCGATCGCCATCGCTGAGCGCCAGCGCGGCGCGGTCATAGACCGGCGGCAGCCCGCGCCCGAGCTGGATCTTGCGCTTCAGCTCCAGCTCCTGCGGGGTCTCGTAGCAGGCATAGACCCGCCCGGCGTCACGCAGGGCCGCGAACCGCGCTTCATAGGCATCGAACCGCGCGGACTGCCGCTCTTCCCCGTCCCAATCGAGGCCGAGCCAGGCGAGATCGGCGCGGATCGCCTCGACGAATCGCTCCTCCGAGCGCGCGCCATCGGTATCGTCGATCCGCAGCAGGAACTTGCCGCCGTTCCGACGTGTAAACAGCCAATTATGCAGCGCCGCGCGCAAATTGCCGACATGCAGCCGGCCGGTCGGGGACGGCGCGAAACGTGTGGTGACGGTCATTCGACGGTCCGAAAAGCGTTGGTGATCGGATAGCGGCGGTCGCGGCCGAAATTGCGCTTGCCGAGCTTGACGCCCGGCGGGGCCTGGCGGCGTTTATATTCGGCGACATACAGCAGCCGCTCGATGCGGGCGACCGTGGCAGGATCGAAGCCGCGCGCGGCGACTTCGCCGACCGATAACTCTTCCTCGACCAGGCCGTGCAGGATCGGATCGAGGACGTCGTATGGCGGCAGCGAATCCGAATCCTTCTGGTCGGCGCGCAGTTCGGCCGAGGGCGGCTTGTCGATCACTCGTTCCGGCATCACCGGACCGTCGCCGCCCAGCGCCAGCGCCGGCCGATTGGCGTTGCGCCAGCGCGACAGGTCGAACACGACCGTCTTATAGGCGTCTTTCAGCACCGAATAGCCGCCGGCCATGTCGCCATAAAGCGTCGCATAGCCGACCGACATTTCGCTCTTGTTGCCGGTGGTCAGCAGCATGTGGCCGAATTTGTTGGACAGTGCCATCAGCGTGACGCCGCGGATGCGCGCCTGGATATTCTCCTCGGTCAGGTCCGGCTGACGACCGGCGAACGCCGGTGCCAGCATCGCGCCAAACGCCTCGACCGCCGGCTCGATCGGGATGGTGTCCAGCCTGATCCCCAGCATGCGCGCGCAGGCAGCGGCGTCCTCGAGTGATTCCTGGCCAGTATAGCGCGACGGCATCATCACGCCCCACACCCGATCCGCACCCAGCGCATCGACCGCGACGGCCGCCGACAAAGCGCTGTCGATGCCGCCCGAAAGACCGAGCACCACCCCCGGAAACCGGTTCGCGTTCACATAGTCGCGCAGGCCGACCATCATCGCGTGGTAGATGTCGGCCGGGTGCGGATCGAGCGGGTGGACGTCGCCCGGCAGGCAGCGCCAGCCGTCCGGCCCCCGCTCCCACTCGGTGATCGCCAGCGCCTCTTCCCAGTCCGGCAGCTGCCAGGCGAGCGTGCCGTCCCCGTTCAGCACGAACGACGCTCCGTCGAACACCACTTCGTCCTGCCCGCCGACGCGGTTCAAAAGGACCAGCGGCAGGCCGGTTTCCGCCACTCGGTCGGAACCGATGCGGCCGGTGCGCAGATCATCCTTGTCGATCTCATAGGGGCTGCCGTGCGGTGCGATCAGCAGCTCGGCGCCCTGCTCCTTCAGATGCGCGCAGACGGGCGGAAACCAGATATCCTCGCAAAGCGGCAGGCCAAGCTTCACGCCGCGCCATTCGATCGGCTGCGGGAGCGGGCCGGGCGTGAACCAGCGCTTCTCGTCGAAAGTGCCGTAATTGGGCAGCTCGTGCTTGCGCGTGATGGCGACGACCTTGCCGCCGTCGAGCAGGTTCAGCGTGTTGTAGAGCCGCCCTTCCTCCAGCCGCACCGTGCCGACCAGCATCGCCGGGCCGCCGTCAGCCGTCGCCCCGGCCAGGCGCTCCAGCTGCTCCGCCGAGCGTGCGATCAGCGCGGGTTTCAGCACCAGATCCTCGGGCGGATAGCCGATCAGTTGCAGCTCCGGGAACACGACCAGGTCCGCGCCTTCCTCTCTGGTGCGCCAATCCAACATGGCGTCCGCGTTGCCGGAAAGATCGCCGACCCGCTGGACGATCTGGACGAGAGCGATGCGCAACCGGTCAGTCATAGGAATGAGCCTCTAGTCATCCCCTATCAACTCGGGAAGGGTTCACGGCGGTCCATGACGGTTCTAAGGACCGCGACAGAATCGTGACAGCGCCGGGGTCCGCCACACATGAAGCTTCTATCGGGTAACGCCAATCTGCCGCTGGCCCAGGCGATCGCCGACTATCTGGAGCTGCCGCTCACGCAAGCGAGCGTGCGCCGCTTCGCCGACGAGGAAGTGTTCGTCGAGATCAACGAGAATGTGCGCGGCGAGGATGTGTTCGTCCTCCAGCCGACCGGCTTTCCCGCGAACGACAATCTGATGGAGCTCTTGATCTGCATCGACGCGCTGAAGCGCGCGTCGGCCAAGCGGATCACGGCGGTCATCCCCTATTTCGGCTATGCCCGGCAGGACCGCAAGCCGGGACCGCGCACCCCGATCTCGGCCAAGCT
>JAFEEY010000132.1 GCA_018240865.1 Pseudomonadota bacterium | reverse complement strand
ACCCGTTCCGCATGGCGGCATGAAACCCCTCAATGCCGGCTTGGCTGAGCCTGTCGAAGCCCTTTCCTTCTTTTCCAGAGTTCCCGGAAAAGAAGGGGAGCCTTCGACAAGCTCAGGCAAGCCGGTGGATAGCTAGAGACAAATGACCGAAACGCGATCCCTCTTCGTCAATATCGGCGAGCGCACCAACGTCACCGGATCGGCGGCGTTCAAGAAGCTGATCATGGCTGGCGATTACGCCAGGGCCGTCGAAGTCGCGCGCCAGCAGGTCGAGAACGGCGCCCAGATCATCGACGTCAACATGGACGAAGGCCTGCTCGACGCCGAGCTGGCGATGACCACCTTCCTGAAGCTGATCGCGGCCGAGCCGGACATTGCGCGTGTGCCGGTGATGATCGATTCGTCCAAATGGTCGGTGATCGAGGCCGGACTGAAATGCGTGTCCGGCAAGCCGATCGTAAACTCGATCAGCATGAAGGAAGGCGAGGAAGCTTTCCTCGCCCAGGCGCGCAAGGTCATGGCCTATGGCGCGGCCGTCGTGGTGATGGCGTTCGACGAGACGGGCCAGGCCGACACCAAGGACCGCAAGGTCGAGATTTGCGAACGCGCCTACAAGCTGCTCACAGGCATCGGCTTTCCGCCCGAGGACATCATCTTCGATCCCAACATCTTCGCCGTCGCGACCGGGATCGAGGAGCATAATAATTACGGCGTCGACTTCATCGAGGCGTGCCGCGAGATCAAGGCGCGCTGCCCGCACGTCCATATCTCGGGCGGCCTCTCCAACCTCTCCTTCAGTTTCCGCGGCAACGAGCCGGTGCGCCGGGCGATGCACTCCATCTTCCTGTTCCACGCCATTCCGGCAGGGATGGACATGGGCATCGTCAATGCCGGGCAGCTCGACGTTTATGACACGATCGACCCGGAGCTGCGCGAGGCGGCGGAAGACGTCATCCTCAACCGCGATCCCGACGCCACCGAGCGGCTGATCACGATCGCCGAGCGGTTCAAGGGCAGCGACCCGGCGGCGGAGAAACAGGCCGAGGAATGGCGCGGCTGGCCCGTCGCCAAGCGGCTGGAACATGCGCTGGTCAAAGGTCTCGATGCCTTTGTGGTCGAGGATACGGAGGAAGCGCGCCTGGCCTTTCCCCGCCCGATCGAAGTGATCGAAGGCCCGCTGATGGACGGCATGAACGTCGTCGGCGATCTGTTCGGCGCCGGCAAGATGTTCCTGCCCCAAGTCGTCAAATCCGCCCGCGTGATGAAGAAGGCGGTCGCCCACCTCCTCCCCTTCATCGAAGCGGAGAAGGATGAGAACGCCAAGGGCAAGGGCCGGATCGTGATGGCGACCGTGAAGGGCGACGTCCACGATATCGGCAAGAACATCGTCGGCGTCGTGCTCCAGTGCAACGGCTTCGAGGTGATCGACCTGGGCGTGATGGTGCCCTGGACGAAGATCCTGGAAGCCGCGAACGAGAACGAAGCGGATATGATCGGGCTCTCCGGCCTCATCACGCCGTCGCTGGATGAGATGGTGACGGTCGCCGAAGAAATGCAGCGCGCCGGGTTCACCATGCCGCTGCTAATCGGCGGCGCGACCACCTCCAAGGTGCACACCGCACTGCGCATCGACCCGGCCTATGAAGGGCCGGTCATTCATGTGCTGGACGCCAGCCGCGCCGTCGGCGTCGCCTCGACGCTGGTCAGCGACACATTGACCGCTGATTTCGTCGGCAAGACCGCCGACGACTATGCCGCCGTCCGCGCCGCGCGCGAGGGCAAAGGCCAGAACGCGCTGCTACCGATCGCCGAAGCCCGCGCGCGCGGCTTCGTCGCCGATTTCGCGCTGAAGCCGCCTGCCCCGCTCAAGCCCGGCCTGCACGTCTATGACGATTGGGGCGTCGCCAATCTGCGCGAGTTCATCGACTGGACGCCTTTCTTCCGCGCCTGGGAATTGGCGGGAACCTACCCGGCGATCCTCGACGACGCGATCGTCGGCGACAGCGCGAAAGGCCTGTTCGCCGACGCCAACGCGATGCTCGACACGATCATCGCGGAGGGTTGGCTGACGGCGAAAGGCACGGTCGGGCTGTGGCCGTGCAAGCGGGAGGGGGATGATATTCTTGTTAAATCCTCCCCGGGACGGGGAGGGGGACCGGCGCAGCCGGTGGAGGGGGCCCTCCACCCGCTCGGTGTGGCGACGGGCCCCCTCCACCATCCTGCGGATGGTCCCCCTCCCCGTCCCGGGGAGGATCTGGTCCGGCTTCCCTTCCTGCGCCAGCAGATGGCGAAGAGCACGGCCAAGCCCAATCTGTGCCTCGCCGATTTCATCGACCCCGAGGGCGACTGGATGGGCGGCTTCACGGTCGCGATCCATGGCGCGGAACCGCATCTCGCACGCTTCAAGGCCGAGAATGACGATTATTCGGACATTCTCTTGAAAGCGCTGTGCGACCGCTTCGCGGAAGCCTTCGCAGAAGCGCTCCACCAGCATGTCCGCAAGTCCCTCTGGGGCTATGCGCCGGACGAGCAGCTGACCAACGAAGCGCTGATCAAGGAGCAATATCGCGGCATCCGCCCAGCGCCCGGCTATCCCGCCTGCCCGGAACACAGCCTGAAGCCGATTCTGTTCGATCTGCTGGGCGGCAATCCATCGGGCGCAAGTCTCACCGAAAGCTTCGCGATGTTGCCGACGGCGGCTGTCTCGGGCTTCTATTTCGGCCACCCCGACAGCGCCTATTTCGGCGTCGCCCGCATCGGCCATGACCAGCTGGAAGATTATGCCGATCGCCGGGGCGTCGACCTACGCCAGGCCGAACGCTGGCTGCGCCCCAATCTCGACTGACTTTTCCGGGAACCCAAGCGCGCAACGCGCGTTCTTTCCTGACCAACTGATCGCAGGATCGGTTGGCGAAGCGATCAACCTCTCACGAGATTGATCCTTTGGTCGGACCCCCGCCGCGAAAGCGACGGGGGTCTTTCCATTTTTACCCTCTCCCCAGCGGGAGAGGTGGATTTGCCAAGCCCCCAGCAACGGCGCATGTTCCCCTCCGCCACTTTCAGGGAGGGAACGATGGCAACCAATTACGAAAATCGCGTGCCTGTCTGGTACTGGGTCGTGGCCGTGCTTGCGTTGCTGTGGGAAGCGATGGGCTGTTTCGCCTATCTGCGCGATGTGTCGATGACGGCCGCGGACATCGCCGCGCTGCCCGAGGGCCAACGCCAGCTCTATGCAGCGATGCCGGCCTGGCAGGCGGCGGTCTATGCGGTCGCGGTCTGGGTCGGGCTGTCCGGCGCGGTGATGCTGCTGATGCGGCGGGCCTGGGCGCGGCCGCTCTTCATTGTCTCGCTGATCGCCTGCCTGATCCAGTTCGGCTACACGTTCATCGTTTTGAAGGCCGCGGACGTGGTCGGCCCGGCCCAGGCCTATCCGCTGCCCGCCGCGATCATCGTCATCGCGATCCTGCTGGTCTGGTTCAGCTCGATGGCCTTGAAGCGGGGCTGGCTGCGCTAACCGCCGCTACATCTCGCCGCGCTGGCGGCGGATCGCGTACCATTTCGCCACGTTGGCGTTGTGCTCGGCAAGGGTGTCGGCAAAGACATGCCCGCCCTTGCCGTCCGCGACGAAATAGAGCGCCCTGGTCGGCGCCGGATCGAGCACAGCCGCGATCGCCGCGCGGCCGGGATTGGCGATCGGGCCGAGCGGCAGGCCGGGCTTCGCATAGGTGTTGTAGCCATTGTCCGCGCGCAGTTCCGATTGAAGGATGCGGCGGCCGAGCGGCTTGCCCTTCGTCACCGGATAGATGACCGTCGGATCGGCCTGCAGCGGCATGCCGATGCGCAGGCGGTTGGAATAGACGCCGGCGACCATCCGCCGTTCGGACGGCACGCCCGTTTCCTTCTCGACGATCGCGGCCAGCGTTACCGCCTGCTGCGGCGTGGTCACCACGAGGCCGGGCTTGCGCTTCGCCCAAAGCGCGGCGACCGTCTTGTCCATCGCCGTCATCATCCGTTTCAGGACCGCGGCCCGGCTTTCCCCCTTTTGATACGCATAGGAATCGGGGAGCACACCGCCTTCGATCGGCACCGGAATGGTGCCGGTCAGCACCGGAATCGCCATCAGCTTTTCATAGACGAGGATCGAGGGCATGCCCTCCGGCACGGTGATCAGCCGTTGCAGCGTCTTGCCGGACCGGAGCAGATCGAAAATCCAGTGTGCGCTAGCGCCTTTCGGCACTTCATATTCGCCCGCGCGGATCACGCCGTCGCCGCCGAAAATGCGCGACAGGATGAGGAAGCGGTCCGCCGACGCGATCGCGCCTGCCTTTTCAAGCGCGCCCGCGGCGGAGCGTATCGTGCCGCCCTCCGGGACCGTGACCGCGACCGGCTTTTGGGCAGGACCGGCGCCGTTCCAGGCATACCAGGCGGCGCCGAACACGAGCGCGGCGATCGCGATGAGGAGAAGGATCAGGCGGCGCATTCAACACACTCCGTTCGGGCTGAGCCTGTCGAAGCCCTCCCTTTCTTTATGCCATTTCAGAAAAGAACAAGGGAGGCCTTCGACAAGCTCAGGCCGAACGGTGTTTTCGTTTCAATCGCCCGAAATCAAACCGCCTTCAGCACCAGGCTCGCATTGGTGCCACCGAAGCCGAAGCTGTTGTTCAGCACGGCCTTCACCTCGCGCTTCTTCGCTTTGTGCGGGACCAGATCGACACCCTCGGTGCCCTCGTCCGGATTGTCGAGGTTCAGCGTCGGCGGCACGATCTGGTCGCGAATCGCCAGGATGCAGAAGATCGCCTCGACGGCCCCCGCGCCGCCCAGAAGGTGGCCGATGGCGGATTTGGTCGAACTCATCGATACCTTGCCGATCGCATTGCCGAACAAGCGCTTGACCGCGCCGAGTTCGATCGTGTCGGCCATCGTCGAGGTGCCGTGCGCGTTGATGTAGTCAATGTCGGCCGGGGTCATGCCCGCCTTCTTCAACGCCATCTCCATCGAACGATAGGCGCCCGACCCTTCGGGGTGCGGCGCGGTCACGTGATAGGCATCGCCCGAGAGACCATAGCCGACCACTTCGGCGTAAATTTTCGCGCCCCGGGCCTTGGCGTGCTCATATTCCTCAAGCACCAGGACACCCGCGCCCTCGCCCATGACGAAGCCGTCGCGGTCCTTGTCATAAGGACGGCTGGCCTGTTCCGGCCGGTCGTTGAAGCTGGAGTTGAGCGCGCGCGCCTGCGCGAAGCCGGCGATGCCGATCGGGCAGACGGTCGCCTCCGCTCCGCCCGCCAGCATGATATCGGCGTCGTCGTCGCGGATCATCCGCGCCGCGTCGCCGATGGAATGCGCGCCTGTCGAACACGCGGTCACGACCGCGTGATTGGGCCCCATCAGGCCGTATTTGATGCTGACCTGACCCGAGATCAGGTTGATCAGCCGCCCGTGGACGAAATGCGGCGACACCCGGCCCGGCCCCTTTTCGGCCAGCACCAGGCTCTCGCTCTCGATCCCCGGCAGCCCGCCGATGCCCGACCCGATTGAACAGCCAGCGCGCAGCTTCGTCGCTTCGTCCATATCGGTCAGGCCCGCGTCCTCCAGCGCCTGTCCGGCTGCGTCGAGGCCATAGACGATGAAGGGATCAACCTGCCGCTGGATCTTGTGATCCACGCGCTTGTCGGGATCAAAGCCGTATGCGTGGTCCTTGGGCTTCACCTCGCACGCGATCGTGCATTTCTGGTCGGATGCATCGAACTTGGTGATGGTGCCCGCTCCGGACTTGCCGGCGATCAGGTTGCTCCATGTGGTCTCGACGTCGCCGCCCAGCGGGGTGACGAGGCCGATTCCGGTGACGACGACACGGCGCATGCGCTTAACTCCCAGTCCTTCAATGCGAAACGGCCCCCCTGCCCGCAATTGGGCCGGAGAGCCGTTCGGTCAACAGCGGGCGGCGGAAAACACCGCCCGAGGGCTCAGCCCTTATTGTTGTCGATATAGCTGATCGCGTCCTTCACGGTCGTGATCTTCTCCGCGGCGTCGTCCGGGATCTCGACCCCGAATTCCTCCTCGAACGCCATCACGAGTTCGACGATGTCGAGGCTGTCTGCCCCCAGATCGTCGATGAAGCTGGCGTCCTCGGTCACCTTGTCCGCTTCGACGCCGAGATGTTCGACGACGATCTTCTTCACCCGATCGGCAGTCTCGCTCATGGAGTATCCTTTGTGCTTAATTTTGACTCGCACCTAGTCTGCCGCCTGAGCGCTTGCAAGCCCCGCGCAGTCGAGTCCCGCTAGGCAACGCGGTTGCTTCGTCTTAAGCCGCGCTGAATGGATATGAGCGACGAAAAAGCGCGGCTGCGGACCGCGTTGCGCGCGCGCCGCGACGCGATGGTCGCGGGCCTCGATTCGGCCGCGCAACTCTTCGCGTTCCGCGTACCGCCCGCGCCGCTCAGGGAGCTGATCGAGGGCGCGAGCTGCATCGCCGGCTATCGGGCACAAGGGAGCGAGGCCGACCCGGACGCGCTGCTCGCTTTCGCGGTCGATGCCGGCAAGACGATCGCCCTTCCCTATGTCGAACGACGCAGCGTGCCGATGCGCTTTCTCAAATGGACGCCGGGCGATCCGCTGGTCCCTGGCCAATGGGGGCTGGAGCAGCCGAATATCGCCACCGCGCCCGAAGTCGCGCCGGACCTGTTCCTCGCACCCCTGCTCGGTTTCGACCGGCGGCTGCACCGGCTCGGCCAGGGCGCCGGCTATTACGACCGCGCCTTTGCCCGCTATCCTGATGCGGTGCGCATCGGCATTGCCTGGCACGTCCAGGAAGTCGATTTCGTGCCCGACGATCCCTGGGACGTGCCGCTCCATGCCGTTCTCACCGAGCGGGAGTGGATTGGTTAACCGGCCATTTAGTGTATAGTGCGTCATAGGGATTCGCGCGTTTGCCGCCAACGATGCGGCTTTGCGGATATGGGGGTTTTATGAAGCCACTTGTAATCGCGCTGGGCATTCTGGCGGCGATCGCCGGCGTGCCCGCTCAGGCGGCCACGATCACTTTCGACGAATTCGCGCCGGATAATGACAATGGCGCGATTCCGGCCGCGAGATATGCCGCGCTGGGCGTGACGTTCGTCGGCACTGACGACGGATCGACCTGGGGCGGCAACGCCAACGGCAACCCCGGCAATTGGGGTGTCGATGGAACCAACGGCCCCGTCTTTTCCGGCTTCAACGGAGACAGCAACGCGCAGACCCTGACCTTTGCCGGCACGATTTCCGGTTTTTCACTGGATGCTTCCCGCACCAATGGCTCTTCGGACGGCACGATCACGCTGGAAGGCTATCTGGGCGCTACGCTCGTTGCTTCCAACTCGGTCGTTCTCGGCGCCATCAACAGCTGGTCGGCACTGGCAATCGCTGGAACGTTCGATCGAATCGTCTATTCTGGGACCGGTTCGAACTTTCACCCGTTCGCCATCGACAATCTGAACTGGGATGCGCGGGGCGGCGTGCCCGAACCGGCAAGCTGGGCCCTGATGATCAGCGGGTTCGGACTTGCCGGCGTCGCGATGCGGCGCCGGGCGGCGAAAGCGGCACTGGCCTGATATAGTCCCGGAGCGAGGACGCCGGCAACGTCCTCGCTCACTTTCCAGATGGGGCAGCACCCGCTATCGCGGCGGCATGGCTCGCAAAGCTTTCGAACCCGCGACGCGCAGCGTGATCGGCATGTTCGGCGTATTGGCGCTGATCGCCGTCTGGGCGGTGTTCGTCGCCAGTTTCGCCAGCCAGATTACACGTCTGTGGTTCCCGCTGCAGATGCTGGTCTACGTCGTGGCCGGGCTGGTCTGGATCTTCCCGGCCATGCCGATCATGCGCTGGATCGTGACCGGCCGTTTCCGGCCCTGACCCGCACCGGCGCTGGTTCGGGATTGATTTTCTCGCGGCCCCAGAAATTGTCGCCCCAAAGGGCGGCGGCGGCGCGTTGCAGAGACACGGGATAGCTGTTCAGCGGACGCGAAGCGTCCGGGACGTTGACTGACATGATACTCGATACTCCGGCGGGGCCGATGCGGCCCTTTAGACTGGCTGTGTGTCGGTTCGATTGCGGATCAGCGACAACAGCCCATGGCCGGGGTGAGAAGGGCGGAGAGCAAGGCAGAACGCATAGGACTTCTCCTTCGCTTTAGCCTTTGGTGACGCGGGGCAAGCTGAGTTCAAAAGCCGCGAGTCCCATGGGACCGAGGTTTAGCTAGCGATGGAGTTGGGAGAGGCCAAAGCAGCGATGCTTGAGGCCGGGAAAGGCTGGCTTTTGGAACCAAAACGCTCTCTCCATTGCCGGCTTGGCTGAGCTTGTCGAAGCCTTCCCTTTCTTCGAACACGGTGCTTGAAGAGAGAAGGGAAGCCTTCGACAAGCTCAGGCAAGCCGGCCCAGAGGCCGTCAATCTTCCACGAAGCCAGAAAATGGCGCGAGTGACGGGGCTCGAACCCGCGACCTCCGGCGTGACAGGCCGGCGCTCTAACCGACTGAGCTACACCCGCGCTTCGGTTGAGGAGGGGCCGGTTAGGGGAGCGGCCCCCACCTGTCAACGCTAATCATCGTCCTCGTCGCGATCATTGCCGGGGGCGACCAATGTTCCCTCTTCGAACAGGAAGCCGGCAATGTCCGGCTTGCCCGCGGCCGAGGCGACCGTCTGGATGATGATGAGCAGCGGCACCGCAAGCAGCGCCCCCGGCGTGCCCCATACCCAGGACCAGAAACTTAGCGAAAGCAGGATCAGCAGCGGGTTGATCGTGAGCCGCTTGCCGAGGATAGCGGGCGTGACCGCATTGGCCTCGACCAGATGGAGCGCGACCTGAATCGCCGCCGGAGTCAGCGCCAGCCAGACGTCCGAAAAAGTCATGAGTCCGCCCAGCGCCAGCAGGATCGCGGCGAGGATCGGGCCGATATAGGGCACATAATTCAGCAACGCGACGATGCCGCCCCACATCAGGGGCGAGGGCATGCCGATCAGCCACAGCCCGATCGCGACCAAGAGGCCCAGGGTCACGTTGATCAGCGTGATCGTGCCCAGATAGGCCGAAGTCGAATCGACGACGTTCTGGATCACCCGCGCGGTCGCCAGCGCGCCGCCGAAGCTGCCGCGGCTGGTGATCGTCCGCTCCCGGAGCCGCGTCCAGCCGGACAGGAAAAAATAGACGACGAGGATGCCGAAGAAGAGCTGGATCGCCGCATGCGGGGCGGATGAGACATAGTCCATGATCGAGCTCGGCGCCTCGACCGCCTGTGCCTGGGCCGCCGCGACGGGCCCGCTCGCCAGCATCCGAACCGTATCGTCGACGAATTTCTGGAGACTCGAATAAAAGTCGATCACTGGCGCCAGATTGGCCTGGATCTGCGGAATCCGCTCCGGCAGCGCCTGAAACCATTCGGTCGCCGGCACCACGATCGAGGCGAGCGCGGCATTGGCGAGCAGCAGGAAAACGAGCAGGCAGCTGAGCGCCGCGATGCCTGAGGGGACGCGCCTTCGCTCCAGCCATTCGAGCAGGGGCACCAGCGCTATCGCGACGACCAGCGCCGCGGTGACGGGGAGGAAGAATTCGGCGCCCGCCTTCAGCGCGAACGGCAGGCCGATCAGCAGGCCGATCCCGGCCATCAGAGTCAGGCCCGCGAGCAGCCGCACGCGCTGATGCTCGATACCGTTTTCGGCCAGGCGCCGGCCACGGGCGGGCGAGCCGGTCTCCGGCAGCCGTTCGATCCGCTCCGATTGTTCCGCCCGCATGGCTCCGTTATGCGATGAAAAACGCCGGGTCGCTAGGGATAACCCTCTCCCCGCCGGGGAGAGGGCGGCCGAGCGGAGTGAGGCCGGGAGAGGGGCAGTCTATTGAAGGCACAGCCCCTCTCCCTGGCTGCTCCGCAGCCGTCCCTCTGCCCGGCTGGGGAGAGGGAATTATGGCCGACACCATTGTCGTCATCGACGAAGGCACGACCTCGACGCGGGCGATGCTGTTCGCGCTGGACGGCCGCTGCCTCGGCAGCGCACAGCGCGAGCTGACGCAGCATTATCCGGCGCCCGGTCTTGTCGAGCATGATGCGGCCGAAATCTGGGAACACACGCTCGCCTGCACGCGCGAGATGGTCGAGAAAGCGGGCGGTGCGGCGAAGGTCGCCGCGATCGGCATCACCAATCAGCGCGAGACGATCGTGTTCTGGGACAAGGCAAGCGGCGAACCGCTGGCGCCCGCGATCGTCTGGCAGGACCGTCGCACCGCCGGCGATTGCGCCGCGCTGATAGCGGAAGGCCATGAGCCGGCGGTGCAGGCCAAGACCGGGTTGCTGCTCGATCCCTATTTCTCCGGCTCCAAGATCGGTTGGGCCTTGCGCGAATGGCCGCAGCTGCGCGACGCCGGCGAGCGGCTCGCGGCCGGCACGATCGAATCCTGGCTGGTGTGGAAGCTGACCGGCGGGCTGCACGTCACCGACGCCAGCAATGCCTCGCGCACCGCGCTGATGGCGATTGGCAGCGGCGGCTGGGACGACGGCCTGCTCGCTTTGTTCGGCGTGCCGCGCGCGATCCTGCCGGAGATCGTCGATTGCGCCGGGCGCTTCGGCGAGACGACATTGTTCGGGGCACCGATCCCGATCTGCGGCCTTGCCGGCGACCAGCAAGCGGCGACCATCGGCCAGTCCTGCCTTTCGCCCGGCGACACCAAGGCGACCTACGGCACCGGCGCCTTCGTGCTGACCGCGACCGGCACCACCCTTCCCATTTCGCGCCACCGGCTGCTGGCGACGATCGCCTATCAGCTGGACGGCCAGCGCCACTACGCGCTGGAAGGCAGCGTGTTCGTGGCTGGCAGCCTGATCAAATGGCTGCGCGACGATCTCGGCATGCTTGCCAACGCCGCCGAAAGCGCGGGCATCGCCAATTCGGTGCCGGACAATGGCGGCGTCTATCTGGTGCCGGCGCTGTCGGGCCTTGGCGCGCCCTGGTGGCGGCCCGAGGCACGGGCGGCGATCAGCGGCCTGAGCTTCGCCGCCGGGCGCGCGCACGTGATCCGCGCCGCGCTGGAAGCGCAGGCCCACCAGACGCACGATCTCAAGACCGCCTTTGCCGGCGACGGCAGCGACTGGACGCGGCTCAGGATCGACGGCGGCATGGCGGCGAACGACTGGCTCGCCCAGGATCTTGCGGACATGCTGGGTATCGAGGTCGAGCGGCCCGCATTCGTCGAGACGACCGCGATGGGCGCGGCGATGCTGGCGGGGGTCGGCGCGGGCCTGTTCCGTTCGCTGGAGGACGCCGCGGCGCTGCGCGGCGAGACGCGGATATTCGGGCCGCGCATGGAAAGGGCGGATCGTGAGACGCGGCTGAGAGGATGGCAAAAAGCGGTCGCTTCGGTTTTGGGAAATTAGGCACGGCAGCCCCACCGGCTTGGCTGAGCTTGTCGAAGCCCTCCCTTTCTTCGAACTCGGCGATTCAAGAAGAAGGAAAGCCTTCGACAAGCTCAGGCAAGCCGGATTTTTGCGGACGAGCTATTCCTCATCCTCATCCTCGTCATCGCCCAGCTGGTCATCGTCATCGTCCACATCGAACGCCAGATGCTCCTCCAGCGATTCGCTCAGCAGTTCGAGCTGGTCGAAGCTCGCCGACAGCTCGACCGTGTCGCCGTCCTCATCCTCGATCGAGAGCAGATAGTCATCGCCGTCGCGTTCGATCGTGAACCGCGAAAGTGCCTTGGCCATATCCGTCAATCCTCCATCCGGGCCCACACAACGCACGACTTCGATTGTGGGTGCATGGCCTTTCCGTGACCGGCCGCGCTTGCTAGAGGCCGCTCAAAGACTCCGCTGCGTCGCCTCGCGGAGCCCATCGACAACGACCAGCTATGGGGGAATTATGACCGCCGTCGGACAGGACACGCTCGCCACTCGCTCCAACCTTCAGGTCGGCGGCAAGACCTATGCCTATTATTCGCTCGACAAGGCGGCGGCGAAGGTCGGCGACGTCTCCCGCCTGCCTTTCTCGATGAAAGTGCTGCTGGAAAATCTGATCCGGTTCGAGGACGGCGTGACCGTCACGGTCGAGGACATTCAGGCGCTGGCCGACTGGCAGAAAGAGCAGCGCTCCAACCGCGAGATCCAGTATCGCCCCGCGCGCGTGCTGATGCAGGATTTCACCGGCGTCCCCTGCGTGGTCGATCTGGCGGCGATGCGCGATGCGATGAACAAGCTGGGCGGCGACGCGCAGAAGATCAATCCGCTGGTCCCGGTCGATCTGGTCATCGACCATTCGGTGATGGTCGACGAATTCGGCACGCCCAAGGCATTCGAGGACAATGTCGATCTCGAATACAGCCGCAACATGGAACGCTACGAGTTCCTGAAATGGGGCTCCAAGGCGCTCAACAATTTCCGGGTGGTGCCGCCGGGCACCGGCATCTGCCACCAGGTGAACCTCGAATATCT
>JAFEEY010000131.1:2000-12371 GCA_018240865.1 Pseudomonadota bacterium | reverse complement strand
GGGACAGCTGGGTTGAGCCAGCGCGGCCAATTTGCCGGTGCAAGGAGGATGACCTGGCGGCTGTGATAGGGGGCGATATCCTCGCCCGGCGGGCAGGTCAGCATCGTGAACGCCTCGCCCACCGCCGCGTCGGCGCGCCACAGGCCCGCGATGGCAAAGACGGGGCTGCCGTTCAGCGTGAATAGCCATTTTTGCTTGCGCTTCGATTTCGGATCGCTGGCTGCGGTGAATTCGTAAAAACCGTCCGCCAGGATCAGGCAGCGGCCCGTCGCGAACTCCCGCCCGTCCGAGCGGAAGTTATAGACTGGCTTGCCGCCCGGGCCGGGCCAGCTCCAGCGGCGCTGGACCAGCTCCGGCCCGCTCGCGCCGATCCGCACGATCGGCGCGCGATCGGTGATGCGGATGTCGGCGCGCGGTTCCAGATTCGGGCGCCCTTCCGGCCAGCCGACCGTCAGTCCGGCGATCTCCAGCGCCTTTTCAACGCCGACCAATTCGGTCTGCAGCCGGTAATCGTTGCACATGCCTAGAAGGTATAGGCGAGCCCCGCGCCGCCATACCATTGATCGCGGTCGCCGGCGACACTGACGATCGGCGAGGCGGCGTAGCGGCCATGGACACGATAATAGCCGCCGCCCGCGACCAGTGACAGGCCGCCGGTCAGGTCACCCGTCAGCGAGACATTGACGAGGCCGACCGCGCCCCAGCCGAGCATGCCGGATTTGCGCGCGCTATAGGGAGCCAGCCCGCTCGCGACGCTGCCGGCCGGGCTGACCGAATAATAATAGTCGCCATAATCCTTGCCGACATAGTCGGCATAGCCGGACACAAGCACATAGGCCGTGCGGCTGAGCGGCGTGCCGTAGCTGAGCGACGGCGTGATGCGGTAACTGCCGTGTGCGCTCGCAACGTCATGCACATAGGTGACGCTGGCGGAGAGCGTGTCGTAATCGCTGGTGATCACGCCCGTCTTGCCGATGCCGACATAGCCGCCGAGCTCGACGGCGGTGTCGAGCTTGCCAAGCGCCCTGACCTGCGCGTCCTTGATCGAGCGGGTGCGGTTCAGGTTGACGCCCGCCACCGGACCGAGCTGGAAATCGATCGCGTGCGGATCGGACTGGCGGACCAGATCGACACTCAGCTGAGTCGCGCGGAACTGGAAATTGAAGCCGCCGACATTGCCCCGCGCGCCGACCGCCGGGGCGAGGGTATAATCGTCCGAGCCGACATAGGACGGGATATAGGCCGCGCCCACCGCGACCGTCACCGTGCGCTTCGCAAGCGGGTCGTTCGTGGCGGTCTGCGCGAGCGCGGGCGCGGCGGCGCCCAGCAAGGCAATGATTAAAAGCGATTTCACCTGAGCACCTTCCCTGTTCCGATACGGGTGCGCAACGTGCGCCGCGGCATTCGGTTGCCTTACAGCAGGTATTTGAGCCGCACCTGTTGCTGGGCGGCACCACTTGTCACGGCGAAGCGGGCGGCGGCAAAGCGCGGCGGGCCGAAACGGATCGGCGGGTTGCGCGAAAAGCCAAACCCTTCGCGCGGGATGCCGAGCATTGTGTCCAGGCGGCCGTTCGCATTCTCGTCATGGAACAGCGACACGGCATAGGCGCCGCTCGGCACGCCTTCGAAGCGAAGCGCGCTTTGCCTCGCCGGCACGCTGCGCTTCTGGGCGGCGGGATCATCTGTGCAGCCCGGGAAATGGGCCGGATCTCGGGTCAGACAGATACGGATGAGACCTTTGGCGGACCGCTGGCCGGAAATGCCGAGATCAACCTCCCCCGGCGGCGCGGCCGACACCAGGATCAGGCCGGTCAAGGCTGCCAAGGCCTTTGTCCGTCCCGCACAGCCGATCCCAGAAACGGAAATAAAGCCCATAATTGCACCTGTAATGTTCGTGATGGCGCTGATGATGGCTGGCCGTGATCAGCCAATTCCCCGCCGGGCCCTGAACGATCGCCTGCGGAAAAACCTCCCAGCCCATATGATTGGTCACGCCCATAAAGGTCATCACCGCCAGCACAACGCCCAGCGCCGCGACATGGATCGGAATCACGAACACCAGTGCCGGAATTACCACAGCGCCTAAGACGGCCTCGAGCGGATGGAAGCTCATCGCCGCCCAGGCTGTCGGCGGGCGGCTGGCGTGATGGACGGCATGGGCGGCACGGAACGGACGCGGCCGGTGCATCCAGCGATGCGTCCAGTAGAACCAGGCGTCGTGCGCCAGCAGGTAGAGGAAGACCGATACCGGCAGCCACCAGAGCGGGAAGGCCTCCGCATCGGTGTAGGTCCGGGTCCAGCCACGCTCCTGCCAGCCCCAGGCGACGAGACCGGCGGGCAAGCCGTAGATCGCGGCTGAGGCGAGCGACCAGCCAATTTCCCGCCGGATTTGCGGGTCGAGCCCGGCATACAAGCCCGGGCGCAGTGCGCGCGTCGCCGCCGCGAAGGCGCCGCTGACTGCGAGGTAGCGCATCGCGACGATCGCCGTCATCGCGAGCATGGCAAACAGCGCACCGGTCATACGCCCTTCATATCGGCAAGCGCGCCGCCTAGGGAAGGGCGTGGCCGATTTCGATATTCTGTTCGCAGGCGGCGGGCTTGCATCCTGCCTGACCGCGCTGCGGCTTTCGCAGAAGCGGCCGGGCCTGAGGATCGGCATCGTCGAACCGGGCGAGCGGCTGGGCGGCAATCATATCTGGTCGAGTTTCGACGCGGACATTTCGCCTGAACAGCGCGACTGGACAGCTGACCTCTACCAGGCGCGCTGGCCAGGCTATAGCGTCGCTTTCCCCAAGCGCGGCCGGCGCCTCCCAATGGGCTATGCCAGTGCGACATCGGAGCGGCTGGATGCCGCGGTCCGGCCGGTTGCCGCGCACATCCGGGGTGAAATAGCGGACATCGCGCCGGCCGTGGCGATAATGGCCGGCGGATCGACGCTGACCGCGGGCGCCGTTGTCGACGGCCGCGGCGTGCGGGCGAGCACGCAGCTCGACCTGCGCTGGCAGAAATTCATCGGTCGCGAGGTCGTGCTCGAGAGTGATCACGGCCTGGCCGAACCGGTGATCATGGACGCGACAGTGGATCAGATCGACGGCTACCGCTTCCTCTATCTCCTGCCTTTCGACCAGCGTCGCCTGCTGATCGAGGACACTTATTATAGCGACGGCCCCGACCTCGATGCACGCACGCTCGGCGCGCGGCTCGACGCTTATGCGAAGGCGCGGGGCTGGCGGATCGCGCAAACCGTGCGTGAGGAGCAGGGCGTGCTGCCGGTTGCGCTCGGCGGCGATATCGACGCTTTCTGGGCCGAGGCGCCATTGGGCATTCCACAGATCGGGCTGCGCGCGGCATTGTTCCACCCGACGACCGGCTACAGCTTTCCCGACGCGGTGCGCACGGCCGAGCTGATCGCGGACCTGCCGTCACTCGACCCAAGCTCGATCGACGCCGCCGTTCGGGCCATGTCGATCAGGGCATGGCGTGCACGCGGCTTCTACCGCATGCTGAACCGGATGCTGTTCCTCGCCGCCGCGCCCGATGCGCGCTACCACATCCTGCAGCGCTTTTATGGCCTGCCCGAGCCGTTGATCGCGCGCTTTTATGCCGGGCGTTCCACCCTCGCCGACAAGGCCCGCATCCTCGCGGGCAAGCCGCCCGTCCCGATCGGCCGCGCCCTCGCCGCGGTGCTGAAATGAAGCGCGCGATCGTGATCGGCGCAGGCTTTGGCGGACTGGCGCTGGCGATCCGGCTGCAAGCGGCAGGCGTCGCGACGACGATCGTGGAGGCGCGCGACAAGCCCGGTGGTCGCGCCTATCACTGGGTGCGGGACGGCTTCACGTTCGATGCCGGGCCGACCGTCATCACCGATCCCGATTGTCTCAAGGAACTTTGGGCACTGACCGGGCATGATTTGGCCGACGATGTCGAGCTGGTGCCGGTCTCCCCTTTCTATCGCCTGACCTGGCCGGACGGGACGGCCTTTGACTACACCAATGACGACGCCGTGCTGATGGCTGAGATCGCGAGGTTCGATCCCCGCGACGTCGACGGCTATCGCCGCTTCCTCGACTATTCGGCGGGCGTGTACGAGCAGGGTTACGTGAAGCTCGGGGCCGTGCCCTTCCTCAATTTCGCCTCGATGCTGAAGGCGGCGCCCGCGCTGGCGCGCTACCAGGCATGGCGATCGGTCTATTCGGTCGTTGCGCGCTTTGTCCACAATGAGAAGCTCCGCCAGGCGCTGAGCTTCCACACGCTGCTGGTCGGCGGCAACCCGATGACGACAAGCAGCATCTATGCCCTGATCCACAAGCTGGAGCGCGACGGCGGCGTGTGGTTCGCCAAAGGCGGCACCAATGCGCTGGTGGCAGCGATGGTGCGCCAATTCGAGCGGATCGGCGGCACGATCCGGCTCGGCGATCCGGTCTCGGAGATCGAAGCCGGGCATGGCCGCGTGACGTCCGTGCGGACGCAAAGCGGCTGGCGGGCCAAAGCCGACGCCATCGCATCCAATGCCGATGTGGTGCACAGCTATCGCGACCTGCTGAAGGACCAGAAGCGCGGCAAGGCGCTGGAGAAGAAGCGTTTCTCCCCCTCGCTGTTCGTCGTCCATTTCGGGGTCCGTGGCAGCTTCCCGCACATCCCGCATCACATGATCCTGTTCGGCCCGCGCTACAAAGGGCTGCTGGACGAGATTTACCGGGACGGCGTGCTGGGAGAGGATTTCTCACTCTATCTGCACCATCCGAGCGCGACCGATCCGGGCTTGGCGCCCGAGGGGCACTCGACTTTCTACGCGCTGGCGCCGGTGCCGCATATGGGCAAGGGCAGGATCGACTGGGGTGCTGAGGGGCCGAAGCTGGCCGATCGCATTCTCGATACCGTCGCCGCGCGGATCGGCGTCCCGGACCTGAAGGACCGGATCGTGACCCGCTTTCACTATGCGCCGCCCGATTTCGCGCAAGACCTCGCCGCGCATCTGGGCAGCGCGTTCAGCCTGGAGCCTGTGCTGACGCAAAGCGCCTGGTTCCGCACCCACAATCGCGATGACCGGATTCCGAATCTGTATTTCGTAGGCGCCGGCACGCATCCGGGCGCCGGTATCCCGGGCGTTGTTGCCAGCGCCAAGGCGACTGCGGGCTTGATGCTGGAGGACTTGGCCGATCATCCATCGTCCCGGGCATAGTCGAGGGGCGTATCTCCGAACTTTCTACCCGCGCCCCTCGACTTCGCTCGGGACGAGCGAATAGGGGCTGTGTCATGAAAAGACTCGCAGTCTATTGCGGATCGGCGACGCCCGCTGATCCTTCCTACATCGAACTTGCCCGCACGGTCGGCCGCACGCTGGCCGAGCGTGACATCGGCGTCGTCTATGGCGGCGGCAAGCTCGGCCTGATGGGCGCGATCGCCGATTCCGCGCTGGAAGCGGGCGGCGAAGTGATCGGAGTGATTCCCGAAGCGCTGGTGAATGCCGAAGTCGCGCATCGCGGGCTCAGCCAGCTTCACACCGTCCAGACCATGCACCAGCGCAAGGCCCTGTTCACCGATCTGTCCGACGGTTTCCTGACCCTGCCCGGCGGCGTCGGCACGATGGACGAGCTGTGGGAAGCGGTCAGCTGGGCGCAACTGGGCTATCACGAAAAGCCGGTCGGACTGCTGAACGCGGGTGGTTTCTACGACCATCTGATCGCGTTCAACGCACATATGGCGGAAGTCGGTTTCGTGCGGCCGCAGCATCGCGGCATCATCATCGTTGACGAGACACTCGACGGGCTGCTCGACAAGATGGCTGCCTATCAGCCGCACCAGACCATCTTCCGCATGACGCGGGATGAGCTCTGACCTCCCAACACGGGACGCGATCGTAGCCACGGCGCGTGAAAGCATCGCGCGCGGTTCGAAGAGCTTCGCGCTCGCCAGTCGCTTGTTCGACCGCGTCACGCGCGAGCGGGCCTGGCTTCTCTACGCATGGTGCCGGGCGTGCGACGATCTGGCGGACGGGCAGGATCATGGCGGCACGCTGCAGGCGGTCGAGGATGCGCCGGCACGGATCGCGCTGATCCACGAGCTGACAGACCGCGCGCTTGGCGGCGAATGGGTTGGGGTCGCGGCGTTCGACGGGCTGCGGCTGCTGTGCGCCGAGGTGCCGATCCCGCGCGCGATGATCGACGATCATATCGCCGGTTTCGCGCTCGACGCCGAGGGCTGGCGGCCGGAAACCGAAGCCGACCTGCTACGCTATTGCCACCATGTCGCGGGCGCGGTCGGCGAGATGATGGCGCTGGTGATGGGCGTCGCGGCCGACGATACCGATACGCTCGCGCGCGCCGATCATCTCGGCCTTGCCTTCCAGCTCGCCAATATCGCGCGGGATGTGCGCGAGGACGCAGCGGCTGGGCGATGTTATCTGCCAAAAGAATGGCTCCGAGCTCGCTCGTCCCGAGCGCAGTCGAGGGGCGCAAATGCTGAGTCCGAGCCGCGCCCCTCGACTACGCTCGGGACGAGCGAAAACCTTGTGCGATTGGCCGAAATGGCCGCTGAATATGAAGCCAGCGCCCGGATTGGTGCGCGGCGCCTGCCGTTCCGGTCGCGCTGGGCGGTGCTCGCCGCAGCGGGGATTTACGGAGAAATAGCGCGCGAAGTCGCGCGGCGCGGCGCCGATGCGCTCGACAAGCGTGTGGTCATCAGCGGCGCGTCGAAGCTCGGCTGGGTGATCAGGGCATTCCGGCAGGCGCTCTGACGCCGGCCCGGTCGCGGCGGGCAAGCTCCGCCTTCAGCACATCGGGCGGCGGCGCGAAGAGGAAGCCGAAGCTGACCGTGCCTTTCCTGGTTTCGACAACGTGATGCAGCCGGTGCGCTTGCACGATCCGTTTCATATAGTCGGAGCGCGGCACGTAGCGATGGGCCAAGCGCCTGTGCACGATCACGTCGTGGAAGATCGCATAGATCGCGCCATAACCGGCGATGCCGGCGCCGATCCACGCCGCCCAATCGCCCCAGCCGAGCCGGATGCCGCCCAGCAGCAACAGGATCGACGGCGCCGCGAAAAGGACGAAATACAGGTCGTTGGCCTCGAACCAGCCGGTTCGCGCGCGGTGGTGGCTCGCGTGCAGCACCCAGCCAGGACCGTGCATCACCCAGCGATGCGCGGCATAGGCAACGCCTTCCATCGCCGCGACGGTGGCAACGAAGAGGATAAGGCCGAGCCAGACAGGCATGGGGCGGCTATAGCTCCGATGGCGCCTTCGTGACCATCGCCAGCGCGTGCACCCGATCGCGGAGCAGTTCAGCAAGCGCGGCGTTGACCATGCGCTGCCGGGCAACGCGGTTCTGGCCCTCGAACGCGGCGCTCACCACCGTCACGGTGAAATGGCTTTCGCCGCGCGCGTCGTGCCCGGCATGGCCGCGATGCTTTTCGCTGTCGTCGACCACGGCAAGATGCGCCGGGGCGAGTGCCTCGATCAGACGCTTTTCGATTTCGGCCGCGACAGGGCCCTTCGCAAGTTCGGTCATCCGCCCCATATAGTCCGCTTTGCCCGAGTGAGAATGCGCCCGCCAAAGGATCGTCCCAATGCCCGTTTCCACGGCCGTGTCGAAGGCGCGGCCGAGCGTTGCGCCCACCCCGGCTGCGACGCGCCCGGGGAATTCCGCGCGCCGCCGGCGGCCGAGAGGCAGAGCGATCGGCCGCCCGAGTGGCGCTGGCTGTGCCTTGACCATGTCCGCGAGTTCAACACGGGCTATAATTTCTTCGCCGGCATGAACACCGAAGAGATCGAGGCGGCGCAGCGGCCGATGGCGGGCTGGGAGCGCGAGACTCGCGCATTCGCGCACAGCGGCGCCGACCGGCCGCCGCGCTGGGCCGAATTCTCCGATCCGCTGGACGCGATCAGCACGCGCTTCCGCCGGGCCACACCCGAGGAACGGGCGGACGGCAAGCCGCTGTCCGGTGAGAACCGGCGCGACCTCAGTACGCTGGGGCTGAACACCGACGCTGACCGTCATGCGCTGCGCAAGCGCTACACTGAACTCGTCCGCCGCCTCCACCCCGATCACAATGGCGGCGACCGAGGCCATGAGGCGGAGCTCGGCCGGGTCATCGGCGCCTACCAGCGGCTGCGTAAGGCCCCGGCCTTCGCCTGATCAGGCGTCCTGTTTCTCGAGATCGACGACCGAATCGAAGCCGCCCCAGAACATGCGTTTGGCGTCGAACGGCATATCGTCCTCCGGCTTCATCCGCTCGTCCGCCATCATTTTTTTCCAGCCCTCGTCGCGAGTCGCCTTGTCGGGCCATTCGATGAAGGAGAAGACGACTTCCTCGCCATCGCCGGCCTGTACCGAGCGGCGGAAGTCCGTCACCTGGCCTTCCGGCACGTCGCTGCCCCAGGCCTCGACATGGCGGGTCGCGCCATATTCCTTGAACAAGGGCGCGGCCTTGGCCGACATGGCGCGATAGGTCTCGCGATTGCCCTCCGGCACCGGCACGACAAAGCCATCCATATAGCCGGCCGCGCGCCCGGCCGCCGCTTCGTCCAGGATCGGCTCGAAACCCCCGAAGATCATGCGCTTGCCGTCGAACGGCATCGGCTCGGCCATCATGCGCTGGTCGCTGCGCATCTTTTCCATCGCCGCATCGCGCGTCGCCTTGTCCGGCCATTCGATCCACGAGAACACGACCGTCTCGTCATCCTTGGCCTGCACCGCGCGGTAGAAGTCGGTCACTTCCCCCTTCGGCACGTCGTCGCCCCAGCCTTCAACGACGCGGCGAGCGCCCATTTCCAGAAAGATCGAGTCCATGCGCCGGGCATGGTCCAGGAATTTCGCCTTGTCCGCGGTCGGCGCCGCGATCACGAATCCGTCGATATAGCTCATCTCAGGCCTCCTCTTTGAAATCGGCAAACTGCGCGTCCAGCGCGCGCCGGAATGCCGGCCGCGCTTCGCCGCGCTTCACATAGGCAGCGAGCCGGCGATGGGCTTCGAGCGCGGGCGTGCCGTCGAAAATCCGCAGCACCGCGACCATCATCAGGTCACCCGCGGTGAACTCGCCCTCCAGCCAGTCGCGGTCGCCAAGATAGTCGGCGAGCTGCTTCAACCGCTTGGTCGCGTGCTCCAGCACCTGCGGCCGCCGCTCCGTCGTCCAGCCCTCGTCCTTGTGGAAAAAGTCGATCTCGGCGAGCTGCTGGGTGATCGGCTCGATCGTGTTCAGCGCCGCGACGATCCATGACTTGGCGCGCGCCCGCGCGGCGGGATCGGCAGGCAGCAGACCGGGATATGTTTCCGCGATTTGCATCACGATCGCGCCCGATTCGAACATCTCCACCGCGCCATCGCGATAAGCGGGCACCTGGCCGAACGGCTGCTCGCGCAGATAGCCCGCGGGCCGTTCCGCCATGACATCCAGCAAACGTGTCTCATAGGGCACGCCTGCTTCCTCCAGCGCCCAGCGCACCCGGATGTCGCGCACATGGCCGCGCGCGAAATCGGGCACCCATTGATAGGCACTGACGACGGGCCTTGAGCCGGTCCCTGGCATCCTTCTCTCCTGTTATTTCTTGATCGGGCAGCCGATCGACCAGAGATGGCCGAATGGATCGCGGACCTGGCCGTAGCGATCGCCCCAGAATTGATCGCCGATCGGGAGGACCACCTCGGCGCCTGCCTGGACCGCTCGCTCGAACCATGTGTCGGCGTCATCGACCTGCAGGTGAAGCAACACGCCTGCCGGTGCCGGTTCAGCCGAACCGCCGCGATATTCGGGGAAATCGTCGTGCAGCATCAATGAGGCGCCGTTGAGCGTCAGATGGGCGTGCATCAGCCGCTTTTTGTCCTCGGCAGGCACGCGCAGCTGTTCGGTCGCGCCGAATGCCCGGCCATAGAAATCGATCGCCTCCGCCGCGCGATTGTCGCGGATGGTCAGGTGCGGCGTGAGCCCGGTGGCTGGCGCCTGGTCGGCTTGATCGGTCATTTCTCTCTCTCCTTTTTTCAATCCCGGTCTGGGGCGCCCAACGGGAAGAGCGGGCGGTAGGGCCGCGCCTCGTCCACCGCGCGGGCGACGGACGGCCGCGCGAGCAGCCGCGCCCGATAGGCTTTCAGATTCGTCAGCTCATCGGGGATCGGGTGCACCCAATCGGCGTAGAAAAGCGACGGCGCAGCCGCGCAGTCGGCCAAGCTGAATTGGTCTGCCGCCGCCCATTCGCGACCCTCCATCCAGCCGTTCAGCCAGCGATAGGCGGTTTCCAGCGCCGCCTTGGCCTGGCGCACTTCCTCCGCGTCCTTGCGCTCGGCCGGGCGCAGCGCATCGTTCACGACCCGCTGCATGTTCGTCATCACATGATTGTCGAAAATCCGGTCGAGCATCCTGACTTCGATGGCCTTGTC
>JAFEEY010000131.1:0-1903 GCA_018240865.1 Pseudomonadota bacterium | reverse complement strand
CTGTCCCGTTTTCGTAAAGCGGGATCAGGACTTTCCAGGTGTAGGACGAAAAAGGGTGTCCAAAAAGCTCCATTACCATCTTCCCTCCGCGATACGTTTCTGCCGTTCCTGTTCGCGCGCGCTGGTGGCGGGTTCGGGCTGCCACGGCGCCTCGGCGGGGATCGGCCCGGCGGGCTCATAGGTCGCGATCACCGTCCCGGCGGGCGTGACCTTGTGGTCGACCATCTTGAGCGCGCCCGGCGGCGTGCCGTCGCCGAACAGTCTTTTGCCGGTCCCGAGCGTCAGCGGATAGATCATCAGCACCAGCCGATCGAGCAGCCCCGCCGCCAACAGGCCGGGATAGATCGTGCTCGATCCCCAGATCCTGAGTTCGGGCCCGTCGCTGGCCTTGAGCGCCGCAACGTCATCGATGCCGCCAAGGCGATGACTGTTGTCCCATTCGAGCGGCTGGTCACCGTGCGTCAGCACATATTTCCCCGCGCGAGTGAATGCCTCGCCAACTCCGGCCTCCTCGCCTTCGACATAGGGCCAATAGGCGGCGAAGATGTCGTAGGTTCGCCGACCGAGCAGCAGGTCGTACTGACCGTCCAGCAACGGACCGAGCGTCTCGTCGGCGGCGGGATCGGGGAATTTGAACTGCCAACCACCCTGATCGAAGCCGCCGGTCGGATCCTCGGTCTTGCCGCCCGGCGCCTGCATGACGCCATCCAGCGAGACGAACGCGGCACCGATGATCTTACGCATGGTTTCTTGCTCCCACGAATGCGCAGGTCGCGCCTTCCGGATCCTGGCCGATGATGATGAAATCACCACCCGGCACTTCGTGCGGGCCGTGCAGCAGCTTGCCGCCCAGCGTTTTTATCTGAGCGGCAGCATGGTCGATGTCCGCCACCCGAAAATAATAGGTCCAGATCGGGTGGACCGCCTCTCCCATAACCGGGGAGATAGCGCCGATCATGCCGTCAGATTGATTCAGGAACTGATATTTGCCCAGCTCACCCATCGGCATGCTGCCGCCATCGGTCCAGTTGAACAGCTCCGTGTAGAAAGCGAGCGCCCCGGCCGGATCGGTGGTCGCGAGCTCGTTCCATGCACAATGACCGACTCTGTCGCGCGCGAAGGCCTTGCTGTCCTCATCCGAAGCACCGCGCATCACGTAGAAGACGGCACCCTTCGGATCGGCGACCATTGCCAGCCTGCCCACCCCCGGGATGTCGCGCGCCGGCATCACCGTGCGCCCGCCCTTCGCCTGGATGGCGGTGACGGAACGGTCGACATCGTCGACGCCGACATAGCCGAGCCAGACCGGGCGCGCCCCGTTCTGCCGCATATCTTCGTTGAGCGTCAGCATGCCGCCGGCCTGGCCGTCGCCGGCATGGATGATCCGGTAATCCATGCCGGGCATGCCTTCGGCGTCGATCTGCCAGCCGACCACGCCTTCGTAGAAGCGCCGCGCCTTGGCCGGATCGGCGGTCATCAGCTCGTACCAGATGAAGGTGCCGTGCGGGTTCGTCATGCGCCCGCTCCCTCGGCCGCACGTTCGATTGCCGCGATGTCGATCTTTTTCATCTTCATCATCGCCGCCATGGCCCGGCTCGCCTTTTCTTGATCGGGATCAGTCGTGAGCTCGAGCAGCCGCTTCGGCGTCACCTGCCACGACACGCCCCATTTATCCTTGCACCAGCCGCACACGCTTTCCTGCCCGCCATTGCCGACGATCGCATCCCAAAGCCGATCCGTTTCGGCCTGATCTTCGGTCTCGATCATGAACGAAACCGCCTCGGTCTGCGGGAAGATCGGGCCGCCGTTGAGCAGGCAGAAGCGCTGGCCGGCGATGGTGACGATGACCGTCAGCACCTGGCCCTTGGGACCGGACGGCGTTTCGGCCGGCGAGTGATTGACT
>JAFEEY010000130.1:2307-12877 GCA_018240865.1 Pseudomonadota bacterium | reverse complement strand
GGCCGGGATCCAGCTTCTTCTTTTCATCGGCCGCCCCGCCCGAAGGCAGCTGGATTCCGGCTTTCGCCGGAATGACGGCTAAATCCGAAACACGTCGCCTGCGTGGATCACTTGCACCTCACCCGAGGCCCGGCGCAAGCGGAGCGCGCCATCGGCGGCGAGGCCATCGAACAATCCGTCAATCGGCGCCTGATCCGGCAGCCGCACCGACAGCGCCGTGCCGACCGGGTGCGCGCGCTCCAGCCAGCGGCGGCGCACCGGCTCCAGCCCGTTCCGCCACACGGCCAGCCAGCGCGCGAAGGCTTCGGCCAGATCGCGCAGGAAGAGTTCGGGATCGGGCGCGGCCAGCCCTTCGGCGGCGAGGCTGGTGGTGGCGCGGTCCAGCCCTTCCGGATGATGCGCCAGATTGACGCCGATGCCGGCCACCACCGCATCGCCAGTGCGCTCAAGCAGAATGCCGGTCAGCTTCGCATCGCCGATGAACAGGTCGTTCGGCCATTTGATCCAGGCATCCGCGCCATAGGCCGTGAGCGCTTCGTCAAGCGCGACCGACGCAACCATCGCGAGCGTCGCCGGTGAAGGATCGCCCGGGCGCAGGCACACGATCGTCGATGCATAGAGGTTGCCCGGCGGCGACACCCAGGCGCGGCCGAGGCGGCCCCGCCCGGCCGTCTGCTCCACCGCGTGCAGCCACAGTCCCTCGGCTGCTCCGCTGGCGGCGAGCGCCAGCATATCGGCATTGGTGGACGCGGTCGTCGCGACCGTGCGGATGTCAATCATGACATCACCTTGGTTACCTCTCGCCCGTCATTGCGAGGAGTAAATCGACGAAGCAATCCAGTTGGACGGCGGCGCTTTTTGGATTGCTTCGCTTCGCTCGCAATGACGAAGAAGCCTAGAACAGCGCCTGCGCGGCGTTGGTGGTGTATTTGCCCAGCATCGGAATCAGGAAATAGCCGAGCGGCGACACCGCGATCGCGGAGAGTGCGATCAGGCCGCCTTCGATACGGTTCGCGACAGGGCGGAAGGCCGGGGCCGGATCGTCGAAATACATGACCTTGACGATGCGCAGGTAATAATAGGCGGCGATCACCGATCCGGCGATGCCGATCGCGGCGAGCGGCCACAGCCCGGCCTTCACCGCCGCGTCGAACACCACGAACTTGGACCAGAAGCCCAGCAGCGGCGGGATGCCAGCGAGCGAGAACATGAAGATCGCAAAGGCCGCCGCCAGCCCCGGCCGGGTCCGCGACATGCCGGACAGGCTGGCGATTGTCTCGACATTATTGCCCTCGGCATCGCGCATCTGCAGCACGACGAGGAACGAGCCCAAGGTCATGACAATGTAGATCGCCATATAGGTCATCACCGAGGAGACGCCTTCGGCATGGCCCGGCCGCACGGCGGCAAGGCCGATCAGCGCGAAGCCGACATTGTTGATCGAAGAATAAGCGAGCATGCGCTTGATGTTCGCCTGGCCGATCGCCGCGACGCCGCCCAACACGATCGAGGCGAGCGCCGAGAAGATCACGATCTGCCGCCACGCCTCGAATGCCGGGCCCATCGCCTCCACCGTCACGCGCACCAGCAGCGCCATCGCCGCCACCTTGGGCGCGGAGGCGAAGAAAGCCGTGACCGGGGTCGGTGCGCCTTCGTACACGTCAGGCGTCCACATATGGAACGGCACGGCGGAAATCTTGAACGCTAACCCGGCGAGCATGAAGACGATGCCGAACAAGAGGCCGGTCGAAAGCGAACCCGCGCCCATCGCCGTCGCGATCGCATCGAACTGAGTCGTGCCGGTGAAGCCATAGGTCAGCGCGATGCCGTAGAGCAGCACGCCGCTGGCGAGCGAGCTCAGCACGAAATATTTGAGACCGGCTTCGGCCGAGCGCGAATCCCGGCGCATGAAGCTCGCCAGCACGTAAGCCGCGAGGTTCTGCAGCTCGAGCCCGACATAGAGCGTCAGCAGATCGGTGGCGGAGACCATCATGCCCATGCCGGCGGCCGAAAGCAGGATCAGCACCGGATATTCGGCGCGCAGGCTTCCCCGGTTCGCCTCGAAATAATCGGGCGCGAGGATGATCGCCACGGCCGCGCCGCCAAAGATCAGCACCTTGGCGAAAGCGGAGAAAGCGTCGGCGCGGTAAAGCCCGTCGAATGCGGGTCCACCGGGATTGAACGAGGCCACGAGCGCCGCGATGAGCAGCGCCACAGCGACCCAGCCGATCGCGCGCGTCGCCTTATCGCCCGCATAGGCGGCCGCCATCATCAGCGTGATCGCGCCCACGCCCAGGATCAGTTCAGGCAGCGTGACGAGAAGATTCTGTGCGTAGTCCATGATCTCAACCCGTCACCCCGGCGAATGCCGGGGTCCAGCTGACATGCGCAGCCGCAGAAAGAAAAAGCTGGATCCCGGCCTTCGCCGGGATGACGATGGAGGCTTGCATCAGTGATGCCCCCCTTCCGCGCGCGCTGCCGGAGCCGGCGCCTTGCCCGCCATGAACGGCGGATCGAAGCTCGGCTTGGCCCGGTCCACGCGGGCGACCAGCGCGCCGATATCGTTGCGCATCGGGGCGATGAAGCTTTCCGGGTACACGCCCATCCACAGCACCACCGCGGCGATGGCTCCAAGGCTCAGCAGCTCGCGGCCATTCAAGTCCGGCATCGCGGCCGCGTCCTCATTCTTCGAGGTGCCGAACGCCACCCGCCAATAGAGGTAGAGCATATAGGCGGCGCCCAGGATGATGCCGGTGGTGCAGATCGCGGTCGCGAACGTGCTGACCTGCCACGCGCCCATCAGCGACAGGAACTCGCCGACAAAGCCGCTGGTGCCTGGCAGGCCGACCGAGGCCATGGTGAAGAGCATGAACAGCAGCGCGTAACGCGGCATGTTGTTCGAGAGGCCGCCATAGCGCGCGATCTCCCGCGTGTGCAGCCGGTCATAGATCACGCCGACGCACAGGAAGAGTGCGCCGGAGACCAAGCCGTGCGACAGCATCACGATCATCGAGCCTTCAAGGCCCTGCCGGTTGAACGAGAACAGGCCGATGATCACGATCGCCATGTGCGCGACCGAGGAATAGGCAATCAGCTTCTTCATGTCCGACTGCACCAGCGCGACCAGCGAGGTGTAGACCACCGCGATCCCCGCGAGCCCGAGCATCAGCCAGACCAGCGTGCCGGACGCTTCCGGGAACATCGGCAGCGAGAAGCGGATGAAACCGTAGCCGCCTAACTTCAGCAACACGCCGGCCAGGATCACCGAACCGGCGGTGGGCGCCTGCACGTGCGCGTCCGGCAGCCAGGTATGGACCGGCCACATCGGCACCTTCACCGCGAAGCTGGCGAAGAAAGCGAGCCACAGCCAGGTCTGCGCCTGCACCGGGAAATCGGTGTTCATCAGCGTCGGGATGTCCGTGGTCTGGGCGAAGTTTGCCATCCACAGCATCGCGATCAGCATCAGCACCGATCCGAGCAGCGTGTAGAGAAAGAATTTATACGAAGCGTAGATGCGGTTCGCACCACCCCAGATGCCGATGATCAGATACATCGGGATCAGGCCGGCTTCGAAGAAGATGTAGAACAGGAACAGATCCTGCGCCGCGAAGGTGCCGATCATCAGCACTTCGGTGACGAGGAAGGCGGCCATATATTCGGGTACGCGCTTCTCGATCGCCGTCCAGCTCGCCAGGATGCAGATCGGCATCAGGAAGACGGAGAGCTGGATCAGCATCAGCGCGATGCCGTCGATGCCAAGCGCCCAGGCGAAGCGGCCGAACACCGGCACATGCTCCACGAACTGCCATTGCGGTGCGCCCTGCGCGGAATCGAAGCTTGCCCAGAGCAGGATGCCGAGCACGAGATCGACAAGCGTTGCGGCGAGCGCCAGCCAGCGCGCGCTCTGGTCCTTCAGGAACAGGCACGCGATCGCGGCCGCCATCGGCACCGCGAGCATGACCGACAGGATCGGAAAGCCGAGCTGATTCACAACCGCCTCTCCGAGACAGCGCTCGTCACCCTAGCGAAGGCTGGGGTCTCACAGCGACCGCCCGAGATGCCAGCCTTCGCTGGCATGACGCGAAATAATGGCATCCCCCTCACCCCGCGATCGCCCAGGTGGCCGCACCCGCGAGGCCGATCAGCATCACGAACGCATAGGTATAGACATAGCCGGACTGGAGCCGGCCGGTGATCCGGCTGCCGCCAACCACCAGCGCGGCGATGCCGTTCGGGCCGAAGCGGTCGATCGTGCCCTCGTCGCCGCGCTTCCAGAAGAAGCGGCCGATCGCGAAGGCCGGGCGGACGAACAGGATGTTATACAATTCGTCGAAATACCATTTGTTGAGCAGGAAGGCGTAGAGCCCAGGGAACGTCGCGGTGAAGCGTGCCGGAATGCTGGTGTCCTTCAGATAAGCGAACCAGGCGACCAACAGACCGATCAGCATCGCCACCGTTGCCGATAGCTTCACCCAGGCCGGCACCAGATGCATTTCGTGCATCAGATGCGCGTCGAAGAACAGGCTGCCCTTCCAGAAATCGCCGCCATGCTCGGCGTCGAGGAAATTCGTGTGGAAGACAAAGCCCGCGAACACCGCGCCGACCGACAGCAGGATCAGCGGCACCAGCATCGACCAGGGGCTCTCGTGCGGGTGATAGCCCGCCGTGCCGGTGGGTGCATGCACGTCGTGATGGCTGCTTTCGCCATGTTCTTCCGAAGGCGCTTCGTGGTGGCCGTGGACGGCGTGCTGGATATGCTCGGACGCGGCCCAGCGCGGCGTGCCGAAGAAGGTCAGGAAAACCAGCCGCCACGAATAGAAGCTGGTGAGGAGCGCGGCGAACACGCCGACCGCGAAGGCCACGCGGCCTGCATCCGATCCGCTGGCGAACGCCGCCTCGATGATCGCGTCCTTCGAATAGAAGCCCGCGAAGCCGAACAGGTCCGCCACGCCGACGCCGGTGATCGCGAGCGTGCCGATCGTCATCACAACGAAGGTGATCGGGATGGATTTCCGTAAGCCCCCGTAAAAGCGCATATCCTGCTCGTGATGCATCGCGTGGATGACCGAGCCCGCGCCCAGAAACAGTAGCGCCTTGAAGAAGGCGTGGGTGAAGAGGTGGAACATCGCCGCGCCGTAAGCGCCGACGCCAGCCGCGAAGAACATGTAACCGAGCTGCGAACAGGTCGAATAGGCGATCACGCGCTTGATGTCGGTCTGTGTGGTGCCGACGGTCGCCGCGAACAGCGCGGTCGCCGCGCCGACCAAAGTCACCACCGTCATTGCCGTATGGCTCGTTTCGAACATCGGCGACATGCGGCAGACCATGAACACGCCCGCCGTCACCATCGTCGCGGCGTGGATCAGCGCGGAGACCGGGGTCGGACCTTCCATCGCGTCCGGCAACCAGGTGTGGAGGCCCAGCTGCGCCGACTTGCCGCACGCGCCGACGAACAACAGCAGACACAGGAGCGTCATCGTGTCGAAGCGCGCGCCCATGAAGCCGATCGTCGAGCCCGCCATGCCGGGCGCGGCCGCCAGGATTTCCGGGATCGAGACAGTGCCGAACACCCAGAAGGTGCCGAAGATGCCGAGCATGAAGCCGAAATCGCCGACGCGGTTCACGACGAACGCCTTGATCGCCGCCGCATTGGCCGAGGGCTTATAATACCAGAAACCGATCAGCAGATAGGAAGCGAGGCCGACGCCTTCCCAGCCGAAGAACATCTGGACGAGATTGTCCGCCGTCACCAGCATCAGCATCGCGAAAGTGAATAGCGACAGATAGGCGAAGAAGCGTGGCTGGCTGTCGTCCTCCGCCATATAGCCCCAGCTATACAGATGGACGAGCGCGGAGACCGAGGTCACCACCACCAGCATCACTGCCGTCAGCGTATCGACGCGCAGCGCCCATTGAACGTCGAACGCATCCGATTTGATCCATTGCAGCACCGGCTCGACATGCGCGGTCTCCGCGCCGGTCAGGAAGCCGATGAAGATCGGCCAGCTGAGCGCGCACGAAATGAACAGCGCGCCGGTCGTGATCGACTTGGCGACGGTGTTGCCGAGCATGCGGTTGCCGAGCCCGGCAACGATCGCCGCCAGCAGCGGCAGGAAGACGATGGCCTGGATCAACGCAGGCCTCCCGTCACCCCAGCGAAGGCTGGGGTCTCGGCACCGGAGATGCCAGCCTGCGCTGGCATGACGAACGAAGCTCGCATCACCCCTTCATCCTGTTGACGTCATCAACCGCGATCGTGCCGCGGTTGCGGAAATAGATGACCAGGATCGCGAGCCCGACCGCGGCCTCGCCGGCCGCGACGGTCAGCACGAACATCGCGAAAATCTGCCCGACCAGATTGCCCTGATAGGCGCTGAACGCGACCAGGTTAATGTTCACGCTGAGCAGGATCAGCTCGATCGCCATCAGGATGACGATGATGTTCTTCCGGTTGAGGAAGATGCCGAGCACGCCCATCACGAACAGGATCGCGGACACGACCAGATAGTGCTGAAGGCCGATCACAGCGACACCCCCTCGCCCGTCGGCTGGTTGACGATCCGCACCGCCTCTTCCGGGCGCCGCGCATTCTGGCGGGCGATGTTCTGCGCGCGCGCGTCCTTGCGGTTGCGGTGGGTCAGCACGATCGCGCCGATCATCGCGACCAGCAGCACCAGGCCGGCGGCTTCAAAAATGTAGAGATAGCGGGTGTAGAGCAATTGCCCGATCGCCTGCACGTTCGGCATCGCGGGCGTCTCACTCACTTTGTCGCTCAGCCGCACCGCGCCGGCGCCGCGCACCGTCACCGCGATGATGATCTCCGCCACCAGGGCGACCGCGATCACCGATCCGATGCCGAGATAGCGAGTGAAGCCCGCGCGCAGCTCGGCGAAGTCGATGTCGAGCATCATCACGACAAACAGAAACAAGACCGCGACCGCGCCGACATAGACGATGACGAGCAGCATCGCGATGAACTCGGCGCCGACCAGCAGCATCAGCCCGGCCGCGTTGAAAAAGGCCAGGATCAGCCACAACACCGAATGCACCGGGTTGCGCGCCGTGATCGTGAGCCCCGCAGCCAGGATCATCAGCCCCGCGAACAGGTAAAAGGCGAATGCCTGGATCACGAAATCCTCCCCGGCACGGGGAGGTGGCAGCCCGCAGGGCTGACGGAGGGGGCCCCCTCCACCACGCCGCTTCGCGTCGCGGTCCCCCTCCCCGTTCCGGGGAGGATTTGAGTGGTTGAATCGAGCATGGCGCGCCGCTTACCGGTAGGGCGCATCGGCGGCAAGATTGCCGGCGATCGCGCGTTCCCAGCGGTCCCCATTGGCGAGCAATTTAGCCTTGTCGTAAATCAGCTCCTCGCGCGTTTCGGTCGCAAAATTGAGGTTCGGCCCTTCCACGATCGCGTCCACCGGGCAGGCTTCCTGGCACAGGCCGCAATAGATGCACTTCACCATGTCGATGTCGTAGCGGGTGGTGCGGCGGCTGCCGTCCTCGCGCGGTTCGGATTCGATCGTGATGGCAAGCGCCGGGCAAACCGCCTCGCACAGCTTGCACGCGATGCAGCGTTCCTCGCCGTTCGGGTAGCGGCGCAGCGCATGCTCGCCGCGGAAGCGGGGCGAGAGCGGGTTGCGCTCATAGGGGTAATTGATCGTCGCCTTGGGCTTGAAGAAATACTTCAAGGTCAACCAATGCGCCTTGAGAAACTCCCAAAGCGTGAACGCCTTGATGAACTGGGCGACGCTCATGCGTGGCCTCCATAACGGGTGAGCATCAGGAAGCCTGACACGATGAAAATCCAGAGCAATGACAGCGGCAAGAAGATTTTCCAGCCCAGCCGCATCAGCTGGTCATAGCGGTAACGCGGCACTGTCGCCTTCACCCAGCTGAAGACGAAGAAGAAGAAGAAAATCTTCGCGAACAGCCAGACGATGCCCGGCACGAGGTACAGCGGCGCCCAGTCGATCGGGGGCAGCCAGCCGCCCCAGAACAGCACCGCGTTCAGCGCGCACATCAGCAGCACATTGGCGTATTCGCCGAGCCAGAACAGCGCGAAGCTCATCGAGGAATATTCGGTCTGGTAGCCCGCGACGAGCTCGCTCTCCGCTTCGGTCAGGTCGAACGGCGTGCGCGCCGTTTCCGCCATCGAGGAGATCAGGAACACCACCCACATCGGGAACAGCAGCGGGTTGAAACCGAAGCCGTTGACGAAGCCGTACAGGCCCCGTTGCGCGTCGATGATGCCCTGCAGGTTGAAGGTGCCGGCCCAGAGCACGACCGAGATCAGCACAAAGCCGATCGAGACTTCGTAGCTGACCATCTGCGCGGCCGCGCGCAGCGCCGAATAGAAGGGATATTTGGAGTTGGACGACCAGCCGGCGATGATGACGCCGTACACGCCCAGCGACGATGCCGCGAGGATATAGAGCAGGCCGACATTGATGTCCGCCAGCACCATTTTCGGCCCGAACGGGATCACCGCCCAGGCGATCAGCGCGACAGTGAAGGTGATGATGGGGGCAAGCAGGAACAGGCCGCGATTGGCCGCCGACGGGATGATCGTTTCCTGCAGGAAAACCTTGAGGCCATCGGCGAAGCTCTGCAGCAGGCCGAACGGGCCGACCACGTTCGGCCCGCGCCGGAGCGCCATCGCCGCCCAGATCTTGCGATCCACATAGATGATCATCGCGACCGCCAGCATCAGCGGCAGCGCGATCAGCAGAATGCCGATCAGGGTCGCGACGAACCAGGCCCAGCCATAAGGCATGTAGGAGGCGAAGAAATCAGTCATGGATTTGGGCCCCCAACACCGTTCGGGCTGAGCTTGTCGAAGCCCTCCCTTTCTTAACAGCGTTGGACAAAGAAGAAGGGAGGCCTTCGACAAGCTCAGGCCGAACGGCGTATGTGACGCGCAGCGCGATCATCATTCCGCCGCCTCCGCGAATGTCTCGCCGTGCGTGATTTCGGCCGAACAGCGTTGCATGGTCGGGCTGGCGCGGCAGATCGCGTTGGTCATGTAGAAATCGGCGATCGGATAGCCGACCGGGCCGGACGCGGCCTTGTCGAGCGCCGGCGGGTTCCATTCGTAGCCGGCGAGCTCGCCTTCGCGGCCTAGCGCCGGCACTTCGGCGATCATCGCGTCGCGCAAGGCATCGAATGTGTCGAACGGCAGCGGCTTGCCCAGCACGTCGGACAGGGCACGGAAAATCTTCCAGTCCTCGCGCGCCTCGCCCGGCGCGAATACCGCCTGCTGAGCGACCTGCACCCGGCCTTCGGTATTCACATAGGTGCCGCTTTTTTCGACATAGGACGCCGCCGGCAGGATCACGTCCGCCGCGTGCGCGCCCTTGTCGCCATGATGGCCGATATAGACCTTCAACGCCTTGCTAAATTTGGAGAAATCGACTTCGTCGGCGCCCAGGAAGAAAGCCAGCTTGGGCTTGGCCGCGACAATGTCGGCGATGCCGCCCTTTTGCGCATAGCCGAGCATCAGCGACCCCATCCGGCTCGCCGCCAGATGCAGGACATTGAAACCGTTCCAGCCGTCACGAACAAGGTTCAGCGGCTTGACCAGCGCCAGCGCCGCGCCGAGGCCGTCGGCCTTCAGCCCGCCGCCGCCGATGATCACCGCCGGCCGCTCGGCGCCCTTCAGCGCGTCCGCCACCGCCTTGGGCAGCTTGGCGGCGAGAGCCAGATCATTGCCCAGCCATTCGACCTTGTAGGTCAGATCCGCTTCCGGCCCAATCGCGAACACCTTGGCCCCGCGCAGCACTGCCTTGCGGATGCGCGTATTGACCAAAGGCGCTTCGGTGCGCGGATTGGTGCCGATCAGCAGGATCGCGTCCGCATCCTCGATGCCGGCGATCGTCGTGTTGAAGTTGACCGCGGCAAGGCTGGTCACGTCATAATCCATGCCGGTCTGCCGGCCTTCGAGCAACTCCGACCCCAGCGAACGCAGCAGCGCCTTCGCCGTATACATCGTCTCGCAATCGACGAGGTCGCCGGCGATCGCCGCGACCTTGCCGTCGGCGTGGCGCGCAATCTCGGCGAACGCATCCTGCCAGCTCGCCTTTTCCAGCCTGCCGTTGCGCCGCACGAACACCTGATCGAGGCGCCTGCGGACCATCCCGTCGATCGCGTGACGCGATTTGTCCGACAGCCACTCCTCGTTCACATCCTCGTTGATGCGCGGCAGCACCCGCATCACCTGTCGGCCGCGGCTATCGAGACGGACGTTTGAGCCCACCGCGTCATGCACGTCGATCGACGGCGTCTTCTTCAGCTCCCACGGCCGCGCCTCGAAGCTGTAGGGGCGCTGCAACAGCGCGCCGACCGGACACAGATCGGCGACATTGCCGGAAAGCTCGCTGGTCAGCGTTTTTTCCAGATAGGTCGTGATCTGCATGTTTTCGCCGCGCCCGATCGCGCCGATCTCCTCGACGCCCGCGACCTGCTCGGCGAAGCGCACGCAGCGCGTGCACTGGATGCACCGGTTCATCGAGGTCTTGATGATCGGGCCCATATATTTGTCGGTGACGGCGCGCTTGTTCTCGTCGAACCGGCT
>JAFEEY010000130.1:0-2264 GCA_018240865.1 Pseudomonadota bacterium | reverse complement strand
TTGATGAGCAGGAACTCCATCACGCCTTCCCGCGCCTTCTTGACCATCAGGCTGTCGGTGCGGACTTCCTGATTGTCGGACGCCGGCAGCGCGCAGCTCGCCTGCGGCTTGGGCGGCCCCGGCTTCACTTCGACCAAACACATGCGACAATTGCCGGCGATGGCGAGGCGCTCATGATAGCAGAAACGCGGAATCTCTTTCCCCGCGGCCTCACAGGCCTGCAGCACGGTCGCGCCCTGGGGGACTTCGACCTCGATCCCGTCGACGGTGAGTTTAGGCATACGCAATAAGGCTCCGGGCCGAGCCTCTAGACGGGGGCTCCAGCGGGGGCAAGGGATGAGAAAGGCCAGCCGTCAACAATCCCCGCTCGTATCGAGCGAAGTCGAGATACGCTTCTCGACGTCGCTCGAAGCGAACGGATTAAGGGCGCGCCCCTTCCGGCCGGAACGCAGGCCCGGCATAGGTCATGTCGCCAGCCCAATAGCGCTGGGAGACATGATAGGCCGCCTGCACGATCGCGCTGCGCAGGTCGGTCTTGCCATAGGCCATGCGGTTCGCGCCCTGACAGGCGGACAACCAGGGGCCGAGCGATTCGAAAATCTTCTGCTCCTGATCGGAGCCCGCTTCCGACTTGATCAGTCTTTCGGTGCCGTTCGGGTTGCTGCGCGCGACGCAATCGGCGGTCAGGAACAGCGTCTTGGTCGGGTCTTCCGCGCCCATCGTGTTCTTCTCGACGGGCAGATCGAATTTGGCGAGATCGTAGAGCGCGCGTTGCGGCTGCACGCCGAACTCGACGAAATCGCGCTTGAACAATTCCTGCGCAATCCCGCCACGCAGCGCCGCGACGGAAACGGTCGACGTCTCGGCCGTGCGGCAGCCGGAGGCCGCGCCCAATGACAATGAAGACCAATCGACCTGATCGCCGCCCAGCGGCAAGGCTTTCAGCATGCCGACGGCAGCGGCGCGATCCGCCTTGACAATGCAGCGGCCGATCGCGGCGCCAGCCTGGAACGGGCTATCGCTCTTCGCTTCGGCGGCCGCAAACGCGAAAGGCGCCGCGCCCAACAGCCCGGCGAGAATGAGACGCTTCCCCATGACATCCTCCTCTTGTGGGAGCTTCACGCTCCATCGCGCGGCATCATGCGCTGCGCTCAAGCGATTGAAAAGAGCCTTCAGCGGCTGCCGATGGCTGTTCCGCCGCCAGCTTCCGCCGCACGCGAAAGGCGATACATGCCTTCCGCCAGCGCGCCTTTCAGCACGACTTTGGAGAAGGCCAATTTCTCGCCCTGCGGGATGCAGGTGCCGAAACGGGGCGTCAGGCTGCCAAACAATGCACTTTCCTGGCTCGATCCCGCAAGCGAGCGCAGCAAGGCGCGGACATTCTGCGGGTCGGCCCTGGAAACGCACTCGCCGAATTGCTCGAGCGCCACGGCGTTGCGCGCTTCGGGCGACAGGGTTTCGGGATAAATCTGGCGGTAGCCCGAACTCTGAACCGTGGTCAGATCGGGTGCGGACGTCTTGAATTCCTGGGCGTACAGGGCCTGAAATAGCGCGCCGCGGAAATTGATATCGTAGAAGCGCAACTCGCCCTGGCTGAGACATTGATCCTCGGCCCGGTCGAACAGGTTCTTCATATAATCGCGATAGCCCGGTTCATCGACGCGCATGTCGATGAATTTGCTGACGCGACCTTTCGATCGCGACACGACGCAGGCGCCAAACGCCTCCATCGTCAGCCGGCCAGCATTCGGATTGCCTTCGTCTATCTGGGCGGCGCGGCGTTGGATCAGCGTGCCGGTTTCCTGTGCCATGACGGGCGAGCAAAGCGCCGCCGCTGCCGTCGCTCCGGCAAAAAGGCGAACCTTCAGCCCCCCTGTTTTCACCTGCTCTACTCCGCTGCCTGCGCCAGCCCCGCGTCGCGGTGTTCGATGATGCGGCGTTCGATTTCCGGGCGGAAGTGGCGGATCAGGCCCTGAATCGGCCAGGCGGCCGCATCGCCCAGCGCGCAGATGGTGTGACCTTCAACCTGCTTGGTGACTTCCTCCAGCATGTCGATCTCTTCGATCTCGGCATTGCCTTCGCGCAGGCGCTCCATCACGCGCCACATCCAGCCGGTGCCTTCGCGGCAGGGTGTGCACTGGCCGCAGCTTTCGTGCTTGTAGAAATAGCTGAGGCGGCTGATCGCGCGGACCACGTCGGTGGATTTATCCATCACGATGACGGCGGCGGTACCGAGGCCAGATTTCAGATCCTTCAGCGCATCG
>JAFEEY010000012.1 GCA_018240865.1 Pseudomonadota bacterium | reverse complement strand
TTGCGCGCCGCCAACGATGCGCCGCCCGAAACCGGCTATGGCGCATCCGATCCGTTGAACCAGGAATCGCAGCTCGCGCTGTATGCAGGCCAGCTCTACCGCTTCAACCCGGTCGACCAGGAACTCGGCTCGATCGTGATCGACGGGACGCTGGAAGCCCCCGATCGCACCCTGTTCATGAGCGCGGGGGCGGTCTCCGGCACCAACTCCACGCTGGCGAGCGGCAATCTCTACGTGCGCCTGTTTAACGTGCCGGCGGGCGATCAGGTGCCGGCCAACGACGGCGGCCTGCTGACCGGCGCCTGCCTGGAAGGCAGCGTCTGCCTGGGGCAGACGAACGTCACCAACATCGTCCGCATCGGCGAGGTGGACTATGAGCCGATCAATCTGCGGCTGAAAGGCGGCATCGACGGCACTGACGTGTTGTTGCGCGGCCAATCGGTCCAGCTGGGCGAGACCGGCGCTTCGCAGAGCATCCGCGCGTCGGACGCGCTGACCATCGAATCGCTCAGCGAAAATCTGGTGCTGAACGGGCCGCTCGCGATCACCGGCGGCAGCACCGTCGCGCGCGTCGCTTCCGTGCGCGACATTATCGGGGCCGAAGCTTCCATCGATGGCCCGGCCACGCTCGACATCTATGCCGCCAACAACATCACACTGGGCCATCTTGGCGCCAATGTGATCCGCACCGTCGGCTTTGACGGCGCGATCGTGAACGGCGGCGGCATCACGCTCCCGGGAACGATCGCGATCGGCGACGTGCGATCGGGCACCGATCTGGTATTGAACGCTGGCGGCAACATCACGCTCGGCACCATGGCTGTGACCGGTCAGGCGACACTCCGGGCGCTCACCGGCGCGATTGTCGTCACCACGGATGCGGACGCGAGCAACGGCACCGATGCCACTGCACGCTCCGTAACCCTAAACGGCCTCGACGGCCTGAATATCCTCCAGGCGACCGCGACGGCGGGCGACATCGTGCTGGCGACCGGATCCGGCGCGCTCACCGCGGACCGGCTGAACGCCACGGGCGGCATTTCACTGTCGTCGGGCAACGGCCCTGTCACCGTCACCACCAACATCATCGCAGGCGGCCCCGTTCAGGCCAGCGGCGATTCGATCAATTTGCGCGCTATCGGCGACCTGCGGCTGGATCAGGGCCAGGCGGAAGGCAATATCACGCTGGCGAGCGTCAATGGCGGCATCACGCTCGGCAATGTCGAGGCTGGCGATACTTTGACGGCGACAGCGCCGGGAACGCTGACCGTGAACGGCCGCGTTGTCGGGCGCACCGTCGGCGCTACCTCAAGAGATCTGGTGATCGGCGCCAACGGGCAGCTGGGCGACAGTGAGTTCACACAAAGCTTGTCGCTCACCAGCACGGCCGATCGCATGTTCCTGGGCAGCGCAACGGGCACCGGCTACCGAATCGACGAGGGCGAGTTCCGGCGTATCGCCAGCCGCGGGAGCATCGGCATCACGTCCGCTCCAGGCACGGGCCGGCAGGATACCGCGTATAACCTGCTCGATCCGGCCGGCACTAATATCGTGATCGGCTCCATGGTGTTCGACGGTTCGCAATTGGGCGGGGAGCATACGCTCACCATCACCTCGCCGCAGTCGATCGGCTTTACCGGCAACGTCCAGTTCACCAATTTCAACAATGACCAGACCGTCAGCTACAAGGCCACGAACGACATTTCGCTCGCGGCCGAGACCGGCCTGGTGACGATCAAGAACGGCAATGGCGGCCTGGCCGGCACGCTGATCCTCGACGCGCAGCAGGTCCATGCGATGTCGGCCAAGGCGCGAAGCGAGATCGCCGGGCTCCAGCTCAATGAAGTGCGCCAGCGGCTTGGCACCAACGATCAACTCGCCAATGACGGTGGCTATTTCCAGGCCAACCGGATCATCGTGCGCATCGGCAATCTGCTGTTCATCCAGAACAGCGGCATCAACAGCGACGACAAGAACGACAAACGCGGCTTCACCACGAACGACCTGACGATCGAGACCGGCTACGGCGCCGGCCAGGTCGTGATCCACGGCAAGATCGGCAATATCGTCGGCGAGGGGATCATCCCGGCGGCGCATCTCAACGGGACGTTCGACCCGCAATCGGGCTTCAACACCTGTCTTCTTCAAGTGGCCTGCACTGTCGTGACGCCGCCCCCGCCCGAGCCGACCTATGACTTCAGCAACGTCCTCTCCGCGCCGCGCGATCAGGTGAAGAGCGAGCAGGACGAAGACGAGAAGGAAGAAGCGCTGCAGGCCGGCCAGGCGCGGCCGGACCCGATCATCCAGTTCGTCGACGCGCCAAAATCGCGTTACGACCCGCTGGTCGACGAACCCGTCACCGGCGCGGGCAACGAGGATTATTGGGAACCGACCATTCCGACCACGCCTGGGCCGACGCCGTAAGCCTAACGTCGCCTCGGTCAAACGTCATCCGAGCCTCCCCGTCATCCCGAGCTTGTTTCGGAATAAGCGGGTCGCTGCGTGGCGGCGGGGAATGGTCGCCGGCTCGGCACACCGGTCGCCCTTATCCCCGAAACAAGTTCGGGATGACGACCTGGAGCGGTTGACGCTCCCCGTCCGGGCAGGCCAAGGGCAGCGGCATGTCTGCCGAGCTTCGCCTGTTCAACAGCCTTACGCGCGCGATCGAGCCGTTCCGGCCCATCCATCCGGGCGAGGCGCGCGTCTATACCTGCGGGCCGACGGTCTATAACTTTCAGCATATCGGCAACATGCGCGCCTATGTGTTCGCCGACACGCTGGGGCGCGTGCTGAGCTTCAATGGCTATCAGCTCCGCCACGTCATCAACATCACCGATGTGGGCCACCTGACTTCCGACGCCGACGAAGGCGCCGACAAGATGGAGCAGGCGGCGTCCAAGACAGGCAAATCCGCCTGGGACATCGCCAAATTCTACACCGATGCCTATTGGCGCGATATTGACCGGCTGAATATCCGCCAGCCGTACCAATGGTCGATCGCGACGGAATATGTGCCGGCGATGATCGAATTCGCCAAGTCGATTGAGGCGAATTGCTACCAACTGCCGAGCGGCCTTTACTTCGACACGTCGACCGTGCCCGATTACGGCCGCCTCGCCCGTTCCAAGACCGACGAAGGCGAAGGCCGTATCGAGACCGTCGAGGGCAAGCGCCATGCGACCGACTTCGCGATCTGGCGCACGACCCCCGCGGGCGAGACGCGGCAGATGGAATGGGATTCGCCCTGGGGCCGGGGCGCGCCGGGCTGGCACCTCGAATGCTCGGTCATGTCCGGGGCGCTGCTCGGCTTCCCCTTCGACATTCACACCGGCGGCATCGACCACCGCGAAATCCATCACCCGAACGAGATCGCGCAGAACCAGGCGCATTGCCATTCGGCGGACAGCGGCGCGCGCATCTGGATGCACAATAATTTCCTGATCGACCGCGGCGGCAAGATGTCCAAATCCGCCGGCGAGTTCCTGACCCTGCAGGCGCTGGTCGATCGCGGCTTCCACCCCCTCGCCTATCGCCTGATGTGCCTGCAGGCGCATTACCGGAGCGAGCTGGAGTTCAGCTTCGAGAATCTGGCGGCGGCCTTCACGCGGCTGAAGCGGATGGTGATGGCGGGGGAGAAGCTGCCCGCGGCGGAGCCTGTCGAGCCCACCGACAACCGCATTATCGCTGAGCTTGCCGCGTTCGACGAATCTGTCTCGGACGATCTCAACACCGCCAAGGGGCTCACGCATTTTGAAGCGGTGCTGACGACCAAGGGCCTGGATGCTGCCCAGCGGCGCAGCGCGCTCGAGAGAATGGATTCGGTTTTGGGCTTGGGCGTCCTTGATCGCGCGCGCGCCGATCTTCGTCTCCGACCCAAGGATGCTAAGATCGACGAAGCCGAAATCGAGGCCGCGCTAGCCCAGCGCAAGGACGCGCGCGCCGCCAAGGATTTCGCCGCGTCCGACCGCCTGCGCGACAAGCTCACCGCCCGCGGTGTCGAGGTGATGGACGGCGATCCTCTCGGTTGGGATTGGAGGCTAGGCGTCGATTAACTACACTCGTCATGCTGAACTTGTTTCAGCATAAGCTGGACAACGCGGAGCGGCGCAGGACTTGCCCCGAAACAAGTTCGGGGTGACGATAAGTGATGATCATCGTCCTCCCTGCCCTCGCCCGGTCGCTCCTTGAATCGCATCTTCCAGCCGACGCCGAGGTGCGCTGGTTCGCGTCCGCCGAGGATGCCTATGCGATGGCGCCTGGCGCCGAGGTCGGCTGGCTCGACATGCAGGTGCCGGGAGATACCGGCCGCGCGATCGCGCTGGGCGAGCAGCTGAAGCTCGTCGCCACGATCTATGCGGGTCTCGATGCGTTCCCGCTCGGCCGGATGAAGGCGCGCGGCACGCGGCTGACCAACGGGTCCGGCATCAACACCAATGCCGTCGCCGAATATGCGGTGATGGGCATGCTCGCGCTGGCCAAGGATTTCGGTGCAGTCATCCGCGCAGGCGACCGGCACGAGTGGCTGCTGGATGCTCCCGGCAAGGCCGAGCTGGAGGGCAGCCGTGCCCTCATCATCGGTTATGGCGCGATCGGGCGGCGGATCGGGCAGATTCTGGGCGGTTTCGGCGTCGAGGTGACGGGCGTCCGTCGCTCGCCTTCCGGCGAACCGAATATGCTGGGGCCGGACGATTGGCGCGGACGCCTCGGCGACTTCGACTGGGTGATCCTGGCCGCCCCCGCCACATCCGAAACCGCCCATCTGATCGGCGTAGAGGAGCTGGCCGCGATGAAGCCGGGCGCGTTTCTGGTGAACATAGCGCGCGGCTCGATGGTGGATCAGGAGGCGCTGATCGCCGCGCTCAAATCCCGCCGCCTCGCCGGCGCGCACCTGGACGTGACTGACCTGGAGCCGCTGCCGTCCGATCATCCGCTATGGGCTGTCGACAGCGCGCTCATCACCATGCACCTGTCCGGCCGTGCGCAAACGCGCATGTTCCCGCGTGCTGCGGCGCTCTTCCTCGACAATCTCGCCCGTTACGGCGCCGGCGCGCCGCTGATCAACGAAGTCGATCTCGACCTCGGTTACTAGTTCGGGCTAAGCCATCCCGGCGCCACGGGAATCGGCAAAGCCGGTACCGGTCGCACGGGACGCTTGTGACCTGATCCGGCGAACGGGGGACATTCATGACGAAGGCATCCGACCTCTTCATCCAATGCCTGGAAGAGGAAGGCGTCGAATATATTTTCGGCGTCCCCGGCGAGGAAAATCTCGACATGCTCGACAGCCTGTCGCGTTCCTCCAAGATCAAGCTGATTCTGACCCGGCACGAACAGGGCGCGGGCTTCATGGCTGCGACCTATGGCCGCCACACTGGCAAGACCGGCGTATGCATGGCGACGCTCGGACCCGGCGCGACCAATTTCGTCACGGCCGCGGCCTATGCTCAGCTGGGCGGCATGCCGATCCTGATGGTGACCGGGCAGAAGCCGATCAAGAAGTCGAAGCAGGGCCGGTTCCAGATTCTCGACGTGGTCGACATGATGCGGCCGATCACCAAATTCACTCATCAGCTCGCCAGCGCCGACAATATCCCGAGCCGGGTGCGCGAGGCGATCCGGCTTGCCGAAGAGGAAAAGCCCGGCGCCACCCATCTCGAATTTCCGGAGGACGTTGCGGACGAGCAAACCGATTCCACGCCGCTGAAGCCCAGCTATACGCGCCGCCCGCTTGCCGAGGCCAAGGCGGTCCGCGCCGCCGTCAGGAAATTGGAAGAAGCGAAGTCTCCGATCCTCGTCATCGGCGCCGGTGCCAATCGCAAGGTCACGGGCCGGATGCTGCTGCAACTGGTCGAAAAGACCGGCATCCCCTTCGTCACGACGCAGCTCGGCAAGGGCGTGATCGACGAGACGCATCCGAAGTTCGTCGGCTGCGCAGCGCTTTCGGCCGGCGATTTCGTCCACCGCGCGATCGAAGAGGCGGACGTGATCGTCAATATCGGCCATGATGTGATCGAGAAGCCGCCCTTCTTCATGAAGCGCGGCGGCGCGGAGGTGATCCATATCTCAACCCGTTCGGCCGAGGTGGATCCCGTCTATTTCCCGCAGGTGGAAGTGATCGGCGACATCGGCAACGCCATCTGGCAGATCAAGGAAGATATCGTCTCGTCGGGCAAATGGCGGTTCGACGACATGCTGCGATTCCGCCAGGGCGAGGTGGAGCACACCGCCGCGCTGGACGGCGACGCCCGCTTCCCCATCTTCCCGCCCTATCTGGTCCGGAAAATCCGTGAAGCAATGCCGGCGGACGGCATTATCTGCTTGGATAACGGCGTCTACAAAATCTGGTTCGCCCGCAATTATCCGGCGCGGCAGCAGAATACGGTGCTGCTCGACAATGCCCTGGCGACGATGGGCGCCGGGCTTCCCTCCGCCATGGCGTCGGCGATGGTCTATCCCGACCGCAAGGTGATGGCGATCTGCGGCGATGGCGGTTTCATGATGAACAGCCAGGAAATGGAGACGGCCGTCCGCCTGGGTCTCAACATCACGGTGCTGATCCTGAACGACAACAGCTACGGCATGATCCGCTGGAAGCAGGCCAATATGGGCTTCAAGGATTGGGGCCTCACCTACAACAACCCCGATTTCGTGAAATATGCCGAAAGCTACGGCGCCAAGGGCCACCGCGTGACCAGCGCCGAGATGCTGCCCGGGCTGCTCAAGGAATGCCTGGACACACCCGGCGTCCACCTGATCGACTGCCCGGTCGACTATTCCGAGAACGACAAGATTTTGAACAACGACATCAAACAGATCAGCAAGGCATTGTAATCATAGCCCCTCCCCTTCAGGGGAGGGGTTGGGGTGGGGCAGTATCAGTCCATGCCGACGCTAGATGAGCTTTACCGACGCGCGTCTGAGATGCGGCGAAACCCGACTGAACCGGAGAAACGGTTTTGGCGCCACGTTTCAAACTCGCAACTCGCTGGTTTCAAATTTCGACGCCAGCAAGTGATTGGATACTTCATAGTCGATTTCTTTTGTCCGTCCCGCGGATTGATCGTCGAGATTGATGGCGACACGCACGACCAACCCTATGATGGGCGCCGCGACAGATTCATGCTGAGACATTCGTTTGAAACAATCAGGTTCACGAACCTTGACGTGATGAACAATATGGACGGCGCCTTGCAGGTAACTATGGCCGTTTTGAATGCACTCCCGCCACGTACCAGGTGGAGACTGCCCCACCCCAACCCCTCCCCTGAAGGGGAGGGGCTAAGGATCAGATCATGACCAAGCTGAAAGACACCTATCCTCTCTACCTCGCCAACGAAGCATGGTCCGGCAATGCCGATCTGGAAGTGACGGACAAATACACCGGCAAAGTCGCGTTCCGCGTGGCAATGGCGCGCAAGGAGCAGATCGAGGCGGGGATCGCAGCCGCCGTCGCGGCGGCCGAACCGATGGCGCGGATGCCGTCCTATGAGCGGCAGGCGGTGCTGGATCATTGCGTCGCCCGGTTCAGGGAGCGGTTCAACGAGCTCGCCTATGCGCTGTGCGTCGAGGCGGGGAAGCCGATCAAGGATGCGGAAGGGGAAGTCACCCGCCTGATCGATACTTTCCGCATCGCCGCTGAAGAATCGACCCGGATGACCGGCGAAGTCCAGCCACTCGACATCAGTCCTCGCGCCAAGGGCTATCAGGGCATCTGGAAGCGGGTGCCGATCGGCCCCTGCTCCTTCATCTCGCCGTTCAATTTCCCGCTCAATCTCGCCGCCCATAAGATCGCGCCGGCGATCGCGGTCGGCTGCCCGTTCGTGATGAAGCCGGCCAGCCGCACGCCGCTGGGCGCGATCATCATGGGCGAAGTGCTGGCCGAAACCAATCTGCCCAAGGGCGCCTTCTCGATCCTCCCGGCCCACCGCGAAGGCGCGGACCTGTTCACCGAGGATGAGCGCCTGAAATTGCTCTCCTTCACCGGCTCGCCCGGTGTCGGCTGGGACTTGAAGGCCAAGGCCGGCAAGAAGAAAGTCGTGCTGGAGCTGGGCGGCAACGCCGCCGTGGTGATCGATCGCGATGCCGATCTCGACGATGCTGTTGAGCGGACGGTGTTCGGCGCATTCTACCAATCCGGGCAAAGCTGCATCGGCGTGCAGCGCATCGTCGTCCATGACTACGTGTACGGCGCCTTCAAGGACAAGCTCGTCGCTAAGACCAAGACTTTGATCGCCGGCGACCCGCACGACCGGAGGACGTTCGTCGGCCCGATGATCGACGTGAAGGAAGCCGAGCGGCTCGACACCTGGATACAAGAAGCCGTTGCGAGCGGCGCGACTCTGTTGTGCGGCGGCAGGCGCGATGGCGCGATGTTGGAAGCGACGCTGCTGGAAAATGTCGGCAACAATACCAAGCTGAACCGCGAAGAAGCGTTCGGGCCTGTCGCTTTCTTCGAACGTTTCTCGAGCTGGAAGCAGGCGCTCGACATCGTCAACGACAGCAAGTTCGGGTTGCAGGCCGGCATCTTCACGCGCGATATTTTCCAGGTGCTCGACGCCTGGGATCAGCTGGATGTGGGCGGCATCGTGGTGAACGACGTGCCGAGCTACCGGGTCGACAATATGCCCTATGGCGGCGTGAAGGATAGCGGCCTCGGCCGCGAAGGCGTGCGCTTCGCGATGGAGGACATGACTGAGATCAGAAATCTCGTCATTCGTCGCAGACCCTGACTGTCATCGCGAGGCGCGCAGCGCCGTGGCGATCCATTTTCCGAGCTTATGGATTGCCACGCCCCTCGCGGGGCTCGCAATGACAGGAATTCTCGGGAAGTAACCTTTCGGTAAGGGCGCGATTTAACGCTTCCTACACAGCGCGCATGCGAATTCCGCTCAATGGCTTTTGGGCAGGAACCTATGACTCTCACGGCAAAGCGCGGCCTGATTCTGGGCGCGATCACGCTTGCGGCGGCGGCATTGATGGTGATGTCGACCGGTCCCGCCCTGATGGCCGCCGTTCATGCGATGCGCGGCGACGGCGTTCTCGACGATCTGCTGGCGGCCTCCGCGATCCTGAATATCGCGCTCGTGCTGTTCAGCTGGCGCCTTTATGCCGGCCTCAAGACCGAGGGCGAGCGCCGCAGATCCGCTGAGGAGCGCGTCAGCTATCTGACTCGTCAGGATGCGCTGACCGGCCTGCTCAATCGCCACAGCTTCCTTGCCGAAGCGGGCGCGGTGTTGCGCAAGAGCGCGCGCCGCGGCCGCCAGGTCGCGATGCTGCTGCTCGACCTCGATCACTTCAAGACCGTCAACGACGTGAACGGCCACGAGATCGGCGATGCGACGCTAAAGCTTGTCGCCGACCTGGTTCGCCTCAATGCGCCCGATGGCGCGGTGATCGCGCGCCTGGGGGCCGACGAGTTCGGCATCATGTTCAGCTTCGACGCCGAGCGTCCGGATATGGCCGACGCGCTTGCCGAGCGGCTCGTCAGTGAAATGAGCGCGCGCCTCGAAGTCGCCGGCGCCGCGATTCACACCGGCGCCTCGGTCGGCATCGCGCGCACCGATGCCGGCTGCGAGAGCATCGAAAAGCTGCTGAGGCGCGCCGATATCGCGATGTTCGCGTCCAAGAATGCCGGCCGCAACCGCTATCACTGGTTCGACCTGTCGATGGAACGCGAGCTCAATATGCGCAACGCCATCGAGGCGGGCATGCGCGACGGCATCCCTCTTGGCCAGTTCGTCCCCTATTACGAGCAGCAGGTCGATCTCGCGTCGGGCAAGCTGCACGGCTTCGAGATGCTGGCGCGCTGGGAGCATCCGACCCGCGGCCTGATCCCGCCGGACATCTTCATCCCGATCGCCGAGGAAACCGGCATGATCGCTGATCTGTCGATGTCGGTGATGCGCCAAGCGTTCGAGGAAGCGAAGAACTGGGATCCCTCGCTGACGCTCTCGGTCAACATCGCGCCGAGCCAGCTGAAAGATCCCTGGTTCGCGCACAAGGTGATCAAGCTGCTGGTCGAAACCGGCTTTCCGGCCAACCGGCTGGAGATCGAGATCACCGAAAGCGCGCTGATCGAGAATATGGGCGTGGCGCAGTCGATCGTCGGCAGCCTGAAGAACCAGGGCATCCGCATCGCGCTCGATGATTTCGGCACCGGCTATTCGTCGCTGTCCAACCTGCGCGCGCTTCCCTTCGACCGGGTGAAGATCGACCGCAGTTTCGTCACCTCGCTCGCCACCAACAGCGAGAGCAATGCGATCGTGAACGCGATCACGCGGCTGAGCGACAGCCTGGGCCTGCCGGTGACGGCGGAAGGCGTCGAGACGCCGGAGATCGAGGCGCGGCTGCGCACCATGGGCTGTTATCAGGGCCAGGGCTGGCATTTCGGCAAGCCGATGGACGTGGGCCAGGTCCGCGCGATGCTGGCCGAGCGCAACCTGCTGCCGGTCCGCCGTCTGGGCGCTCCAGCGGGCGAGCGCGTCCGCGAGTTGCGCCGCAGCGCCTGAGCCTCAGAGCCGGGCGAGCAGCGCCCGGGCCCGCACCAGATGCGGGCGGTCGATCATCCTGCCGTCCAGCATGAGCACGCCCGCCAAGGGCTCGGCGGCGAAGGCGGCCACGACGGCCCGTGCGTGAGCGATGGCTTCCTCGCTCGGCGCGAAGGCCTGGTTGATGATCGGCACCTGATCCGGATGCAGCGCCATCATGCCGAGAAAGCCGTCTCGCGCGCCGCGTTCGGCATAGGCTTTGAGGCCGTCGAGATCGCGAATGGCCGGATAGACGGTCTCGATGGGCGGGACGTTCGCCGCCGCCGCCGCGAATAGCGTCAGCGATCGCGCCAGTTCGTAAGGGGGGGTATAGCTGCCGTCCGGATGCCGGGCGGTGAGCGCCCCGATCGCGGCCGGCAGATCCTCCGCCCCCCAGGTGATGCCGCAAAGCCGCGGCGAAGCGCCGGCATATTCACCGAGCGCGAATACCGCCCGCGGCGTCTCCGTTGCGATCGGCAGCACCAGCCCGTCGCTGTCGCCGCGCATCTGCAAACGGTTGTCGAGATCGGCAATAGAGGCCTCGCCCTCTGCCTTCGGCAGCACGATGCCGGTTGGTCGCGCCGGCACCACGGCATCAAGGTCATCATCGGCCATGCCGCTGTCGAGCGGATTGATCCGCACGAACAAGGGAACCGCCCTGCCCGCCTCGGCCAGAAATCCCGCGACCTCTTCCCGCGCCTTGGCCTTGTTGGCGAGCGAAACCGAATCCTCCAGATCAAGGATCAGGGCGTCCGCGCCATAGCCGAGCGCCTTAGGCATCCGCTCCGGCCGGTCGCCCGGCACGAAGAGCAGCGACCGCAATCGAGAATGCGTCACAGCGTCAGGCCCGCGTCGCGCAGCAGTGCCTTGGCGATGATCGTCTGCTGAATCTGGCTGGTGCCTTCGTAAATCCGCAGCAATCGCACGTCGCGGTAGAAGCGCTCGACCTTATATTCGGCCATGTAGCCGGCGCCTCCGTGAATCTGCACTGCCCGGTCGGCGACGCGGCCCACCGCCTCGGTCGCGAAATATTTGGTCGCGGCGACATCGGCGGATACTTTCTCGCCCACGTCGAAGCGCGCCGCCACGTCCTTCACCATCGTCCAGGAGGCATAGGCGTCGGTGCGGCTGTCCGCAATCATGCCCTGCACCAGCTGGAACGCGCCGATCGCCTGCCCGAATTGCTTGCGCTCCACCGCATAGCGCACGCTTTCCTCGACCAGCCGGTCGCTCATGCCGGCAGCGACGGCGGAGATGTGGATGCGCCCGCGGTCCAGCACCTTCATTGCTGTCTTGAAGCCCCGGCCCGGCACGCCGCCGATGATGTTGGCGGCTGGCACGATCGCATCGTCGAACATGACGTCGCAGGTCATCGTGCCTTTCTGCCCCATCTTCTTGTCGATCGCGCCGAGGCGAATGCCTTGCGTGTCGGCGGGCACGATGAAGGCGCTGACGCCGGCCGCGCCCGCGACGCCGGGCTCGCTGCGCGCCATCACCGTGAACATGCCGGCGCGCGGGGCATTGGTGATGAACCGCTTCGTGCCGTTCAGACGGTACGCCTCGCCATCCTTCGTCGCCGTCATCGCGATCGAGGCCGCGTCGGACCCCGCGCCCGGCTCGGTCAGCGCGAAGCTCGCGATCATTTCGCCCGAGGCCAGCCTGGGCAGCCACTCAGCCTTTTGCTCGGGCGTGCCGTCCATCATGATGCCCTGGCTGCCGATCCCGACCGTGGTGCCGATCACCGAGCGATAGGCGGGGGCGGTGCGGCCCAGCTCGAACGCGATCTGCGCTTCCTCGCTCATCGTCAGGCCCAGCCCGCCATAGTCTTCGGGCACGGTCAGGCCGAACAGTCCCAGCTCGCGCATTTCCTGGATGATCTCCTCAGGCACCGCGTCGTCATGTTCGACGCGATCCTCATTCGGTATCAGCCGCTCGGAAACAAACCGCTGGACGGTATCGCGCAGCAGGGAGAAAGTCTCAGAATCCATGGGCATCACCGGATAGGAGTTCTGCATTCCAGGCAAGCAACGCTATGATGGCTTTTCGCTGGATTTGCGGATAAAAACGCTGCAAGATTAATCATTCTCGTTTTAAATTGGGGTTTTCGCTACGAATGTCGGCAAATCTGACCCACCTGGAACGGCTGGAAGCGGAATCAATCCATATCATGCGCGAGGTGGTGGCCGAAGCTGAAAAGCCGGTCATGCTCTATTCGGTGGGTAAGGATTCCGCCGTCATGCTGCATCTGGCGCGCAAGGCCTTTTACCCCTCACCACCCCCCTTCCCCTTGTTGCACGTCGATACGACCTGGAAATTCCGCGCCATGTACGAGCTGCGCGACCGCATGGCGCGGGAAAGCGGCATGGAGCTGCTCGTTTATCAAAACCCGGAAGCGAAGGAGCGCGGCATCAACCCGTTCGATCACGGCGCGCTCCATACCGATATGTGGAAGACCGAAGGGCTGAAGCAGGCGCTCGATCTCTACGGCTTCGACGCGGCGTTCGGCGGCGCGCGGCGCGACGAGGAAAAGAGCCGGGCGAAGGAGCGCATCTTCAGCTTCCGCACCGCGAGCCATGGCTGGGATCCGAAGTACCAGCGGCCCGAGCTGTGGAATCTCTACAACGCCCGGAAGAGCAAGGGCGAAAGCATCCGCGTCTTCCCGATCTCCAACTGGACCGAGCTCGACATCTGGCAATATATCCAGCTGAACGACGTGCCGATCGTGCCGCTCTATTTCGCGGCGAAGCGCCCCACCGTGGAGCGCGACGGCATGCTGCTGATGGTCGATGACGAACGCTTTCCGCTTCGGCCCGGCGAAGTGCCGGTCGAACGCTCGATCCGCTTCCGCACGCTTGGTTGCTACCCGCTGACCGGCGCGGTGGAGAGCGAAGCGACGACGCTGTCCGAAGTCATTCAGGAGACCCTACTCACCACCACCTCAGAGCGGCAGGGCCGCGCGATCGACAAGGATGCAGGCGGCGCCGGCATGGAAGTCAAGAAGCAGCAGGGGTATTTCTGATGAGTGATATCCTCACCCCGGAGCCCGTCTACAAGACCGACACGCTGATCGCGGAGGATATCGACGCCTATCTCGACCAGCATCAGCACAAGACGATGCTGCGGTTCATCACCTGCGGCTCGGTCGACGACGGCAAATCGACGCTGATTGGGCGGCTGCTCTACGATTCGAAGATGATCTTCGAAGACCAGCTCGACGCGCTGCAGGCGGATTCGAAGAAGGTCGGGACGCAGGGCCAGGAGATCGACTTCGCGCTGCTGGTCGACGGCCTCGCCGCCGAGCGCGAGCAGGGCATCACGATCGACGTCGCCTATCGCTTCTTCAACACCGAGAAGCGCAAGTTCATCGTCGCCGATTGCCCAGGTCACGAGCAATATACGCGCAACATGATCACCGGCGCCTCGACCGCCGACCTTGCGGTGATCCTTGTCGACGCGCGCAAGGGCGTGCTCGTTCAGACCCGGCGGCACAGCTATTTGTGCCACCTGATCGGGATCAAGAATCTGGTGCTCGCGGTGAACAAGATGGACCTGATCGACTATGATCAGGCCAGATATGACGCCATCGTCGCCGACTATGCGGCATTCGCCCAAAGCATCGGGATCGAGAGCTTCACCGCGATGCCGATCTCCGGCTTCAAGGGCGACAACATCACGACCGCGCCGAGCGCGAATACGCCCTGGTACAAGGGCCCTAGCCTGATCGAGCATCTCGAAACGGTCGAGGTTCTGTCGAGCGAGGACCAGGCCAAACCGTTCCGCCTGCCGGTGCAGTGGGTCAATCGCCCCAATCTCGATTTCCGCGGCTTTTCCGGCCTGATCGCGAGCGGGACGGTCCGCCCGGGCGATGCGGTTCGGGTGCTGCCGTCCGGCAAGACCTCGACCGTGGCCCGGATCGTCACGCTGGACGGCGACCTCGATCCGGCGATCGCGGGCCAATCGGTGACCGTGACCTTGGCGGACGAAATCGACTGCTCGCGCGGCGATGTGATCGCGACCGCCGACGCCCCGCCCCAGGCCGCCGATCAGTTCGAGGCGACGATCGTCTGGATGGCCGACGAGGAAATGCTGCCGGGCCGCCCCTATTGGCTGAAGCTCGGCGCGCAGACCGTGACGGCGAATGTCCAGGCGCCGAAATATCAGGTCAATGTCAACACGATGGAGCAGCTTGCCGCCAAGACGCTGGAACTGAACGCGATCGGCGTCGCCAATCTTTCGACCGATCGGCCGATCGTCTTCGAGCCCTATGCCGACAATCGCGCGCTGGGCGGGTTCATCCTGATCGACAAATTCACGAATGCGACAGTCGCTGCGGGCATGATTCATTTCGCGCTCCGCCGCAGCCAGAATGTCCATTGGCAGGCGCTGGACGTCAGCCGCGAGCATCATGCGAGGCTGAAGAACCAGAAGCCGGCCGTAATCTGGCTGACCGGCCTTTCGGGCGCGGGCAAATCGACGATCGCCAATCTGGTCGAGAAAAAGCTGGCCCGGATGAACCGCCACACCTTCCTGCTGGACGGCGACAATGTGCGGCACGGGCTCAACAAGGATCTCGGCTTCACCGATGCCGACCGCGTCGAGAATATCCGCCGCGTCGGCGAGGTCGCGCGGCTGATGACCGATGCCGGCCTGATCGTCATCACTGCCTTTATCTCGCCCTTCCGCGCCGAGCGCGAGATGGTGCGCCAGATGATGGCGCCCGGCGAATTCATCGAAGTCCATATCGACACGCCCCTGGCCGAAGCGGAGCGGCGCGACGTGAAGGGACTCTACAAAAAGGCCCGAGCCGGTGAGCTGAAGCATTTCACCGGCATCGACTCGCCTTACGAGACGCCGACCGCGCCCGAGATCAGAATCGACACGACGCAGATGACGCCCGAGCAGGCAGCGGATCTCATCATCGACGCGGTGATCCGGTGAACGACGCCGAACTCGCTGCCCATCTGGCCGAAACGGCGGGCCGCATTCTGCTCGACGTGCGGGCGGCCGGGGTCTTTTCGGCAAAGGCGCTGGGCAAGGCCGGCGATCAGACCGCCAATCAATTCCTCGTCCACGCGCTCCGCGAGGCCCGGCCCGATGACGGTCTGCTGTCCGAGGAAATGAAGTGCGATGGCACGCGCCTTGAAAAGTCGCGCGTGTGGATCATCGACCCGGTCGATGGCACTCGTGAATATGGCGAGGAGCGCGAGGACTGGGCCGTCCATGTCGGCCTGGCGATCGACGGCGTCGCGACCATCGGCGCAGTCGCGCTGCCCGGCGCGGGCCTCGTTCTGCGCACCGACCAGCCAGCGCCGCTGGCGCCCGCCAACACGCCGCTCAGGATGCTGATCAGCCGCACCCGTCCCGCCGCCGAAGCCGTGGCGGTCGCCGAAAAGCTTGGCGCCGAATTGCTGCCGATGGGATCGGCCGGCGCCAAGGCGATGGCAGTGGTGCGCGGCGAAGCGGACATCTATCTGCACACCGGCGGCCAATATGAATGGGACAGCGCCGCGCCAGTGGCGGTTGCCGCTGCTTATGGCCTGCATTGCTCGCGCGTCGACGGCAGCCCGATCCGCTACAATCAGGAAGATGTTTACCTCCCCGATCTGCTGATCTGCCGCCCGGAGTTTGCCGAGCCGGTCTTGAGCGCCGTCGCCAGCCTCAAACTTTGAGGCAGTCCGCTCTCCCGCCGCTACGCGGCTGATTAAGCGAACGCGGTTTTCGGGACATGCGTGATACGGCAGGCCAGATCGGCCTCGCCCGACGCCACCACATAGTGATCGCCCGCGTCGGCGATGCCGGCGGTGAAGACCACGTCGCGGACGTACATCTTGTCCTCCAGCGGCGCGGTCAGAACGGGCGCCGCCTCCAGCAGCGGCGCGTCCTCGGTCCGCACAACTTTCGCCGGGTCGTCGCGATCGAGCATCGACCAGTAAGTGCGGTAGATGCCGACAATCTCCTTCGGCTCGACCCCGTGCCACAGCGTCAGCCAGCCTTGAGGCGTCAGAATCGGCGGAGTGCCGCCGCCGATCCGCGCGGTCGCGACGGTTGCCGCATGGGGGCGGATGCCGGGCTCGCGGTGCGGTTTCCAGTGCAGCGCGTCGGGTGAGGTGGCGAGATTGATCGACGGCCCGCCACGCCATTCGCTGGCCGGCGGATAGGCGAAGTACAAGTCGCCGAGCGGCCGGGTCTGCGCCCAATATTTGCCGCCGATCAGCCCTTCGAAGATCAGCATGTCCTTGTTCTGGTGATCGAGAATGATGTCCTCGAACGCGAAATCGAGTCCGTTGGCCGAACTGTAAAGCGTCGTCGAATGCCGCTCCGGACTGACCGAGCAGGTGGTCATCAACCAGCGATCGCCGACTTTCGAGACGCGCGCATCCTCGACGCCATAGCATTGGAAGCTGCCCTCCGGAGCGATCGCGCGATCGTAATGCACAGCGACGATGTGCAGCCCGTCCGGAGACAATTCGACCGGCAGGATCCAGGACAATGACGTCAAGGCCATCACTCGCCACCGCCCGCCCCGTATCAGGAATTTGCGGGGATCGGCCGTGTCCACCAGCTCCAGCGGCCAGGCATCGAGCACATACCGGCCGTCTGCCCAGCGGATCGCATGAATATGCCCCTCGAAGATCGGCCGCTTCAGCGCCTCGGCGATGCGGACGAACATCGCCAGATTACCGTTCGGCAACCGCGTCAACGCCGGGTTGAACGCGCCAAGCACATAGGTTTCGGCGTCGAGGTGCCCGGCCAGCGGCGAGCGTGAGAGGTCGACGTCATCAGGGCCGAAAATCAGCCGGTCGGTCGCGAAGCGCGTCATTCCTGATCCTGCATGCGCGGCGCGATCGTGATCTGCTGCACGACGGCCCGGCGCGGCTGGGTGAGCAGGAAATGGCAGGCGACGGCAATATCTTCGGCGCGCAGCATTTTCTCGGCGTTGATCTGCTCCGCCTGCTCCTCGGCTGTGAAACTCTCGTACTGAAAGTCGGCGCCGGTCTTGCCCGGTTCCACAAGAGCGACCTTGATGCCCTTGTTGCCCAACTCCTTGCGGATCGCTTCCGCGAAACCGGCGACGCCTGCCTTCATGCCTGCATACACGCTGGACTCGCCGCTAAGCGAGTGCGCTGCCATCGATCCGATGAGAATGATGTCGCCCTTGTCTCCCATCACCTCGACGGCGGCGTAGGTGGTGGTGAGATAGGCAGTGAAATCGGTGGCGATCGCATAGCGCAGTTCGTCCGCGCTCATCTTGCTTATGCCCCTGGCCGGGATCGCCGCGTTCACGATCGCGATGTCGAACCTGCCGAAATAGCCACGCGCGGCGTCGATGAAGCGCTCGACGCCGTCCGGCGCGGCGAGATCGACGCTGATGCCCGCGCCCCTGCCGACTTCGCGGATGCGCTGAAGGCCGTCCTCCAAATGCTGTTCGTCGCGCCCGCAGATGAAGACGTCGACCCCCTCGGACGCAAGCAGCACGGCGATCGCGCGGCCGATTCCGGTTGTCCCGCCGGTGATAATGGCTTTTCGGCCGCTCAGGCCCGGCATGTCGGTATGGGCGTCGCTCAGGCCGGGCACGGTCGGATCATCAAGCGCGGACATGGGCATCTCCTCCGCATGGGTTACGCGGATACCGCTTCCAAGTTCCGAGAAGAGCCGCAGATTACAGTTATTTTGCGCCGCACAATGAATGAAACTAACTACAGGCTAGTGTGTTGTCCTGCTTGTATGGCTCGCATCCGCGGCCATTGTGCAGCAGCGAAGGTGAATCAAGATGGCGCCCCCCGCCCAGAATAATTCACGAGTCACGCATATCGCCCTGATCGGCAACTCACTTCCGCGCAAATGCGGTATCGCCACGTACACGACCGACACGTTCCAGGCGCTTCGCATGCGCTATCCCGGTCTGAAAGTGGATGTCTATGCGATGGACGACCATCCGGACCGCTATCAATACCCGCCAGAGGTGGTCCGCGCGATCCCCCAGGATCAACGGATGGCCTATCTCGACGCCGCCCGTGCGATCGAGGCGTCAGGCGCCCAGGCGGTCTGGCTGCAGCACGAATATGGGATTTTCGGCGGCAGCGCCGGCGAATACATCCTGGCGCTGCTTGACCGCACGACGCTGCCGCTGATCGCGACACTTCATACCGTGCTGGAGCAGCCCGATAGCGCCCAGCGAGCCGTGATGGATGCCCTGCTCCGCCGCGCGGCGAAGATCATCGTGATGGCAGAGCGAGGGCGCGAGATCCTCGTCGAGGTCTACGGCGCAAACCCGGAAGCGATCGCGGTCATTCCGCACGGCGTGCCCGACCGGGATTTCGCCGATCCCGATTTGTTCAAGCCGCGCTTCGGCTGGAGCGGCCGCAGGGTCATCCTGACGTTCGGGCTGCTGTCGCCGGGCAAGGGGATCGGGACGGTCATCCGGGCAATGCCGGCTGTCGTCGCGGAAAATCCGGATGCGCTCTACGTCGTTCTCGGCGCGACCCACCCCAATCTTGTCGCGCATGAAGGGGAGAAATGCCGCGACGAACTGCAGGCGCTGGCCCGCGATCTTGGCGTTGCCGCCAACGTGTCGTTTATCGACAAATTCGTCGAGCATGACGAGTTGATCGATTATCTGCAGGCTGCGGATCTCTACGTCACGCCGTATCTGAACCCCGCGCAGATCACGAGCGGAACGCTGAGCTATGCCGTGGGGGTCGGCAAGGCCGTCATTTCGACTCCGTTCGCGCACGCCACTGAGATCCTGGCCGACGGCCACGGCGTTCTCATCGATTTCAAGGATTCGGACGGCTTTGCCCGCGCGATCAACGCCCTGCTCCGTTCGGATGCCGAGCGCGACGCGCTTTCCCGCCGTGCCTATGCGCGTGGCCGGACGATGATCTGGTCGCGGCTTGCCGAAACCGCGATGGCGACGATCGAGGCGATCGTCGGCAACCGGCCGAAGCGGCTGATGAGCGGCGCATTTCGCAACATGCTCCCGCCCAATCTCGCCGCCGTGGAGCGGATGAGCGATGCCACCGGGATTCTGCAGCATGCGATCCATTCGGTGCCCGATCGGCGCCACGGCTATTGCATCGACGACAATGCGCGCGCGCTGATGCTGATGACGGCTATCGACAATGTTGATCCGGAAGTGCGCGACCGGTGGATGAGCGTTTATGCGTCGTTCGTCCAATATGCATGGAATCCGGAGCGCCGCCGGTTCCGTAATTTCATGAATTATGACCGCACCTGGTGCGAGGCCGAAGGGTCCGAGGATTCGAACGGACGTGCACTATGGGCGCTCGGCGTCACCGCGCGCGACGCCGGCGAACGCAAGCATCGCGATTGGGCGCAGATGCTGTTCGACGAGACCGCGAGCCTGGCGCTTGAGCTCGGCAGCGTCCGGTCGCAGGCCTTCGCGATGCTGGGCGCGGCGGCGATGCTGCGCGTTCGCCCGGACCATAAGCTCGCGCGTGCCATTCTCGAGCGCTTCCCTGACGAGCATCTGGCGATGCTGGATCGTGCGAGGCGGCCTGACTGGACCTGGTTTGAGATCGTGCTGGCCTATGACAATGCGCGCCTGCCCGAGGCGACCATCCACGCAGGGATGACGCTTGGCCGCGACGATCTGGTCCAGTGCGGCCTGGAAACGCTCGATTGGATGCTCGTCCAGCAAAGCGCGCCCGATGGCCGCTTCCGGGCAGTCGGCACCGAAAGTTTCGGGCGGGTCTATGCCAAGCCCCTGCCCTTCGACCAGCAGCCGCTCGAGGCGCTCGCAACGATCGAGGCATGCGCGGCGGCACATAGCGCGACCGGCGAAAGCCGCTGGGTCGAGGCGGCGTTCCGGGCCTATCAATGGTATCTGGGGATGAACGATCTCGGCTTGCCGCTCGCCACCAGCCAGGACGGCGGCTGCTTTGACGGGCTGATGCCCGCCGGGGTCAACCGTAACCAGGGTGCGGAATCGATTCTGGCGCTGCAAATGGCGAACTGCGCAATTTCCAGGCTTTCAAAACAGGCCGCAGGCATGGCAGAGGGCTCGCGCGCCGTCGCATAAGCCGTTGCTTTGCCCGGCGCACCAATACCGTGGCAAGCAAGCGAGGCGCGTTCCTTGGACCTCTTTTACCACCGGCTCCGGCTTCGCGCCGACCCGACCCGAGTCGTCGTGCGCCCTTTCCATATCGCCTGGAACGCCACCAACGGTCAGGGACAGAATCGCGGCCGGCGGATGATCGAGGAAGTGCTCGGCCTGTCGCCGGAAGCGGCAGCCGAGCAGCTGGAAGGCGTGCTGAAGGATTTCGAGGCACGGCACTGGCAGACCCAGCGCGTCTTCATGACCCGCTATAACGAGATCGCCGGGCAATACGGCCTGGACGACGCACATATCACAGACCAGCGGAAATATCTGATCGGCGCCTATTTCTGCCACGAATACAGCTACGCCGCCGCCGCGCTGATGAACCCAAGCGTCGTGCCACATTATGATCAGTCGGGCATGCCCAAAGGCTCCATGCGCGTGCTGATGAGCCTGCGGTCGGTCGGCGAGGGCCATATCTCGTCGATCGCCTTTCGCGAGGGCATCGTCACCACTCGCAACCAGCTGAAGCTTGCGCCCGAACCGCCGTTCGCGACCGCAGCCGACACGATCGGCATCGACGAGGACACTCCCCCCGTCGGCCCCGTCACCGTTTACCGCCACCGCGATTCAAACCTCAGCGGCACGGTGATCTTTCCGATCACCGAGGCACAGTCGAAGGGGCTGGAGGATCTGCGCCTCGTCCACTTCCGCCACGGGCCCGATGACGTCGAATGGCTTGGCACCTACACTGCTTATAACGGCGCGCGCATCCAGTCCGAGTTGATGCGCACACGCGATTTCCGCGCCTTCGATCTGGTGCCGATGACCGGCAGCGCCGCGCGCAACAAGGGCATCGCGCTGTTCCCGCGCAAAGTCGGCGACGTCTATATGGCGATCGGCCGCCAGGACGGCGAGAATCTTTATCTGCTGAAGACCGACGACCTGACTCACTGGGAGGAAGGCGAGCTGATTCTCGCGCCCGAATATCCCTGGGAGTTCGTGCAGATCGGCAATTGCGGCCCGCCGATCGAGCTTGACGAAGGCTGGCTGCTGCTGACCCACGGCGTCGGCGCAATGCGCAAATATTCAATCGGCGCCGCCCTGCTGGACAAGGATGACCCGTCGAAAGTGCTCGGCCGGACGGTCGCGCCGATCCTCGCCGCGGCGGAGCATGACCGCGAAGGCTATGTGCCGAACGTCGTCTATACCTGCGGCGCGGTGAAGATCGGCGACAAGCTTTTCATGCCTTATGGCATCGCCGACAGTTCGGTTGGCTTTGCCTTTGTGGACATCGCCGAGCTGCTTGCGCTGATGTGACGCATCCGGGCACCGGCGCGTGCGTTGACGCGCGATGGAACCGATCGCGCCGATGGAAGCGAAGCTTGTCGACCAGCTGCCCGATGAGCCCGGCTGGCAATATGAGCCGAAATGGGATGGCTTCAGAGCGATCGCGGTTCGCGACGGCAGCCAGGTTGAACTTTGGTCAAAATCGGGCAAGCCGCTTGCCCGCTATTTTCCGGAACTGGTCGAGGCGCTCGCCGCGACGCCTCCGAAAAGCTTCGTTCTGGATGGCGAAATCATTCTCCCGCTTGGCGACGTGCTGTCCTTCGACGCCTTGCAGGCGCGCCTTCATCCTGCGCCGAGCCGTATCGCCAGGCTGGCGAAGGAGACGCCCGCGCAGTTGATGCTGTTCGATCTGCTGGCGTTGGAAGGCGAGCAATCAGCGCACCGGCCTTTGGCCGAGCGGCGGGCCGCTCTCGAGGCGCTGTTCCCAAAACTGTCGGGCCCGTCGCTGCGCCTCTCGCCCGCAACCACAAAACTGTCCGCGGCGAAGGGCTGGCTCGATGGTTCGGGCGGCGCCCTCGACGGCGTCGTCGCGAAAAGACGCGATGAGCCCTATCGCGGCGGCGAACGGGCGATGCTGAAGGTCAAGCAGCTGCGCACCGCCGACTGCGTGGTCGGCGGCTTTCGTAAAACGGAGAGCGGCAAAGGCGTCGCCTCGCTGCTGCTCGGCCTCTATGACGATAAGGGAAAGCTCGACCATGTCGGCTTTACGTCCGCCATTGCCGCTGCGGAGCGCGGGCCTTTGCTGGCCCGGCTGGAGCCGTTGGTCGGCGGCCCCGGTTTCACCGGCAAGGCGCCGGGTGGTCCGAGCCGATGGCAGCCCAAGGGCGACGCCACCTGGATCCCGCTCAAGCCCGAATTGGTGGTCGAAGTCATCTACGACCAGGTGACGGGCAACCGTTTCCGCCACGGCACGCGCCTTCATCGTTGGCGGCCAGACAAGGCGCCCCGGCAGTGCACGCTCGACCAGCTCCGGCACGAACTCCGCCCCACAGAGCTTGAGACTTTACTCGAAGTCTAGAGAGCTTTCCGCACTCTTCAGACGGCCGGCCGGGAGAGGATGGATACGGATCATTTCACCGGTGATGGTGCTGGCGTGAACGAGAGGCGGCGAAATATCGCTCGACCTCGTACCCGGGAAGCAGAAATGGTGGAGCCGAGGGGGATCGAACCCCTGACCTCTGCAATGCCATTGCAGCGCTCTCCCAGCTGAGCTACGGCCCCACGCTTCTTGCCGCCGGGCTGGTCCGGCGGGTCTGAGCGCCGCCCGTTAGCGGGGCGGCGCACCTAAATCAACAGGCTTCGATCAGTTTTCGTCGTGATCGTCGCCGGTATCGACGCCCAGATCGTCGTCGCCGCCCAGATCGACCTCTTCATCGGCCGAGGGTTCGCCCTCATCAATGTCCAGATCCTCGTCGCCGCCCAGCACCGAGTCATCCTCGGTCTTGGCGACCTCTTTCTTGGGCGCGTCGAACGGCAGCGGCTGTTTCGACTTCAGGACCGGTTCCGGCTCCCAGGCATAGCCGCAATTGATGCACTGGACGGGATCGTCCTTGCCGAGATCGTAGAAACGGGTCGCGCATTTCGGGCAGCTGCGTTTCGCTCCCCATTCAGGCTTCACCATCTGTGGCCTTGCTCCGGATACTTGAAAGGAAAACAGCGGCGCACCGAACCGATGCCCCGCCAATCGGCGCGCGCCTTGCCATAGCAAAGAGGCGCTGTCAAAAGCCCCGCGCTCCCGACGCTTTCGAGAGATAGGAACCGCCCTCAGTGCATGCCAGTCCCAGCCCGATGCGCTTCGCGCGGTCCGGCCCGCTCACCGGTGCGGCGCGCGTGCCCGGCGACAAGTCGATCAGCCACCGCGCGCTGATGCTCTCCGCCCTCGCGGTCGGCGAAAGCCGGGTCGAAGGATTGCTGGAAGGCGAGGACGTGCTCGCCACCGCCGCCGCGATGCGAGCGATGGGTGCAACCATCGAACGCGGCGCGGACGGCGCCTGGACGATCGCCGGAATGGGCGTCGGCGGGCTGCTCCAGCCGCAACAGGCGCTGGACATGGGCAATAGCGGCACCTCGACCCGCCTGCTGATGGGCCTCGTCGCCTCTCACCCGATCACCGCGACCTTCAACGGCGACGCTTCCCTTTCCCGCCGCCCTATGAATCGCGTAATCGAGCCGCTGGTGCTGATGGGCGCGGACGTGACCGCTTCGCCCGGTGGCCGCCTGCCGCTGATGCTGCGCGGCCTCTGCCCCGCCGTGCCGATCGCCTATCGCCTGCCCGTCGCCTCGGCGCAGGTGAAGAGCGCGGTGCTGCTCGCCGGCCTCAACACGCCAGGCATCACCCGCGTGATCGAACCGGTGCCGACCCGCGACCATAGCGAGCGCATGCTCGCCGGCTTCGGCGCCGAGCTTACGGTCGAGCTGGTGGATGGCGAGCGCCATATCCGCATCCGGGGCGAAGCCGAGCTGAAGCCGCAACAGATCGTGGTGCCGGGCGACCCTTCTTCCGCTGCCTTTCCGATCGTTGCGGCGACAATCGTGCCGGGATCGGCGATCACGATCGAGAATGTGGGCATCAACCCGACGCGCGCGGGGCTCTATGAAGTGCTGCGCATGATGGGCGCGGAGATCGCCTTCTCGAACCCGCGCGAAGTCGGCGGCGAGCCGGTCGCGGACATCACCGCCTGTTTCTCGACCCTTTCCGGCATCGACGTGCCGCCCGACCTCGCGCCGTCGATGATCGACGAATATCCGGTCCTGTTCGTCGCCGCCGCCTTCGCCCAAGGCCGCACGGTGATGCGTGGGCTGGAGGAACTTCGCGTCAAGGAATCGGACCGCATCGCGACGATGGCCGAAGGCCTGCGCGCGATCGGCGCCCGCGTCGAGGAACTGCCCGACGGCCTGATCGTCGAAGGCACCGGCGGCGAGCCGCTGCCCGGCAGCGCGACGGTGGCTTCGAAGCTCGACCATCGCATCGCGATGAGCTTCGCTGTGACAGGCCTCAACTGCGTCGAGCCGGTGACGGTGGACGACATGGCGCCGGTGGCGACGAGCTTTCCGGGGTTCGCGGATTTGCTGGCGGGGCTTGGAGTGGGGCAAACGGACGGCGACTAGCGACACCATCGCGGATAACTAGCAGTGCGCCTTAAGATTTGTTGCATCCCATCCCCATAGTTACCGTTCGATCAATCCCCGTTTCGTCATTCCCGCGAAAGCGGGAACCCAGCCCTTCCTTTGTGTCTTCGTGCCTTCGTGTGAGTTCCGCTTGGCGTCAAACAAAGAGCACGAAGAGGAGCAAGAAACTGGGTTCCCGCTTTCGCGGGAATGACGAGTGAAAGGTGCGTGGGAAGCGCGGGAACGGCGAAGAGGGTCTGGCGCTCGTCTCCGCTTGCGGGCAAGAAGTTCCCCGATGTTCCGCGCGCTTTTCCTGGCTGGGCTTGCCCTGCTCGCCGCACCCGCCCTCGCGCGCGGGCCGGGGAGTTATCCGGCGCCCACCCGCGAGGAAATGGTCGCGGTGCCGGGCGGGCGCGTTTATGTGCGCGTCAATGGCGACTTGAACGGCCCTTTGCCGCCGGTCGTATTCCTGCACGGCGGGCCGGGCGGCGTTTCCGCGACCTATCTGGACGCGCTGCCGCTGGCGGATGAGCGCGCCGTCATCCTCTACGACCAGCTGGACAGCGGCCGCTCCGACCGGCCTGGCGATCCGAAGAATTGGAAAGTCGCGCGCTTCATCGACGAGCTGGAAGCCGTGCGCACCACACTCGGCATCAAGCGCTGGCACGTGGTCGGGCATAGCTGGGGCGGCACGATCGCGCTGGAATATGCCGCGCGCCACGCCGACGTGCTCGCCAGCGTCGTCCTCGCCAGCCCGCTGATATCGACCAAAAGCTGGCTGGCCGATGCGAAGATCCTGCGCGCCCAGCTTCCGCGCGCAATCCAGATTGACCTGGACCGCTGCGAGCGCCACCAATCGCCCCCGAACGAGATTTGCGACGCCGCGATGACCGCCTTTTACAAGGCCTATAACGGCCGCGCCGGGGTCAGCGACGGAGTTCGTGCCGACATCAAGGCCTCGGGCGGGCTGAACGACCGCATCTACATGGCCATGTGGGGCAAGTCCGAATTCTCGTCGACCGGCACGCTCAGGAATTACAATGGCGAGCCCCTGCTCGCACGCCTGCCAGGGGAGCGGACCTTGTTCATGGTCGGTCAATATGACGAGGCACGGCCGGAAACGGTCGGCCGCTTCGCCGCCCGCACGCCCGGTGCCGAGTTCGCCGTGATCCCCGGCGCGGCGCACGGCACTTTCACCGATCGGCCGGTAGAAACGGTGGCGATCCTTCGCGCCTGGATGGAGCGCCACGACAGTTTATGATCATTGCGGTCGACGGACCGGCCGCCAGCGGCAAGGGCACGATCGCCCGCGCCCTCGCCCGGCACTACAAGCTCCCGCATCTCGATACCGGCTTGCTGTACCGCGCGGTCGGGCGGACAGTGCTGGATCGCCGCGGCGATCCGGCAGACGAGGCGCAGGCCCTCGCCGCTTGCGATTTCTCCGACGAGCTGCTCGCCGATCCGCGCCTGAAGCAGAGCGAAGCAGGCAATGCCGCGTCGATCGTTTCCGCGCATCCGGCGGTGCGGGCCGCGCTGATCGAACGGCAGAAGCTTTTCGCCAACCAGCCGGGCGGCGCGGTGCTGGACGGGCGCGACATCGGCACCGTCATCGCGCCCGATGCGAATGCGAAGCTGTTCGTGCGTGCGACGCCGCCGATCCGCGCGCGCCGCCGCCATGAAGAGCTCGCGCGCGCCGGCAGCACGATCAGCTATGACAAAGTGCTGGCCGACATCCGGGAGAGGGACCGGCGGGACAGCAGCCGTGCGACCGCGCCGCTTCGCCAGGCGGAGGACGCGATCCTGCTGGATACAAGCTATCTTTCGATCGACAGCGCGATCGCCCATGCGATCGAATTGGTGGAACGACGGCTGAGCGAGCGCTGACCTCCGCTGCCGCCGGGCGATCCCCGCTTCAGGCGGAACGATTTGGATCGGTCAGCGGATCGGCCACCGCGGCGGCGGCGCGGATTTGCGCTTCCGGATTGGCGCGCGTCTGCCGCTCGATCCGCCGGTGGACCCGTGGCGGCGCCTCGCCGCGATGCAAGGCGTGGATGGCCTCCGAATTCTCCGCATCGGCATGTGTGCGCCGCTGATTGTGCCGCACATAATCGAGCCACGTCGCGACCTGGTAACGCTCCACCCAAAGCCCGGAATCCATCAGGTCGCGCAGCAAGGTCCAGTGGCGCGCGCCGTCGCGCCGGCGGATCCGCTTGCGTTCGTCCATCGCCGCGAGGAAGGCGGGCACATCGCCGGCGTCGATACGATATTCGATCGTCACTACGATCGGCCCGCTGCGCCCTTCGACCGGCACCGAGGTTTGCGGTGCGATCCATTCGCGCAGGTCCAGATCCTGTTCGCCGATATGCGGCAGCGGCAGGAAGAAGCCGAGCGCCATGCCCGCCAGCTGAGCCGAAGCGGCCGCCATCAGCCCGGTCGAAACGCCGTCGATTTCGGAAACAAGGCCGAACAGCCAGCTGCCGATCGCCATCCCGCCGAACGCCGCGACCTGGTATAGAGCAAGCGCGCGGGCCACGACCCAGCGCGGCGTCGAAAGCTGCACCGAGACATTGAAGGTAGAAAGCGCCAGCACCCAGCCGGCACCGGCCAGCAGCAGTCCGGCGCAGGTCAGCGGCAACAGATGGCTGACGGCAGCGATCAGCGCTCCGGTCGCCATCGCGGCGATCGCGACGCGCACCACTTGCTCGGGCGCAAACCGCCCGCGCAGGCGGCTGCTCGACAGCGCGCCGCCGATCGCGCCCAGCCCGAATGCGCCCAGCAACAGGCCATAGGTCAGCGGGCCGCCTGCGATCAGGTCGCGCGCGATGAGCGGCATCAGCGCGGGCACCGCACTCGCGCCAAGCCCGAAGATCAGGGCACGCAGCATCACGACGCGAAGCCCGGGCGACATCCACACATAGCGCACGCCCGCGGCCATCGCCGTCGTCATCCGCTCGGGCGGCAGGATCGCCGGCACCGTAACCGGGCGCCACCGCGCCAGCACCACGATCAGGCCCAGATAGCTGACCGCGTTGACGAAGAAGGCCGCGGCCGCCCCCGCTGCCGCGACAATCGCGCCGCCGACGGCCGGGCCGACACTGCGCGCGATGTTGAAGCCCATGCTGTTGAGCACCACCGCGCCGGGAAGCGCCGCCCTTGGCACCATATCCCCCACCGACGCCTGCCAGGCGGGCCCGTTCAGCGCGTTGCCGCACCCGATCAGGAAAGTGAAGGCCAGCAGCGACCAGGGCGTCAGCCAGCCCGCCCAGGCGAAGGCCGACAGCAACGCCGATACGGCCAGCATGAAGACCTGCGCGCCCAGCATCACGCGCCGGCGGTCCAGATTGTCGGCGATCGCTCCGGCCGGCAACGACAGCAGCATCAGCGGCAATGTCGTCGAGGCGGAAACCAGCGCGATCATCTGCGGCGACGGCGCCAGCGATGTCATCAGCCAGGACGCTCCGACCGATTGGATCAGGCCGCCAAAGTTCGACACCAGATTGGCGGTCCACACCGCCCGGAAGATCGGCACCGCGAGCGGTCTAGCCGCCGTTTGCACCTCCATGCCGTCCTGGTCAGCCATGTGCTCCCGATGCGCGTTCGTTCTGCGTTTGCCAAGCCTGCCCTGGGGGAACTCGTCTTCGCCTGTGCCCGTTGCTGGTGCGGAACGAGGAGGTGGAAATATGGGGCTTCTGAAACGCTACGCTTATGCCTGGCTGACACTCGGCTTCTTCGCCGTATCGCTCGGCCTCCACTGGTTCTTCGGTTGGCAGGCCTATGTCGACGATGCCACGCAGCACGGGCAGGCTCCGGATATGGCCGCTTATTATCACGAGATGCTGCGGGATACGTTCGAGAACTGGCAGTCGGAATTCCTGCAGCTGCTCTGGCAGGTCGTAGGGCTTGCTTATTTCCTGTATGTCGGATCGCCCTCCTCCAAGGAAAATGATGATCGGCTGGAAGCGAAAGTCGACGCGCTCATCCGGATTACGGCGGGCCCTGGCGGCGATCGGACCATTCGCGCGCTCGATGAGCATTATGAACGGCAGGGCGGCCACGCCGAGCCACACGGGCATGACGCCGATCTCGTCAGGAGCGCCGGCCTCGATCTGTTTGCCGAACGCCAAGGCCACTAAGCAGCTTCAGGCAGCTGGCGTCACCTGCGCCATCAGCGCCAGCGGTCTGTCCTCATTATCCTTGAAGAAGGCCATCCACTCCTCGGTGCCGTCCTCGTGGCGATAGACCAAGTGCGGTGCATTCAAAAATTCGACGCCCCCGCTTTCCAGCTCGATGTGCCGCCGGCGGATATTATCGACACGAAAATAGAGGATCGACTCGCCGTCGCCGCCTTTGTCGGATTGCGACAGGAACAGGCGTACCCCACCGCAATCGAAAAATGCGAGATCGCCGAACGAATAGAGGTGCGTGAGGCCCAGCACCCCGCCATACCAGCGCCGCGACGCTTCGATATCGCGCACCTGCCGCGCGATCTGGCCGATCGGTCCCATTGCGAACTCTCCTTCACGGTCGGTTGATTGGCGCGCGAGTGCGGCCCCGCGCCGGATGCCCGGCCAGTGACGCAGCTCCGTGCGATTGCCAGCGCCGAGCTTCACCAAGATATTGGCGACGTGGAATTTCACGGTGTCGGTACTGGCGCCCATCCGCGCCGCGATCGCAGGGTTGGTAAGACCGTGGCGGACAAATTCCAGCACCCGCCACTCGGCCGGGGTCAGCACATCGTCATGCGGTGGGCGGCCTCGCTGGGTCATGGGCAGAGACTAGCCGAGCCGCCTGCGATTTACCCTACCCGCCTCTCAGCAAATTCACGCCGGCATCGCGTTCGAACAGATAGAGCGCGAGCCGCGCCGCCTGGCCGCGTTCGCCTTCCAGCCCGCCATCGCGATCGACGAGAAGGCGCGCATCCTGTGAGGCGACGGGCAGCAGCTCGTTCAGCAGCTCAGGGCCGGCGAGC
>JAFEEY010000129.1:3291-18989 GCA_018240865.1 Pseudomonadota bacterium | reverse complement strand
GCCAGCCGGTGATCATGCCGCGCAGGCCGTTGATCGGGCCGGAAAGCAGTACCAGCACCAAATGCACGACGATGAAGAGAAGCAGCAGCGCGGCGGCGATGAAGTGGATCGAACGCGCCGACTGCCGCCCGCCAAAAACGTCCAGCAGCCAGGGCCAGCTCGCGTCCATGCCGGGCGACATGGTGAGGCCGGTGAAGATCATCAGCGGGATTAGCACGAAGATAACGCCGATATAGCTGAGCTTCTGCAGGATGTTGAACGCGCCGGGCTCGTCCGGATTGTCGAAGCGGAGCTTTAGATGCTCGACAATATCGTGCCAGATCGCGCGCGGCGCGACCTCACTGCGTCTGAGCGTCAGATCCTTGCGAAAATGCCGGTTGAACAGGCTGGCGAGCATGAAGCCGAGCAGCCCGAACGCGAAGACCAGCGCGAAGCCCAGATGCCAGCGCCGGCCGAGCGCGAGATTGTAATTGGATGGGATCGTCGCCCAGCCGGGAAAGGCCCGCGTCCGCACCGCCCCATCCTTCGCCGTCCAGCGGCCGAGCACGCCGTCCGTGTTCCAGCGCCGCTCGCCGATCTTCAGATAGCCGCCATGCGCGTCCGCGTTGATCTGCAGCCAGGCGCGGTCGGGATTGGCGCCGTACTGACCCCAATAAAGACGTGGATGGGCATTGAAGATCATCGCGCCGCTCATCAGCAGCACGATTATCGAGAGCGCGTTGACCCAATGCCAGAGGCGCATGGCGAGCCTGTGCCGGTAGATCAGCCGTGTCTCGCCCATCCGCATCTCCCGCACCGCATGTCGAAGATACGCGATCCGGGCGCCTCTGGCTTCCCTATTTCGCGAGCGACGTGATCATCCGCACCCAGTGATCGACATTATCGTCCAGCGACTTGACGGGAATACGCTCGTCGCGGCCATGGGCGCGCTCATCGTCGGGCGAAATGCCCCAGCCACCGTCGACCCCGTAAACAGGAATGCCGACAGCGCGGAATTCCTTGCCGTCCGAAGCCCCCGTCGACATTTGCGGGATGATCGGCGCTTTCGGGAACATGGTGTGGACCGATGCGGTATAGGCGCCGACCACGTCCGGCCTGAGCGGCGAGACCGGCGTCGGCACGTTGGGATGACCCCATGACGCCACTTCGACGCCCGGACCCACGATCTTCTTTAGCTCCGCCTCGATCACCTTAGGCTCGACGCCCGGCATGATGCGGCAATTGACGCGGGCGCTGGCGAGCTGCGGCAAGGCATTGTCGGCATGGCCGCCCGACAGCATCGTCGCGACGCAGCGAGTGCGGGTGGTGCCGACTTCCAGCTCGTTCGCTTCGATCGCATCCGCTGCCTGCCCGTCATTGGGATTGGCGACCCAGCGCCGCATCGCGTCGCCCAGCGGCCCCGTTTCCTGCTTCGCCCGCTCGGTGAAATAGGCTTTGGTCGTTTCGTTGAGCTGCGGTTCGAAGCGATAGGCCTCGAGCTTCTTCAGCGCCGTCGCCAGCTCGTAGATCGCATTGTCCGGCCGGGGGCGGGAACTGTGGCCGCCGCGATTGCGCACGGTCAGGTCATAGCTCTGATAGGTCTTCTCGGCGGTCTGGATACCGAAGCCCAGCGCGCGGCCGTCCTTGGTGAAAGCGCCGCCGCCGCCGTCCGAGTTCAGGCCAAACTCGGCATCGGTCCAGCCCTGTTTGCGCCAATCGGTCGCGCCCAGCTTCGCGCCATTCATCTCGGTCTCTTCGTCGCCGGTGAAGAAGACGATCAGGTCGCGCTTCGGCTTGAACCCTTCCGCCTTCAGCTTCAGCAGCGCGGTGGTGACGGCGACATTGCCCGATTTGATATCGCTCGTGCCGCGCCCATAATAATAGCCGTCCTTCTCGTTGAGCTTGAACGGGTCCATCGACCAGTCGGACGGTTTCGCCTCGACCACGTCCATGTGCGACATCAGCAGGATCGGCTTCGCTTTCGCCTTGCCTTCGGCTTTCCAGCGAACAATCAGCGCGGCTGTGTCGTCGCCTTTCTCACCCACATAGGGGACGATGCGGATATCGGTGAAGCCGGCCGCCTTATATTGATCAGCGAGATATTGGGCATAGGCGGGCACCTGGTTGCGGCCCGCGACGGTCGGATAGGCGATCGCCTTGTCCAGCATGTCCCGCGCCCTGGCGTGCCATTGGTCGCCGGCGGGCGCGGCGAGGGCTGGTGTGGAAGCCAGCAGGGCAAGCAAGGTCAGTGCGCGCATAATCTCTCCCTTCGTCATCCCGGACTTGATCCGGGATCCCGCTTATCTTGTCGCCACTGTTGAAGAGGAAGCGGGATGCCGGATCAAGCCCGGCATGATGAATTCATGAAATCCCATGCCCCTCGGCCAGATAATCGTCGGACCGCATTTCCATCAGGCGGCTGACGGTGCGGTCGAACTCGAACCGGCCATCGCCTTTTTCGTAAAGCTCGGCCGGTTCGGCATCGGCGGCGGCCAGGAGCTTCACATTATGTTCGTAGAGCGCGTCGATCAGCGTCACGAAGCGCGCCGCCTCGTTGCGGTTCTCCGGCCCCAGCTTGGGAATGCCGACCAGAATGACCGTATGGAAACGCCGCGCGATCGCCAGATAGTCCGCCGCCCCCCGCGCCTCTCCGCACAGCCGCTTGAACGAGAAGACCGCAACGCCCTTCAGACTTTTGGGCACATGCAGCGTGCGGCCGCCGGGCACCGGGATATCCTCGGTCGGCACATGCGCGCGGTCCTCGACCGGATAGTCGGTGAGGCGAAAAAAGGCTGTCGACAGCGCCTCGGTCGCTTCCGGGCCGTTGGGCACGTACCAGGTCTTCAGCCCCGCCAGCCGCTGCAGCCGGTAATCGGTCTCGCCATTGAGAGCGATCACATCGAGCCGGTCCTCGATCAGATCGATGAAAGGCAGGAAATGCTCGCGATTGAGCCCGTCCTTGTAGAGGTCGCGCGGCGCCCGATTGGACGTCGCGACCACCACAGTGCCTGCGTTGATCAGGGCCGTGAACAGCCGCGACAGGATCATCGCGTCGGGCGAGTTGTTCACGACCATCTCGTCGAACGCGATCAGCCGCGCCTCGCCTTTCAGCGCCTCGGCGACAGCGGGGATCGGGTCGCCCGCCTCCTTCGCCCGCTCGGCCCGCAACCGGTCATGCACTTCCAGCATGAATTCGTGGAAATGGACTCGCCGCTTCCGCTGGATGCGGACAGCCCCGAAGAACAGGTCCATCAGCATCGACTTTCCGCGCCCGACGCCACCCCACATATAGACGCCGCGCGGGGGCGGCGGCATCTTGGCGGTCAGCCGCCACAAGATACTGCCCTTGCGCGGGGTGGCCTCCAGCTCGCCCGCCAGCCGGTCGAGCAGCGCCGCCGCTTCGGCCTGGGCCGGGTCAGACCGCAGCTCGCCGTCATGGACGAGCTGCCGATAGGCGCGAAGGACTTCGCTCATCATCCCACGCTCGTCATTGCGAGGAGCAAAGCGACGACGCAATCCAGCGGCGCCCGCGTGGGGCTGGATGGCCTTCCCCAGCCTTCGCCGGGGTCGCAATGACGAGACCGTGAATCATTTGGCGGTCGGCTTGCGGATCGTGCCGGCATAGCTGGCAACCACTTCGCCGCCCTGCTCGACCAGCCCGCGGATGAAGATCAACCGCCGCGTCTCGCGCAGAATCTCGCTGACGAAATCGACCGGCTTGTCCGCCATGGCCGCGCCCATGAATTGGGTCGACAGATCGACCGTCACCGCCGTGCCTGCTTCGACCAGCCCATGCCCCCGCGCCGCGGCGAACAGCGCGACGTCGATGAAGCCGAGCAGCGCGCCGCCATGCACCCGGTCGCTGAGATTGGTGTGCCGGCGCTCGGGAAAGGCCCGCATCCGCACGCGGCCATCCGCCTCCACCCGCGCGATCATCTTGCCGAGAATGCCGGTGAAGCGCGTCGGATCGCGAAATCCCCAGCGCATCCAGCCGGGATGGTCTGGATCGGGTTCGTGGAGAAAGCCGGGGGTGGAATCTTGGTTCATTCGCGTCGTTACCTGTACCCCGGCGAAGGCCGGGGTCCACCCCTCACACCAAAGTTTCGTAGAGATCGTCCCATTCCGGATTCATCGCGGCGATTCGCGCGATTTTCCAGGCGCGCTTCCATTCCTTCATGTGCAGCTCGCGTTGGCGCGCATCCTGAATGTCGTCGTGCGCCTCGAACCAAACCAAGCGCGTAAGTCCGTATGTTTTTGTAAAGCCTTCGATCACGCCGTTTCGATGTTGCCAGACGCGCCGAGCCAGATCACTGGTGCAGCCGATATAGATCGTCCCATTCCGGCGGTTCGTCATGATGTAGACAAAGCCAGGCCTGGTCATCGATTGTCTTGGGCGGCTCGACGCTCATATGGGCCCCGGCCTTCGCCGGGGTACAAGCAGGTCAGATCGCCCGCTCGACTTCCAGCTTCTTGATCTCCGCGATCGCCTTGGCGGGGCTCAGGCCCTTGGGGCAGACGTTCGCGCAGTTCATGATCGTGTGGCAGCGATAGAGGCGGAACGGATCTTCCAGCTCGTCCAGCCGCTCGCCGGTATCCTCGTCGCGGCTGTCGGCGAGCCAGCGATAGGCCTGGAGCAGGATCGCCGGCCCCAGGAATTTGTCCGAATTCCACCAATAGCTGGGGCAGGAGGTGGAACAGCACGCGCACAGGATGCACTCGTAAAGCCCGTCCAGCTTGGCGCGGTCCTCGGGCGATTGCAGCCGCTCCTTGCCCGAAGGTGGCGGCGTCACGGTCTTCAGCCAGGGCTGGATGGAGGCGTATTGCGCGTAGAAATGGCTGAAATCGGGGACCAGATCCTTGATCACGTCCATGTGCGGCAGCGGCGTGATCTGCACTTGGCTGCGGCAATCTTCGATCGCATGCGTGCAGGCGAGCGTGTTGCGGCCGTCAATGTTCATCGAGCACGAACCGCAAATGCCCTCGCGGCACGAGCGGCGGAAGGTCAGCGTCGAATCCTGCTCGCTCTTGATCTTGATCAGCGCGTCCAGGACCATCGGCCCGCACGTGGCGAGATCGACTTCATAGGTATCGTAGCGCGGATTCTCGCCCGAATCCGGATCGTAGCGGTAGATTTTGAACTTCTTGACCTTGGTCGCGCCTGGGGCGGCAGGATAGGTCTTGCCGCCTTTGACGACGCTGTTCTTGGGCAGACGAAATTCGGCCATGTCGATCCCCGCTAGACTGATTTTCGGCTAGGACGTTCGCGGCGGACGCGCAACCCTTAGAGCAATCCGTGGCGATCCAGGCTTTCGGCCAGGATCGTCTCGATCAGCTGCTCCTGTGTCCACCCATAGCGCTTGGCGGAACGGCCGAAGACTTTTTCCGACCACAGGTTGCAGTTGAGGTTGACCTCAAGGAACTGGACGTCGCCCTTTTCCAGATCGACGCGGAATTCATAGCGGCCATAATCGAACGGGAAGAATTCAGGGATCAGCTGGCGCGTCAGCATGTCGATCTGCGGCTGGATATGCGCATCGTCGAAATCGACAAGTTGATATTTCTGCGCGCGCTCGACCAGGTCGCGCTTCTCGTAGTAGGTGCGCAGGTGGCTGGGATCGGCCTGTTCGAACAGCATCATCGGCATGACCAGCGGCTCACCGCCGACCGTGATGACCGGCACTTCGACATCGCTGCCGTTCAGGAAGGGCTCCAGGATCGCGTCATGCCCCATGTCGTGGATTTCGCCGACCGCGCGGACCACGCCCGCCCAGTCGTGCGCGTCCATCACGCCCCAGGAGGCGGAGGAGGCGTTGGGCTTGATGACCATCCGTTCGGCCATCGGCACGCCTTCCTCACGCACCGGAGCCCCGCGGCGGAAGATCGCCCAGGGCGCGGTCGGGATGCCGCGCGCTTTCACCGCCATCTTGGTCAGATGCTTGTCGTCCGAAAGGCCGCGCAGGATCGGCGACGCGCCCAGATAGGGCACGCCCAGCCGCGTGCAGAGCAAAGGCAGCATCATCTCCGAGTTCAGGAAGCCCCCGCGATTGAGCAGCGGAAACACGAAATCGACGCCGGGATCGGCGAACAGCGCGTCATATTTGTCGGCGAGCGTCAGGTTCAGGCCGAGCCCTTCGAGGATCGTGCGCACCTCGACATGATAGAGGGCATGGTTGCCGTCCTCCGGGTGCAGCCCGCCGCCCCATTTGGCATGCTTGGCGATGAACATGATGCGGAGGCGCTCTTTCGCCTCCTGCGGAATGGTGCGCGGCTGAACGGTCATAAGCCGCCCATAGGACCGCAAGCGTCCGCCGCCAAGCATGGCGCGGCTTGCATGGGCCAAAGCAGAGGTTAAACCCGCGCGCCATGCGCTTTGAAGAGCTGACGGCCAGCGAGGCCCGCGCCACCCATCTGATGACCACGGGCGGCGATGCCCGCATCGTCCTCGATCCCGACTATCACCGGAATCGCTATTATTCGGCGCCCTGGCCGCAGGGCGTATTGGCCTATGCCTCATCGACCGCGAACGACATTTCACCCGATGCGTTCGCGCATGTGATCGCGCTCGGCGATCAGGATTATGGCGCCGGGCTGGAAGCGCTGCGCGGCCGTATCCGCGCGGCCTATGGCATCGCCAGCGACGTCGCGATCGTGTTCGCGCCTTCGGGCACCGACCTTGAGTTCGTCGCGCTCGCCTGCGCCGGCGACGGGCGGCTGCACAATGTCCTTTTGGGCGCCGACGAAGTCGGCAGCGGCTGCATCCATTCGGCGCACGGCCGCTTCTTCGCGAAGGAAACGGCGCTCAATGTTTCGACCATCGCCGGCGACCCGGTGCCAGGGCTCGGCGATCGCGTGACGATCGAGGACGTGCCCGTCCGCGATTCGCTTGGCCATGCCTATACCAGCGCCTGCATCCGCGACCGGATCGAGCAAGGCGTCGAAGGCGCGGGCGACGCACATACGCTGGTGCATGTGGTGCACGGGTCCAAGACCGGGCTGATCCTGCCGCTGCTGGAGGATATCGACGATCTCGTCGCCCGGCATGGCGAGCGCATCACCCTCGTCGTCGATGCCTGCCAGGCGCGGATCACCAGCGCTGCAATCGCCGACTATCTGAAGCGCGACGCGATCGTGTTCGTGACCGGCTCCAAATTCATGGGCGGCCCGCCATTCAGCGGCTTCGCACTGGTGCCGCCGGCGCTTGCGGCGCGGGCGCCGGCCGTGCCGGACGGTTTCAAGTCCATCTTCCGCCGCGCGGAATGGCCGGCCGGCTGGCCCGGCGCGGACACACTCCAGGATAGCGCCAATCCCGGGCTCTTCCTGCGCCTCGAAGCCTCGATCTTCGAGTTGGAGCGATTCCAGAAACTGTCGCTGGAGCGCGTCACGCGCGTGATCCTCGCTTTCCATGCGGCCGTGCGGACAGCGATGGTCGAGCGGCTGGGCGGGCGGCGCATGGCGCCCTATCCGCCGGGCCACCGCGCGGAAGGGGACGCGCATCCGATCGAGATGCGCACGCTGTCCACGATCGACCTGTCGCGGCGCCCAGGGAACCCCGATTTCGACGACGCAGTGCGCATCCACAAGGCGCTGGTCGATCGGGACATCCGCCTTGGCCAGCCCGTCAAATGCGTGCGGCTGGAGGACGGGCGGTGGGGCGCGACGCTGCGCCTTGGCCTGTCGATGCCGCAGATCGTGGCGTTCGATGCGACAAGCGATGCGGAGATGGAGGCAAAGCTGGGATCCGAGATGGATCGGATAGCGAGGGCAATCGAGCAGCTGACACGGAAACCCCGTTCGGGCTGAGCTTATCGAAGCCCTCCCTTGTCCCTTGATCACTTTGCAGGAAGAAGAAGGAAAGGCCTTCGACAAGCTCAGGCCGAAACGGAGTGGGGCGTGGGCGTGAGATTGACGGACTGCCACAACACCGAAGATTTCCGCCGGCTCGCCATGGCGAAGCTGCCCTATCCCGTCTTCCATTACATCGACGGCGCCGCCGACGACGAAGTGACCAAGCGCCGCAACACCGCCGCGTTCGACGATTGCGACCTGGTGCCGAACGTGCTGGCGGGCGTGGCGGATATCGACATGGCGGTGACGGTAATGGGCCGCCGGATCGCCATGCCCCTGTTCCTGTCGCCGACCGGCTTTCAGCGCCTGTTCCACCGCGACGGCGAGATCGCGGTCGGCCAGGCAGCAAGCAGGTTCGATACTTTCTTCGGCCTCTCCAGCCTGTCCAACACCTCGATCGAGGAGATCGGGCGGACGGTGACAGCGCCCAAGCTGTTCCAGCTCTATGTCCACCGCGATCAGGGCCTGAACCATTCGCTGGTCGAGCGCTGCAAGGAAGCGCGGTTCGACGCGCTCGCGCTGACGGTGGACACGATCGTCGCCGGCAATCGCGAGCGGTGCCTGCGTACCGGCTTCACCTCGCCGCCGCGCCTGACGCCGCGCTCCACGCTCAGTTTCGCGGCGCACCCGCGCTGGACGCTCGACTATCTGTTCGGCCGCAAGTTCGAGCTCTCGAACCTGAAGAGCCATGTTTCCGAAGGCACCAGCGAGGCGATGTCCGTCGCCGACTATATCGACAAGATGCTCGATCCGGCGATGGACTGGAAAGCGGCCGAGAAGATCGGGGCCGATTGGGGCGGTGAATTCTGCCTCAAAGGCATCATGTCCGTCGCCGACGCGCGCCGCGCCGCCGATATCGGCGCGACCGCGATCATGGTCTCCAACCATGGCGGCCGCCAGCTCGACGGCAGCCGCGCCCCGTTCGACCAGCTCGCCGAGATCGTCGACGCGGTCGGCGACAAGCTCGATGTGATCTGCGATGGCGGCGTGCGCCGCGGCAGCCACGTGCTCAAAGCCTTGTCGGTCGGTGCCAAGGCCTGTTCGGGCGGGCGCATGTATCTCTACGCCCTTGCCGCCGCCGGCCAACCGGGCGTCGAACGCGCGGTCGGCAAGCTCAAAGACGAGATCGACCGCGGCATGAAGCTGATGGGCGCACGCAGCGTGGCTGATCTCAGCCGTGACAATCTTAGATGGCGTTGATCCGCTTCGCTCCCCAATCGACGCGGCGGGTGACGTACATCACCACGCCCAGCGCCACGAACAGCATCACCGATCCGATCAGCAGCGAATAGGCCTCCAGGCTGAGCAGAATGTAGAGCACGGCGTAGAGCGCGGTCAGCAGCCCGCCGATCCAGATCGCGCGCCGCCGGCTTTTCAGGACCGCTGCAGAATAGGCGCCGACCTGGCCGATGATCGCCGCGCTTGCCAGCAGATAGGCGGCGGTGAAGCCGATCACTTCGGCAAAGGCGAGCAGCAGCACGAAGAACAGGATCAGCCCCGCGCCGACCAGCAGATATTCGGGCGCGGAGACGGGCACCCCGCCGATCACGTCGAACATCAGGAACGCGAGGAAGGTGAAACCGATGAACAGGAAGCCATATTTCACCGCGCGGTTGACCTGACTGTAGAGATCGACCGGCTGGACCAGCGTGATGCGCGCCTGATGCGCGTCCGCCTGCGGCTCGCCGGCGGCGCTTTTGGGGTCGCCGACATCGACCAGCGACCGGCCGAGCGCGAGATTGCCGACGCGGTAGGTCGCCGAAAAGCCTTTCTCATCAACCTGGCGGGACGCGGGCAGGAAGCCGCCCTGGAAGCTTGGATGCGGCCAGGCGGATGCGACCGTCCAGCGCGTGTCGCCGGCCTGGGGCGCCAGCGTCAGCGAATTATTGCCCCGCATCATATAGGAGAAATCGGCGGCGATCGGCCCGGCCTTCAATGCCGAGGCGTCGAGCGGCGCATAGAAGCCGGAACCGCCGGTTTCCGCCGCGCCCTTGCCCGGCTGGAGCACCAGCACCTTGCCGTCGGCGTGGATCACCGGCGGCGGCCCGAACAGGCCGCGCGCGTCCGACAGGCCGAAACGCAGTTCGGCACGGTCGAACGCGAGCCGGTCGAGCGTGACGCCGTGACGCGCGAGGTCCGTAGGCAACACGAAGCGCGCCGTGCCGTTGAGCGCCGCTTCATAGACGACCGCTTCGTAGATCGAGCGCTTGCGCCGCTCGGGTTTCAACCGGGTGTTCAGATCGGCGGTCTCCGGCGCCAGTTTCAATTCGCGCCAGACGTCGCGACTGCGCGTGACTTGCTGGCCGCCCTCGGTGACAGTCTCCGTCGCCTGGTCGAGAAACGGAATGACGAGCACCGGCCCGGCGATCGTCTGCGGACCGCCCCAGCCTTCGGCGATCGAATTGCGCGCAACTTCCGATTGGGACTGGCGGTCGTACACGAGCAAATAGACCGAGAAGAGCGGGATCGCGAGGAACAGGCCGATCAGGCAGGCCCAGGCGAACTTCGCGCCCGGCGTGCGTTCGGTCCGGGCTGGAACAGCGTCCTCCATCAGCGCATTCTCCGTTCAGACGTGCGGTATCAGCGACGAACGGAAGGAAATCCAGTCGCAAAGCGTCGCAAATTGTCGCGAGTGCCGGTTCAGGCCGCTTGCAGGTCGCGCAGAAAGGCGCGGGTTTCGGCGAGGATCGACTGCGTGCGCGTGACCAGCTCGGCCGAACGGGTTTCGACCTTGTCGGCCAGGTCCGAGGAAGCCACCGCCGTCTGCTCTGCTTCGCCCACCCGTTGATGCACGTCGGCAGCGAAGCCGGCCGCGACGCGGGCATGATCCTCGAGCTGCCCGACGATTGCTCCCTGACCCTGCATCGCTTCGCCCAGCGTGGACGCGAGATCTTCAAAGACAGCAAGGCATGCCTGCATCTCGCCGATGGCGGCTTCGGTGTGGTCGGAAGCGCGGGTGATATCGTCCGCCTTTTGCCGGACGTCGCTGGTGGCCCGCCCGGTCTGGTTGGCGAGGGACTTCACTTCCGCTGCGACGACCGCGAAGCCGCGGCCCGCCTCGCCTGCGCGCGCGGCTTCGATCGTTGCGTTCAAGGCCAGCAGGTTGGTCTGGCGGGCAATATCCTCGATGGCCGTCGAGATCGCGCCGATTCCTTCAGCGTTGCGCACGAGGAGCCGGAATTGTTCTTCGGCCTGGCCGGTCAGCGCGTGCGCGCGCACATTCGCCGCGGCCTGGTCATCCACCCGCTTGCGGACCGCAGACAGCGCTTCGCGCAAATCGGCGGCGAGAGCGCTTAGCGCCGACAAGTCCTGCCCGGAGCGATCAAACTTCCCCGCAAGATCGACGAACCGCTGATGGCTGGCCGTTGCCGACCCGGCGAGTTGGCGCGCCAGTTCGCTCGACTCTTCCGCCGCGCGCGCGACGGCCTCGATGCCGGATAGGAGCCGCGTCTCGAACGAGCGCGCGACCGCGGCGACCGCACGCCGTCTCTCCTCTTCCTGCTGCTCACGGATCAGCGATTCCTGCTGCGCTTCTTCAGCCTGCCGGTTGGCCATGTTTTCGGCCTCACGCGCAGCCAGGATCGCAACCTCGGCGCGGGCGCGCTCGGTTTCGGAGCCGCTCTGGAATTGTTCGACGATCATTCTGTGCTGGGCGATCGCGTTGCGGCCGAGCATCAGCACGAATACGCCCAGAAAGCCGTATACCGGCCATTCGATCGAGCTGACGCCAGCATAGACAGCGCAGACCAGCGTGACAGTGCCGAGAAAGCTCGCTGCCGCCGCCGGTATCGCTGCGTAGCGCGCCGAACCGATCGCCATCACGCCGGCCATCACCGCGACGACAAGCACTTGTAACTGCGGATCGGCGTCGAGGCCGGCGCTGGACAGGAAAGTGTACCAGCCCAGCGCGATGAAGGCCGCTTCGATCGAAATCTGGCGGACGCGAGCGCTCGGCCTGACGATCTCCCACCCGGCCGCGCGATCCTGAAACCAGCGCAGCAGCATGATGAACGAGATGATCGCATGGAACGCAGCAGCGCCGGCCACTGTCGCCCAATTCGCTGTACCGTGGCTCGCCCATAGCATGCCAGCGGCCACCAGCATGCTCATCGCGAAACTGACGGGATAGGAGCGCGTCGCGGACGCGATCTGCGCGCGCAGCAGATCGTCGGACAGGCCCTCCGATCGAAGCATGGCGATCACCGCCGCGGTTTTACCGCCGCTCCCCTTTTCGATGCGCATTGCGGTGGATTAGCCACGGACTGGCTAACAGGCTGTTAAGGCTGTTTCCTTCCGGGTCCGCTTCAGGATAGGGACAGGTCAGCACCGCGATAGTGCGCCTTTATCGAGAAATGCCAAAGGGGCTGCCGATGATGAAACGGATTCTGGTTCTGCTGCTGCTCGGCGCTGCCGCGACACCTTTGGCGGCCCAGTCCGCGCCGGACCTGAATGCGCGGGTGACGAAAGTCGAAAAGGAACTGCGCGCGGTGCAGCGCAAGGTCTTCCCGGACGGCCAGCCGCTGGAGCCGGAAATCACGCCGCCGCCGCGGGTGGCTGAGCCGCTCGGCTCGCCTGCCTCCAATCCGATCGCGGATCTGACCGCGCGGGTGGACGCGCTGGAGAGCCAGATCCGGGCGCTTACCGGCCAGAGCGAGCAGAACGCGCACCGGATCGGTCAGCTCGAAGATCAGGTGAAGCAACTGGTTGCCGACGCGCAGGCGCGGGCAGCTGCCCCCGTCGCGCCGCCGACGCTCGCGCCGGCCGAAGAGCCCGCTGCCCCCGCCGTCGAGCGGCCATCGACCGGCGACGCGGCCGAGGACGGCTATATCTACGGGTTTCGCCTCTGGCAGGCCAGGAATTATGCCGAGGCCGAGACGGCGTTGAAACAGGTCGCGGACAAATATCCGAAGCACCGCCGCGCTTCCTTTGCCCAGAATCTGCTCGGCCGCGCCTATCTGGACGACGGCAAGCCGGCGCTGGCAGCGGTGGCGCTGTATGACAGCTACAAGAAATGGCCGAAGGGCGAGCGCGCGCCGGAAAGCCTTTATTGGCTGGGCGAGGCGCTGATCGCCCTCAAAAAGCCTGCCGATGCTTGCAAGGTCTATGCGCAGTTCGATGACGATTACGGCGCGACCGCGCCGGCCGCGCTGAAAACGCAAATCGCCGGCGGCCGGAAAAAGGCCAAATGCGCCTGACCCGCCGATGAGACCGCTGAGCGCCGGGATGGTCCTTTTCCGGCGCTCCGGCGCTGCCGTGGAAGTGCTGCTGACGCGCCCCGGTGGTCCCTATTGGCGGCGCAAGGATATCGGCGCCTGGCAAATCCCCAAGGGCGCGGTCGAGCCGGGCGAGGCGCCGATCGACGCGGCCTTTCGCGAAGTGGAGGAGGAATTGGGCGTGCGCCCCGAGGGGACGCCGCATCCGCTTGGTCGCATCCGTCAGCTGGGCGGCAAGATCGTCGAGGCGTTCGCGATCGAGGCGCCGTTCGAGCCGGCCGAGCTCGTCAGCATGCATTTCGAAATGGAATGGCCGCCGCGCAGCGGCCGCACCGAACGCTTCCCCGAGGTCGAGGAGGCGCGCTGGTTCACGATCGAGGCCGCGCGCGAGCGGATGCTGCCGAGCCAGATGCCCTTGCTCGACCGGCTGGAGGAAGGGCTTTCGGCCGGGGGCTGGTGAATTCGGGGCCGGCGGCGCAAAAGCAGCCCATGTCCACGACCTATACGCTCGACACTTCGACCAGCCGCGCGCATCCGACCCCGGCACCGATGAAAAGGCTGACAGTGCCGCAAGTGGCGGCGCGCAAGGGCGGCGAGCCGCTGGTGATGCTGACCGCCTATACCGCGCGCATGGCGCAATTGCTTGATCCGCATTGCGACTTGCTGCTGGTCGGCGACAGTCTCGGCCAGGTGATCTACGGCCTGCCTTCGACGCTTCCCGTCACGCTCGACATGATGTGCGCCCACGGCGCGGCGGTGGTGCGCGGCAGCTATCACGCCGTTGTCGTCATCGATATGCCGTTCGGCAGCTACGAAGCCTCGCCCGAGCAGGCGTTCGCCTCCGCCGCACGGATCATGGCGGAAACCGGCGCGGCGGGCGTCAAGCTGGAAGGCGGCGAGGCTATGGCGCCGACAGTCGCTTTCCTCTCGCAGCGCGGCATCCCGGTGATCGGTCATGTCGGCCTGACCCCGCAGGCCGTGAACGCGCTCGGCGGCTATGGCGCACGCGGCCGCAGCAATGCCGAACATGCGAAGATCGTGGCCGATGCCCGCGCGATCGCCGAAGCGGGCGCTTTCGCGCTGGTGGCCGAAGGCGTGATCGAGCCGCTCGCCCGCACGATCACTGCCGAGGTGTCCTGCCCGGTGATCGGGATCGGCGCCTCGGCCGAGTGCGACGGCCAGGTGCTCGTCACTGAGGATATGCTCGGGCTGTTCGAACGTACCCCCCGCTTCGTGAAACGCTATGCCGACATGGCTTCGCTGATCGGCGAAGCGGCTGCGTCTTACGCCGCCGAAGTCCGCGCTCGCGCCTTCCCCACCGCCGACCAGACCTACGCGCCCAAGTAGCGGCTTCCGTTATCGCGAGCCCGTCGCTAAGGTCCGCGCCGCTTGAGGTTCCCAGGAGAGTGAGTTTGGCCCTGACGCCGGAGACGAACGAGGCATTTCTACGCGAAGTCGATGAAGAGCTGCGGCGCGACGAACTGGCCAGGTTCTGGAAGAAATGGGGACGGGCGCTGGTCGCAGCGATCGCGGTCGGGCTGATCGCGTTCGGCGCCTTTCTGTGGTGGCGCGACTATCAGGCCAAGCAAGCGGGCGCTGAAGGCGAGAAGCTGACCGCCGCGATCGAGCAATTGTCCAACCGCCAATTCGACCGTGCCCTGCCGGCGCTGAAGGAACTCGGCGCCTCATCGCGGCCCGGCTATCGTGCGGTCGCGCGGATCGCCACCGGCGCGGTGGAGACCGAGAAGGACGCAGCCAAGGCCGCGGCCGATTTCGCCGCGGTCGCCAAGGACGAGAAGGTCGCACAGCCGCTCCGGGACCTCGCCCTGATCCGCCAGACCACGATCGAGTTCGATACGCTGCCGCCCGATCAGGTGATCCAGCGCCTGGGCAGGCTGGCGCAAAAAGGAAGCCCCTGGTTCGGCAGCGCCGGAGAGCTGGTCGCCATCGCCCATATCAAGGCCGGCAGGCCCAGGGATGCGGGCGCCATCTATGCGGCCATCGCCGCCGATCCCGGCGTGCCGTCCACGCTCCGTTCACGCGCTGCTCAGATGGCGAGCGTACTGGGTGTCGATATCAATCTTGCCGCTTTGCCGAGTTTTTCCCGATGATCCGTAACGCTCGCCTGACGCTTCTGCTTGGTGCTGCTCTCGCCGTTTCCGGCTGCGGCGTGTTCAAGCAGGCGAAACCCAAAACACCGGTGCTGGGCCAGCGCGTGCCGATCCTGGTCGCCGAATCCAATGCCGTGGTCGATCCCAGCATCGCCTCCATCGAGGTCTTGCTGCCGCCGGCGACCGTGAACGACAGCTGGAGCCAGCCGGCCGGCAACCCGGCGCACGCGATGGGCCATCTGGCACTCGGCGCGTCGCCGACCAAAGTGTGGGACGCCAAGATCGCCGGCGGCACCAAGCGCGAGCGGCTTGCCTCCGCGCCGGTCGTGGCCGGCGGCAAGGTGTTCGTGATCGACACTCAGGCCCGCGTGCACGCTTTCGATGCGCAGAGTGGCCGCCAGCTCTGGGAAGCCTTTGCCGGCGACAGCTCCGACGATGCGCGCGGCAAGGAGACGGAGCGCAATCGCGGCGCGCTGTTCGGCGGCGGCGTCAGCATCGAGGGCGACAAGCTTTACGCGACCAACGGCCTTGGCGATGTCGTCGCGATGAA
>JAFEEY010000129.1:1501-3177 GCA_018240865.1 Pseudomonadota bacterium | reverse complement strand
CAGGCGGGCACGTTGGAAGTCTCGGGCGTGTTTGGCGTCGCCGCTCCCGCTGCTGCCCAGGGCACGATCGTCGCCGGCTTCTCCTCAGGTGAGCTCAACGCCTATCGGTATGAGAATGGCCGCATCGTCTGGCAGGACGCGCTGTCGCGCACCAGCATCTCGACCAGCGTCGGCACGATCTCGGACATCGACGCTGAGCCGGTGATCGACCAGGGCCGCGTCTATGCGATCGGCTCGGGCGGACGGATGGTCGCGCTGGAGCTGGTGACCGGGCAGCGCGTCTGGGAAATCAATGCCGGCGGCATCGCCACGCCCTGGCTCGCCGGCGAATGGATTTTCGCCATTACCGACGATGCGCGCCTGCTTTGCGTCGCGCGCGCGACCGGGAAAGTTCGCTGGGCGACCCAGTTGCCGCATTGGAAGTCGGCCAAGAAAAAGAAAGGCGCGATCACCTGGATCGGGCCGGTGCTGGCGGGCGGCCGCCTGATCGCGGTCAACAGCCAGGGCCAGATCGCCTATGTCTCGCCCACCGACGGCGCGATCCAGGCGACAGTGAAATACGGCCAGCCGGTCAGCCTGTCGCCGGTCGTCGCCAACAACACCATGTACCTGCTGGATCAGCAGGGCCGGCTGACCGCCTGGCGTTGAAGACCTCTTTCGTCGTTCCGCGATAAGCTTGCCGGCGGCCCAGCCGCCCCGTCATTGCGAGAGAGCGCAGCGACGAAGCAATCCAGCGGCGCTGAGCGCGGGCATGGATTGCTTCGCTTCGCTCGCAATGACGGCGCTGCAATAACCGCGGCGCGTTCGGCGACGGTGCTAACCCGAAGAAAATAGAGACTGTCCCTATTTTTGCCGGCTTAGTGGCGGACCGCGTTCGCGGCGTTGTCCAGCGTGTTGGCGGTTGCATTCGCGGCATTGTCGGAGGCGTTGCCGGCCGCGTTCATCGCATTGTCCATCGACTCGCCGGCGGCATTGAGCGCATTGTCGACGCTGTTCACGCCGGCATCGACGGTGTTGCCGGTGTCGGTGGCGATGACGTTCGCGGCTTCGCCGGTCTCGTTCTGCGCCTTGCTGGTGCAGGCAGCGAGGCCGAGGGCGGCGGCAGCGATCAACGGCAGAGCAATGATCTTCATATGATCTCCTTCCTGAGAAAACAGCGGCGGCGTTAGCGAACGGGCTGAATGGCGGCAACGGGGCAGTTGCTGCCCTCGCCCGCATCGAGGTCACGGCATTGGCCGTCGATTTCGTTCGCCGGCACCGGGAGCGCGATCAGCGAAGCGAGCGTCGGCAGGATATCGACCGTTTCGATGCCGAGCGGCTGTTCGAAATTCTGCACGCCCTTCCACCAGAACAGGATCGGCACGCGCCGGTCATAATCCCAGAAACTGCCGTGCGTCGCGACATAGCCTTTGGTCGGATCGGGGATCGGCGTGACCCGCTCCTTCAGCGCGACGATCAGATCGCCCGAACGGCCCGGCAGATAGGAAGCCCGCGCGCGCTCCGGGAAAGTCCAGGTTTCGGGCGGGGTGTGCGGCTGCGGCATGCGCGCGATATCGGCGCCGACGAACACGTCCTGCACCAGCGGCGACTGACGGATCAGTTCCGCCGCACGGCGAACGACTTTGGCGCGGCGCTTCTGTGGGAGAGAGCGATCCAGATAGATGTCGCCGCCGTTC
>JAFEEY010000129.1:0-1450 GCA_018240865.1 Pseudomonadota bacterium | reverse complement strand
CGGCGCGCGTCCGGGGCGCCATGCATGCGGTTGCGCTCCGGCAGGTCGTGACCGCCATGATCGGCGGTCAGCACCACCACATAGTCGAGCCCGTCGCGGTCGAGTCGGTCGAAGAACTGCCCCAGCCTTTTGTCGAGCGCGAGCAGCTGGATACACATCTCCGCCCCTTCGGTGCCATAGGTGTGGCCGACATAGTCGGTCGCCGATTCGCCGATCGAAATGATGTCGGTCGCTTGCCCCTTGCCAAGATCCATCGACTCGATGAGCGCAGTCGCGAGATCGAGATTGGCGTCGTCGATTTCGGGCGAAGCGCGGAATTTGCCGTTCTCGCCGGCCGCGCGGCCGAAATGGCCGGTGCCGACCGTCTTGCCGCCGCCGATCGGAACCGGCCGATCGCGCGAGACGCACATTTCGGGCAGCGCCATCGGCGGCTGCGGCCTGCCCAGCCGTTCGGCCAGCGCGCTGCGGAATTTGGCGACGGCGGGGTCGGGCGCCGGCTGGCCGGCGATCGTCACATAATCCTTGCCGTCCCAGAACCAGAGCTGGTCGACCTTGTGCCCTCCCATCATCACCGCGGCGCGGTCCTTGCCCGCGACCGAGACGACGCGGGTTCGCGGGTCAGCCGCTTTCATCCGCTCGCCAAGCGTCGGCACAAGCAGATGCTTCGCGGACACCGTGTATTTGCGCGACGTCGAGCCGGGGACGGTCTCGTCCTCCGCGCAATAGATGGTCTTGTCTTCGCGCGCGGCGGACTGGTCGAGCCAGTCATTGGCGATGATGCCGGTGCGATAGGGGCGGCTGCCGGTCAGGATGGTCGAATGGCCGGGGCAGGTCTCGGTCGCGGCGTGGCTCTGGAAACCCGACGGGAAGACCACGCCTTCGGACAGGCGGTGCAGGCCGCCGGTGAAATGCTGGCGATATTCGGCGAACAGGTCGGCCGAGAATTGATCGACGGAGATAGCGACGATCAGCTTCGGCCGGGGCGTCTGCGCCTGGGCCGAACCGGCAGCGATCAATGCGGCGAGAGCGGAGAAGAGCAAGCGTCCCTTCACGAAGAAACTCCTTGGGCGTTCAGGCCGGAAACCGATAGGGAATGCGCGATGGGTGGGAAACTTAAATCCGCATGGGCCTGGTTGGTGTTGATCCTGTTCGGTGCGGTCGCCGCGCCGGCGCAGCCGGGCGTGCAGCATATCCATCCGCGCCTCATCGCCGAAAGCGCCGCCCCCGCGCCGGGCGAGACCGTCACGTTGGCGCTGGTGATGACGCCGGACAAAGGCTGGCACGGCTATTGGGAAAATCCCGGCGATGCCGGCGTGCCGCTGTCGATCCGCTGGGCGCTGCCGGCAGGCACAAGCGTCGGGATGTTCCGTTACCCGGTGCCGCAGACACTGCTGATCGCCGGGCTGATGAACCATGTCTATGAGCAGGAAGATGCGCTGCTCGCGCCGCT
>JAFEEY010000128.1 GCA_018240865.1 Pseudomonadota bacterium | reverse complement strand
CGCTGGATCGACGACCGAAGCCGCCTTGCCATGCACCTCTTCGGCATAGCTGTTCATTACCTCGTCGAAAGCATCATCCATCATGCCCTTGAAGAATTCTCCGCTGGATACCTTGCGGCCGCCACGCCGGAACTCGATCGCCATGATGCCCCCGCCAGCAAGTTGAATTCGCAAACCGTCATAATCGCTATGCCATAAGCGCCGATGATATTCGATCTCTTTTTGTTCCCTTTTGAGTGTGCTCACTATGGCTTTTTCCCCGCCACCGCCGACTACGCTCAACGTCGCCAGGCGCGACCGAGCTGATGGAAGGGCCTGATTAGTTTTCAGTCGCTACGAAGCTTGCTGCTTGAAATCGCTGGGAGTTCGAAGGAATGTCGCCGCCTTAGCGTCCGCTTTCCACGATAATTTGGCCGCTAAGCGGGCCACGGGCGAGGCCTGAGAGCAGTCAATCCTCGGTACTGAATGAAGGGCGGGTTTCAGCAGTGATCCCCAGCTGGTGAACGGCGGCTATGTCGGCGGTTCTTGCCATTTCGGCAGCAAGGTCGGCAGCTTCAGTGGACGCGCTGGAAGCCAAACCCTATCCTGCGCCGTGATGTTCCACCTCCATTGCACCAAGAAGCTGCTTGATCGCATTAAGCCGGAAATCGTTGCGTCTGGGCCAAGCGACACAGCAATGGGCAGCTGGTATGCCACGGCCATATTCTGGAAGCCGCAAGTCGCTGTGCTGGTTTCTGAGCGCACGCTGCTTCCCGTGCTAATGCCGCTAGCCCCAGCGGCCACTCTTGCTCGACGCTTTCCCGCACAACTGGCGCTGGTTCTGAAGGAGCACGGCGTCTCATCTGAATTCATCGCACAGGAAGTCTGGCGAATGGACAAGGTCCAGTACGCCAAGACGGCGAACCGGAGCGTCGTAGGCATCCTCAATGAGTTCGTTAAGCAGGCCGAGTTCTGGCTGGCCGCCTATGCCTATGAGAAGGGTGATGATGACGACCTCCTGGCGATTTCCGCCAAGTTAGCGGAGACACCATGTAGCCCGCTGTATAAGGGCCCGGTGTCGCCGGACAAAGCCCTTCATGAACTCGTTAAGGCTGGTTCGCAGGCATGAGCCTGCGGCCGTCAACTGCGCTCGGAGATCCTACAGCACCTGTCTGGAAACCCAGCTGGTTCGGTCAGACGAGATCGGGCGGCAAATCGACAATCCGGAAGACAGCGCCGGATCCCGCATCACGGACCAAATCAACCCGCGCGCCATCCCAGTGATAGTCCAGGTGCCGCCCCTGGAGCGGATTTGATGCGCAGTCAGGGTAGAAGAGCGCGACACATTCTCCTCCGTGATGCCGGATGCTAGGGTAAGCAATCCCGTCCGATCCCGCGTCCCTGAGGTGCCACGCGAGCGCTTGAGATGCGACATAACTGTCAGGATCGAGCGCCGGAACTGGCTCCCCTGCCGGAACTCGCAAATCATGCAGGTCTGCATCGACCGACATGACGATCTCCCGGAATTGCGACGTCCAGCCAGGCGCTTCGTGCGTTCGGGCCATGAAGCGGGCGTGATGGTAAATCGTCTCGAACAGTGCGGTCTCAAAACGGTCCCCAACGTAGAGCACACCGTAGCTGCCATCGGTAAAGCGGCTCGGTCTATCGGTGCTAACGTGGGTGAATGGCGCCATGAGGTGGGAGGCTCCGTTACCGCCGACGCGTCGGTCGACCGGAACGAGGTCGAGGTTACCAATCGTCGCCATGATGCGAGGATTGGTCTTCTGCTCTGCCGAGATCAGCAGCGGCCAGTCTGCGGGATCGGCGATGTCTTCGAACAGGTCGATTGGCGGAAAGGCACTGCGGATGATCCTGACAGCGCCCTTCCACTCAACTCTAGAAACGGGGATTTCTGGTGCTTCGCTCACCAGCCACCGCGCTCGGCGTCGAGGTAGCGACGCACCCGCATGATGTCGGTCAGCTCGCCTCCCAGCATCACGTCGAGCGCACTGGCTCCGCCGAACGCTTCATTCGCTGCTCTGATCCAAGAATACCCGCGGGTCGCTTCGGAGAAGATGATCCGGAGCGCCTTGTGGATCCCCATGAGGTTGGACAGGCGCGCACGACCGTCACGCGATACGCGCCCCGGCCCTTCCGCCTTCCATCGACGATAGGAGCGCAGTGGCATGTCGAGCAGGGTTGCAGCCTGCTCGTCGGTCAACTCCCATTTGCCAAACAGATTGAGGACTGCCCGGAACATGGCAGCTGCCTCGTCCTGGGTAATCGGATCGGGACGGAAAGCGGTAACGGCAGTATCAACGGGTTGCAGAGCCAACATGGCAGTTCTCCATATGGCAGCATATATTCAAAATAATGCCATTTGGCAAGAAACTATGCCGATGATGCCAGTCTGGCAATCACGCTCGCTGCGCCTTCTATCGGCACGAAAAGCCGGGTCTGGTAGCGGATGATCTCGGTGAAGCAGCCTTGGGCCTTGTACCAGTCGAGGCGAGCAGGACTCCATCCCGTAATTTCAATTCGCTGTGAGCCATTGACCAAGCTGCGCTTGACCATGAGCGGCTCGCGGCCCGCGAACTCGATGGCCCTGCCCGTTGCCACAACGGTCTGAACAATATCATCGGCGGAAAGCGTTTGCTCGCGTTCCAGACCCAGCGCCCGGCACAGGTCCGGAACACAATGGAGAGGAACCTCCCGGCCAAGGAGCGACCGGCCATCCGCAGCCGAGATGCGGCTCACCCTCACGAAATCCGAAGGCAGCTTGTCCCAGACCGGCAGCAGGAGGCCCGTCGCAAGATAGAGGCGCTCGCTCTTGTGGCTGGTCCGCGCTTCCTCAACTTCGGCCGCCCAGGCTTCACGGAAAACGTCGACGGAAATTGCCTCCCAGCTGCTCTCAGCGAGCTGATCCTCGGTGATGTGAGTCCGCTTCAAGGGGCGCAGCAGTTCGAAGCGGGAAACGCGGGTGCCGTCATCAGCAAGAACACTGCGGGCAGGCACGAGCAAGGCAACCCGGCCTGAGCGAGCATTTCGAACCGGCCGTTGCCGCTGCCCGGTGAGGCCGTGGATCTCCTCGAGCCGCTTCAACGTGAGCGGCTTCAAGGCTCTGGCGATCTCCAGTTCGAGGAGATGGGTCGTCGCGCCCGATGCCGGATCGGTGCGCAGCAGCGTGTCCGACAGGACAGTGAAGTCCTCGACTGCGATGGTCTCGAGGCCGAGATCGAGCGTGCCAGCCTGCCGGGCGGCATCGATACGCGCTTCGACCAGCCCCATGAACTCATCGAAGATCGCGTTCTGCAGGGCTATGGGAAGCGCCAGGATGCGGTTGAGCCAGCGCTGGATCGACGGCAGGTCATCGACCATCGACCCGTCAGGCGCCTCGATCCGCAGGCCTGTCAGCTCCTGGAAGCGCCCGAGGCTGACCACTTCGAGCTTGCCGGTGAACAAGAGGCCGAACCAGCGATGGAGCGCCTCCTTGGCGTAGATGCTTTCGAGATTGTCGGCCGGATCGAAGAGGTTCTGGCCACCGGTCTGGCGCTGCCCGCGGGTCAGAGCGCCGAGGCTGTCGAGGCGCCGCGCGATCGTCGAGATGAAGCGGCGCTCGCCGCGCACATCGGTGGTCACGGGCCTGAACAGCGGGGCCGATGCCTGGTTGGTGCGATTGGTCCGGCCAAGCCCCTGGATGGCTGCATCAGCCCGCCAACCCGGTTCGAGCAGGAAGTGGACGCGGCGGGCCTGGTTCTTCGCGGCCAGATCGGCATGGTAGCTGCGCCCGGTTCCCCCGGCGTCGGAAAAGACCAGTATGCGCTTGGCGCCGTCCATGAATGCCTGGGTCTCGGCGACATTGGCGCGCGGCGAGCGGGATTGGAGTTTCTGACGACCGTCGCGCCCAACGATGAGCCGGCGCGTGCGGCCGGTGACTTCCGCCACCTGGTCGACCCCGAAGCGCTCAATGATGGCATCGAGCGCGGTGGCAATCGGCGGCAATGCACAGAGCTGCTCGATCATCCGGTCGCGCGCGGCCAGCGCGGAGCGACATTGCACGGGCGCGCCATGCTCGTCACTCATCGGCTCGGAGCGAGGATTGCCGTTTTCGTCGGTGAACACCGCCATCAAGCGGACTGGAAAGCTCTTGGCGAGGTAGTCGATCACATATTCCCGCGGGGAGAGGTCGATCTCGAGAGCTTCACGCTCCTCGTCAGACAGGTCGGCCAGTCGCCGGTCGAGCATGGCCTCTGCCGTCGAGACGAGTTGGACGACAACGGCGTTTCCATCAGCAATCGCGGCGTCGATGGCAGGTAGCAGGCTCGGGAGCTTCATAGACAGAAGCAGCTGCGCGAAGAAGCGCTGCTTGGTCCCCTCGAAGATCGACAGCGCTGCGGACTTGGCACCCGAGTTGAGCGTCCCGCCGGTTTCGCCGTCGACGATGCGCGTGGCCTCCAGCGCTTCGCGCAGGTTAGCGTGGATGATGGCCCAGGCCTCGGCATAGGCATCGTAGACCGCGATCTGATCCTCGGTCAGGCAATGCTCGAGGATTTCATACTCGACACCGGCGAACGAAAGGGCCCGGGCCGTGTAGAGGCCGAGCGATTTGAGATCGCGCGCGACCAGTTCCATGGCTGCAATTCCGCCATCGCGAATATCGGCAACGAAGGCCTCACGATTGGCAAACGCGGTCTCCGGACCCCAGAGCCCAAGGCGCGTGGCATAGGCCAGGTTGTTGACGTCGGATGCGCCGGTGGCCGAGGCGTAGAGCACGCGTGCGCGAGGTAGGAGGTTCTGTAGGCGCACCCCGGCGATACCCTGCTCCGAGCCCTTGACCTTACCCCGCGATCCTTCGCCGCCAGCGGCATTTGCCATGGCATGCGCTTCGTCGAACACGATCACGCCGTCGAAGTCTTCACCGGCCCAGGCGAGGATCTGGTCGAGCCGCGTTGCGTCGCTCCGGCCCGAACGCAGCGTCGGATAGGTCACGAAGAGAATCCCGTCGCGCATGGCGATGGGGGTGCCGAGTTTCCAGGACGCAAGCGGCTGAATGTCGATCGGGAGACCGCCGAGCGCGGCCCAGTCGCGCCGGGCATCTTCGAGCAGCGCCTCGTTCTTCGAAATCCAGATATGGCGGCGCTCGCCGCGCACCCAGCGATCGAGAATGACGCTTGCGACCTGGCGTCCTTTACCAGCGCCGGTGCCGTCCCCAAGGAAATAGCCCTGTCGGTAGACCTGACCTTCCGCCGAGGCCTTGAGCGAACAGCCCTTGTCCTCGGGCTCGAACCGGCCGGGTAGATCGCGCGCATGGGCGCTTGCCGCGTAGATCAGAGTCTCTGCCTGGGCAGCCGACAGCAGTCCCTTGGCAATCAGCCCCTCAGGAAGCTGCGGCACTGCGTCAGGCATCGGAGCGGCGATCGACCCCATGGCGACGGACTCAACAAGCGGCGTCGGATGCCCGGCCGCGCCATCGATCACAATCCTGCTCGGGCGATAGGGCAGATAGTGGCCGACCTGAGGGGCGACCGGCGCAGGGGTTTCGAGCGACTGGTAGGTGAGCGACCCGATGGAGGAGGCTGGAGCCGTGATCCTCGCTGGTGTCGGCAGCGGCCTGCGCGGCACCGCCACCAGGCGAAACGGTGCACGAGCCGGAAGGCTCGATTGCTCTGGAACAGCCTCCAGGCTGGCGCGAGCCAGCAAAGCATCAACAAGATCGACCAGCTGGGGAAAGTCGTTTGTGCGGATAGCGGCGGGCTCATTGGAGCCTTCCACCTTGTCGAAGACCAACAGCCGCGTGGTAATGCCGGTGCCCTGCCTGATGAACGCAAGTTCGACGGCGGCATTGAGCCTCAGCGAGATCGGTCCCTTCAGCCCCGCCAGGAAATTCGCACAGTCGAACCATTCAGGCATGATCGCGACAAGTCGCCCCCCGGACGCCAGACGGTTCCAGGCCGACCGCAGATGGCGCGAGCCAGTGCGACTATCGTGCCCTCGCTCAATGCCGTGGGAATAGGGAGGGTTCATCAAGACGACGCTCGGGATGATGGCTGGATCGAGCAGTTCGTCGATCAGCTCGGCATCATGTCCGCTCACGCGGGCAGCTGGAAACACAGCAGTCAGGCACTCGCGGCGCAGCGGTGAAATTTCGTTCAGGACTAGGCGGGTGCCGGCTTTGGCGGCCCATACCGCAAGCATCCCCGTTCCAGCCGAGGGTTCGAGGACGAGCTCGTTGGGTATCAGTCCACAGGCCCGTGCGGCGAGCCAAGCAAGCCGCGGCGGCGTTGCAAACTGCTGCCATTCGATCTGCTCGTCGCTGCGATTGGTCTGGGTCGGAACTCGGGCATCGAGGCCGCAGAATAACTGTTCGGCCTCGCCGATCGGACTCGAGAGCTGGATCTGATCTGATGCTTGCAGATGTTGAACCTGCGCCAGCTCGAGCGCAGCGTGAGCATCACGGACTGACCATGCCCCGAGTGCATCGGTTCCGCCGAAGTGGTCCGTCATGATGCGGTTGATGTCGCTACGCGAAATCGCGCTGCCTGCTGCCAATTGCAACGCCATTGCTTTGGCTGCCGTCACGACAAGCGGCGGAGATGGTGGATCGAATGCGAAGGCGAGGGAAGAGTTGGACATGGGAAACCTCCTGACGAGGTCCTGCGTCTCGCAGGCCTCAATCAGCCGAAGGCCCCCTCCCCTCTGGCATGCTGATCAGGTTTCGCGAGCGAGCCTTGCCTTGAGTTCGTCATTCCAGTCGAAACCGGCGGACGCTGGCGCTCGCGACTGGATCACCCGGCATGACGCAGAATATGCCTTTAGGGCGCGCTGATTTGCGAGCTCGCCCCCTCGATCATTGTCGATGAACAAATGAAGCTCGCGCACACTCTCTGGAATCGCGACGAGGCCGAACCGCTCGTTACCAAGCGTTGCCCAACAAGGGACGCCAAACATCTGCGTGGCTGACAGGGCGCTTTCAATACCTTCGGCAAGGCCCAACCGGCCTGCGGCCGGGGGGGCAAGTCTGACTGCACCACAGCCGAGACTTCCCAGTGCACGCTTGGGCCGATCGAAACCGGCGAGCTTTGCGTTCGGCGCGTCGAGAAATGTCCTGTGTATCGCGATTATGCCGATGTCAGTCGTGACCGCCGCCAACATGGCCGGCAGGAATTGGACAGCCCCGCGCGGCCCGAGGGGCGTTCGCTCGAGATAACGGAGCTGATCAGAGGCACGCAGGATCCCGCGCTGCGCGAGGTATCCTTCGGCAGGGCCGTCGGAGATCGCCGTCGCCGAGTGCCACAAACGCCGCGCGTTGGAATTGAAGGTCCTTTTTTCCAGTCGATCAGCGGCAACCGCACCCGAGCCATCGAACAGGTCACGGCTGCGAACACCCTGGCGGTCAAGCGCCGCTATGACCTCCTCGTTCGAGCATCCCGCGAAGCAATGAAACAGGATCGCTTTGCGCCCCAGTGTCACGCTCAGCGAGGGAGTGCGGTCGTCGTGTGCGGGGCAGCAGCACATGCCTTTGCCCCGACTCCATGTACCCTGAAGGCTTTCGACGATCGTGCGGGCGCGGCGTTCGAGTTGATGAACTTTGTCTAACGGGGGCATCGACCTTCTCCGGTTAAGGTGCCCTCCCCGCGCAGCCTCCGCTCTGCACTCGCGCCGTTCCAATTTTCCTACATCGCCTGTTCTTTATATGTTCTCACTCGATTCGGCTAGACAAGGATCGAGAAATGACAATCAGAACTCTCTTGATCGCGAGCATCGCGATCACTTCTGCTATCCCGGCCGGTGCTCAGGACATAGCAGCGCCAGCCACGAACGGCGCTGCGGCGATCCCATCCGAAGGCATTCGGATTGCGGAAGCATCAAACGGCTTCCAACTGGTCGAGCATGGGCTCTGGCGTTCCGCGCAGACCGCCCCAGCACCGCGCCTGTCAGTGGCGGGCGATGGCCGGGTCAACCTGCCATACAGATACGAACCCAATGCCAAGCCGGCCCCATCCGGGTTTCGGCGAGCGAGCTACTTGCCTCACATCTATGCCGCTGAGGCGAAGTACTCATTGCCTGCGGGCCTTCTCGATGCGCTCGTATGGACAGAATCTCGTTACAACCCTTTGGCTGTCAGCCCGGCGGGTGCCGCGGGCCTTGGGCAGCTGATGCCCGCTACGGCAAAAGAGCTTGGGGTCTTCAATCGCTTCGATCCAATGGCCAACATCTTCGGCGCAGCGCGATACCTGCGGCAGATGCTCGACAGGTTTGGCGTGGTCCACCTCGCGGTAGCTGCCTACAATGCAGGTCCCGGCGCCGTTGAGCGTGCAGGCGGCATTCCCCGCAATGGCGAGACTCCTGGCTATGTCCGCGAAGTGCTTCGCCATTGGCGCTTTTAGCGGTCGCTCCGAATTGTAGAGCGACGCTCAAGGTGAGAGTTTGCCTCTCGTCTCAGTTGCTGCGCGAGAGCATAGGTAAGCTGATCCCACACTCAAGCCGGCGGGGCTGCCTTGTCCGCGCCCGTCGCCACCCCTAGGCAGTAACGCCCCCAAGCTGCCATCAACTTCACGCGGGCGCCCGGCTGATCGGGTGTGCCGAGATAGGTTGTGCGGCGATAGGCCGCCTGGACAGCGTCGGGCGTTTTGTGCGCGAGAGCAGCTTCTACCACGGCATCGGGGATGCCCTCATTTGCTGCCCAATCGGTGAACGCAGAGCGGAAGCCATGGACGTGGTATGGTTCGCTCATGTCGCGCAGCACCTTGAGCAGCGTCATGTCAGACATAGGCTTACCAGCTACGCCGGGAAACACGACGTCGCTCTCAGACATCCGCAGGGCATCGGCTTTTGCAAGCACGGCCAGAGCCTCGTCAGACAGCGGGACGATATGCGCCTTGTTTCGCTTCATGTGCTCGGCGGGGATCGTCCACAACCGGCTCTCTAGGTCAAATTCAGACCATGTCGCCAGGCGGACCTCCTGACTGCGCACTCCAGTCAGGATGAGCAACTCCAGCGCAAGCCGCCCGAAGGATGGCTTACGCCGTAAGGCGGTGAGGAATCCGGGCAGCGCGACATAGGGCATGGCTTTGCGATTCTCACGCACCTTCACTTGCCGGGGGAGACCGCGACCCGCCTTCAGGCTGCCATTGCCCGATGGAGCCTCTCGGGAACGCCAGCCTTTGGCATGGGAATAATCCAGCACAGCGCAAATCCGATTGCGGACCTGGCGGGCGGTATCGGGAATTTCCTGCCAGATCGGCGTCAGCACAGCGATGATATCAGCACTGCTGATGCTGCCTGTCGGCATCTCACCCAGCTTCGGAAAGGCATAGTTTTCGAGACTGGCGAGCCATTGCCGCGCATAGACCGCGCTTTTCCAGCCCGCTTCGTTTTCGCTGTGGTACTGAGTCGCGGCTGCGCGGAACGTCACCTTGGCGGCGGCCTCGTCTTTTTTCTCGGCCAGAACATCGCGGTGGTCGACCTTGACCGCCTTTCGCAAGATCGTGGCTTTTTGCCGCGCTTCTGCAAGTGTCATCTGCTTGGCGCTACCCAAGCCGATATCCTGTCGCTTGCCGTCTCGCTGGAGCCTGAGGACCCAATAGGCTCCACCACGCTTATCGACCCTAAGAACCAATCCATCGCCATCCTGATAGGTGCCAGGATTCGCCATCGCTGCCTTGACCGCTACCGCCGTGAGCTTGCCCATTTCTTCCTCCCACACTTTCAAGCCCACGTTGGGAGGGGTGCAGTGTGGGAGTAAGCCAACTTACTCCCACATCCCTCCCACACTAGAGTCCGGCTGCATGCAAACAGCAGCGGACGAATGCGGGCCAAGAAGTGCAGAATACCCTAGGTTTTCCGGGATTTCCACGGTCATTCGTGGATGCTTGCGGATAAGGGGGTGGTGGACAGGGCTGGATTCGAACCAGCGTACGGGAAACCCGGGCAGATTTACAGTCCAGCGGCACGGCCATAGCAGCGCGTTGCTGTTGATGCAAATCCGTTGATTTTCAGCTAATTAGATAGATACGAGCAGTTGAGAACATTGGCGGAACATTGCCCGGATTGGATGCGCAATTACACAGGAATTGCACGGCCGGCTTTGCTGCGCCGAGGGCGATCTCCGAGATGCGCGCCGCCGCACCAGCCGCCTTGAGCTTAGGTCACGCTCAGCGCTTATTGATTTCGATGGGCGATCGCAGGCTTCGCAATCCAGATCTTACCGTCGCGCCGATGATAGGCAACCGTGCCGTCCGACCAGCGCGCACTCATTAGGCCGTCACGTACGGGTAGTCGGCGCCACCCTCCGAAGACCGCGCCGTCCTTCGCCGCACTTTGGCCCAGGCGGAACGCATCGATGAGCCGACCTCGCCTACCATCGGGCAGAAAGGGACGAAGCACCGAGGCTCGAAGCTCGAGGCGTGTCCTCATTGTCTCCGCGACCCTCTGCACTACCCGTTGACTTACATCCGGTCGCAAGAATCCCGGCCGCTCCAGATCGATGCCGGCTGCACCTAGCAGATCGAATAACGCGCTCTCCTCTTCACGGCTCTTGACGTCGAGGAGCTTGGCGAGGCTCTGGAAATCTCCCGGCCTAGTGACGCCGTATATCTCATCGAGACGGAGGGGAGCGCGGAGGATTACCTCATGCTGCTCCCGTTCCTCCCGAAAATGAAAAAGAGCCTTAGCTTCCGCTCCGCCCGCCTCGCGATACGCTTCAGCGGCGGCGATGAAGCCGGCATCCTCCCATAGCATGGGGATGTTGAGCACAACCTCGGCGTCGTTCGGGACGTGGCAGAAGATGGCGCCGGCTGCGGCGTTGGGATCCACGCGGTCGAAATCCTCATCGAACTTCTGCGTGAAGCTAAGGTCGCTGCTCCAACTCGTGGGACTGCCTTCGTCCAGTATCCCGGAGAGAAACAAGGGAGCCAACTCCTGTTGATCGTCTCGCCGATAGAGGTGTCGCTTACGGTACAGCGGCTCGCCGGAATGACTCCGGAATTGGTCTGGTAGATTTGATGATTCGCGCTCGATCGCGGCGGCGATCGGCGCTCGAGCTATGGGATCCTGCCTCCAGCCGCGCTGCCAACGGCCGAGCGCCTCAAGAAACGCGACAGAGAAGCCCATTCAATCATCCTGCTGTTTCGGCCATGCCCACAAAGTTCAGTTCTCGTTCACGACTAGCCTTTGTCCTCCCGGCAGCTCGTTCAGGATTGCCTGCACACCCTCCACCATTTCCGGGCGATTCACGACCGCGCCCAGTATATATTCGGCTGCGACAGCGTCCAGCACCTGCACCTCGGCTTCTGGATCAGTTGGACAACTCGGTGCCAGACCGCTCCTCGCTTCGTTGCTGCCTGCGAACATCTTACCGAAGGCCCAGGGACCGCCCCGCCATCCCCGGTGCCCCTTGATCTCCTTTGTCGCTGCGTTGCGCCATGAAAACAGGCAATTGTGCGTCCACAGAATGTGCGCCGGAAGAACTAGCACGGCCCAATTCGGATGACCGCTCTTGCGGCGTTTCGAGGCGAACATCGCCTCGTTGACCCGCGATATTGAGACTGAGACGGCGTGGTCGTTCTCGTCTAGTCGGTAGTGGTCGCTAGCGTAGGCAAAATATTCCGGCCCTGCCAGGTCGCGACGTGGCAGAAGCCCATGCTTCACAATCCCACCGAGGTTGGCGATCTGCGTGAAGTGCAGCAGGAATCGGACATCCCGTTCCTCCGCGATCGACCGAATTTCGTCACGAGAAGTGGTTCTCACTCGTGACGGGCCTCTTCTGGACCGATCACGAGGCCAGTGGAATGGCTCGGTCTGATGCCTCGCGGGATATATGGCCGCAAGGCCGATTGCCTCGTTGAGTTTCTCACGTGCGCAGGCGTCGCGGCGCCCACTTCGCCAAGGTCGCGCCAGCCCGTCTGCTCCAGGACGAGATGTTTCGCCGCGTCTTTGCGATGGAGAACTGGGTTTCCTTGAGGAGGATCGCCTCCACCTTTTCGATCGCTAATTCTTCGCGTTCATCCACGACGCCGTCTGCTTCAGCGACTTCGCGGAGGAAGCCTATGAGCTCCCCGCGCATGGCGTCAGGATTGCAATCGGGGTTTTCTATCTGGAATCGCGCAAGACTGGCCGCCGCCGCCTTTAGGCTCTGCCCGTCCGCGCTTGCTGCGATAACTGTCAGTGCCTGATCTACATAGGCGCCATCGAAGCCCCATTCGGACGTGAAATGCTGCGCAATCGAGGCGCGCTCGGCCTTGGAAAAATGGCCATCCATGCGAGCGACGCTGACCGCGAGACCGCCGATCAGATCAAGGAGACTAGCGCCCAGGACGTCGATGGGGGTGTTTATAAAGCGAGGTATCGTCTGAACCCGGGAACCAGCATAGCCCCGGAATAATCGCCTCACTCCATAATATGCACCGCCGGATGCGACTGCTGCCGCGACGATCCAACCGACAGGGGTGACCGCCGTGCCTATGCCGATCATGGAGAGTATGCCGGCCTTCGCGAAAAACGTTCCGGCCACCAGCGGCGATGCGGCTAGACCTGCTCCCGACGCGGCGGCGCCGCCAACGTCCCATAGTTCTTGGGCTGCCTTCTTCAGCTTCAAGGAGGCGTATGCGTCTTCACCTATGCCAAGCCGCAGTTTGAATCGAAGGGGATCCGCGACCACACGTTCGACGTCGCGGAAGTTGTCAACCAAGTCCCTCGGCTCGGAGGGCATCTCAACCACGCGGCGCTAGATTGGCAAATTGGTCCTCGAGCTCTCTCACTCGCCGGGCCAATGGTGTATGTGCCAGATCGACGAGAGCACCTTTGGCGACGCCGAACGCGACTAACAATGGCGTCAGCAGCGGCGCAAGCACTGCGCCCATTATCGGCACCGATGCGATCAATGCGGATACGACGAGTGCGGCAACGAGTCCGAATGTTGTATTTGGATAGGAGCGGACGAGATCCAGAATGAACGCGATGATCCGCCGCCCGACCTGAATGAGACGCCCGCCGACGTCGATCGCAATGGCTGTGATGTCACAGAGCACCGCCTTCGCATCGGCGGAGATATTGAGCCCCTCGATCTTCTCAATCAGGATGCGCTTGGGCGGCGCCATCTCCACGAGCGCCAGTGCAGTCTCAGTTCCCCCGTTCATTAGACCCCTCAACCCCTCAGATTCGGTGCAACGGCATGTTAAGCTGCCTCGAATATCGCGATACGATGGGGCGCGAGCAATATCCCAATTTTCGACGGGCGCAGCGTGGGGGCGGGCCATACTCTCATCACGCACGACCTCCCGCCAGGAGCAGGCTCAGCTTTTACATGGTCATGGCAGCTGCATCCGCCGCGATGTTTGGCGCCGTCCTGTTCAGCGACCGCATTCCTGAAGTGCTGTCACTTGCGGTCCAAACCTACCGCAACGCTGGGCGCGAACATGCTCCGCCACCTGGTGCATATTACCCTGGTTGCGATGCCGCCCGAGCGGCAGGCGTGGCACCCCTTTATGCGGGTGAACCGGGTTATCGGGCCGAGATGGACGGCGATAGCGATGGCGTCGCCTGCGAGCCCTATCGAGGGATGTAATCGTTAGCTGTCGAATCATGGTATGCCCGATTCACTTTTCTGAGGAGCGGGCATGGAATGGCTGATTGGGATAGCGGTTGTCGCGCTGGTTATCTTCTTTCTTGCTAACGGCCGGCGCGATACGGTGCCGACGGTTCGCCAACATACCCGCTCCGCACAAGAGCGAGCAAAATCGTTGCCCGAGGACGAGAAAGATGAGCTCAGTGCTGAGGTCCGCGAGCTCGCCCTTGAACAATACGACATGGCCAGTGCGAAGGCCAAGGAAGCCGGCAAGGACGACGCGTTTGCTCACCAGGTGGGCGTGTTGCGCGCGGTAAGCGCGGTGATTGTTCAGGGAGAACGAGTTGATCCCTACCGCGAACAAGAACTTCAAATGGAAACCGTACCGTTCAACAAGTTGCCTCCGGATGAAGGTCGGCGGGCAGTCTCCGAGTATCTTGTTTACAAGTTCTTTCCGGATAGGGCGGATGAAAGGTCGTTTTCGCCCGCTCTGGCTTCTTTCAAACGGCAATTGTCAGCGGACGCGGAGAAGCAGAATGATCCGGATGGCTGAGGATCAGCGTGCAATAGGCACCTCCTTCGTGGCGTGATCGGCGTGCAAGACGGACCCCTTCATCCCGGGGATTTAGTTGCCCGACTGCTTTTGATCAGTTGGCGAGAACGGGATGTTGATCGTGGAGAC
>JAFEEY010000127.1 GCA_018240865.1 Pseudomonadota bacterium | reverse complement strand
GGCTGGTTGTCGCTCAGCTCCAGCACGCCGTGATGCGCATGAGCGATCGCCTCGACCAGCGCGAGACCCAGCCCGGCGCCCGCGGTCGACCGCGATGTGTCGAGACGGCCGAAGCGCCGTTTCGCCTCGGCATGTTCGGCAGCGGCGATGCCGGGTCCGCGATCGGCGACGCCCAGCCGGATACGATCCTCCCGATGCCGGACGAACAATGTGATCTCGCCGCCCGCCGCCGCGTAATTGACGGCGTTTTCGAGCAGGTTGCTGAGCGCCTGCGCCAGCAATTGCCGGTGGCCGAGCAGCGGCAGCAGCGCCGCGCCGCGATCCAGCGTCAGGGTCGCGCCGGCTTCCTCGGCAAGCGGCTCGTACATCTCGGCGAGTTCGGCGGTCAGCGCGGCAGGGTCCAGCCAGGCGAATTGGTTGCGGCTGGTCATCGCTTCGGAGCGGCCGATCTCCAGCACGGTCGAGACGATCCGCATCAGCGCATCGGCCTCGCGGATCACCCCGGAGAGCAAAGCGTCGCGCTCCTGCGGATCCTCGGTTTCGCTGGCAGCCTCGGCCTGGGTGCGCAGCCGCCCCACCGGCGAGCGCAGATCGTGCGCCAGCGAGTCTGTCAGCATCCTGAGCTCGTTCATCAGCGTGCCGATCCGGTCCAGCATGTGATTGATCTGGCGGCCGAGATCGTCGAACGCATCGCCGCTACCGGAAAGCGCGATACGGTGATCGAGATCACCGGCGCTGATCCGGTCCGCGTCCGCCGCAATATCCTGCACGCGCCGGCCGACATAGCGGGCGAGAATGCCGCCGCAGATCAGCCCGAGCAGCAGCGCCAGCGCGGTCGCGACCAGCAGCGATTTTTCGAGCGTGCGCTGAAAGGCGAGGCTGTCGCCCGCGATCCGCCCGCTCAGCAGCCACCCATCGGGCCCAAGGCTGCGCAATACCACCCCCGCTTCGTGCGCGGGGGCGCCGTCGCGCAAGCGCAGCGGCAGGATGCGATAGCCGGGGGCGGGCGGCGGCGCGCCGACCAGTTCGACGACATTGCCTGCGCTCGGCCGGCCGCGCGCATCCAGCAGCGCTGCGACGGCCTGCGGATCGCCCGCGTTCAGCGTATCCCGGATCGCGCGTTCGACCGCGGGGCGGCCGCCCGACTTGTACACGTCGCCCAGCACGGCCGCCTGTTCGGTGGAGGTCTGGCGCAAGGTCGCCGTCGCATCGTCCAGCGTCCGCCAGTGCACATAGCCGATCACTGCCAGGTTGGACGCCAGCGCCAGAAGCGTCGCCAGCAGCGCGATCCGCAACGTGGTGGGCATCGGCGCTCTAGTCCGCGCTCAGCATATAGCCGGCGCCGCGCACGGTGCGCAGCATCGCTGTCGCAAATCCGTCGTCCAGCTTGCGCCGGAGCCGGCTGACATGCACGTCGATCACGTTGGTGCCGGGATCGAAATGATAGTCCCAAACCTGTTCCAGCAGCATTGTCCGGGTGACAACTCGGCCCTCGTTGCGCGCGAAATATTCGAGCAGCAGATATTCGCGCGGCTTGAGCTCGATCTTCTGCCCGGCGCGGCGGACGGATCGGGACAGCGGGTCGATCTCCAGCTCGCCGACCGTAATGCGCGGATCGGCGGCTGGCCGCGCCTCGCTCCGCCTGAGCAGCGCATTCACGCGCGCCAGCAGCTCGGCGAAGGAAAAAGGCTTCACCAGATAATCGTCTGAGCCGACTTCCAATCCTTCGATCCGGTCGCTGACCGATGCGAGCGCGGACAAGGTCAGCACCGGCGTCGCGACATTGGCGGCGCGGAGCGCGCGGAGCACGGAAAGCCCGTCCAGCGCCGGCACCATGCGGTCGAGAATGATCAGGTCATAGCTGCCGTCGCTCGCCAGGAAGAGCGCGTCGCGGCCATTGCCGACATGTTCGACATTATGGCCTTCCTCGGTAAGGCCGCGGACCAGATAGTCGGCGGTCTCGCGGTCATCTTCCAGCAGCAGGATCTTGCGGCCCATCGGCGGGTCTCCGGCATCTTCCCTCAGTTACAGCACGCATCGGCGAAAAAGAAACCCGCCCGGAGAGGGGATGCCGGGCGGGTTCCAGGATTTGAGGAGGCAGAAACAGGGAGGTCTGCGCCGGCTTACTTGCCGGTCTTGGTCTTGGTCGTGGTGACCTTGGTCGTCTTCACGGTCTTGTGCTGCACCTTCGCCTTGGCAGGCATGGGCTTGGCAGGAGCCGCGGCGAGGACGGGCGCCGCGATCAGGCCGATGGCGGCGACCGGTGCGAGAAACGAAAGCTTCATCTGTCGGCTACTCCACATGCCGGACAATCCCGCCCGGCAGGCCATTCTCTAATCGCGCCTAGATCACCGGCGTCTGGCAGCCCAATGAAACTCTGTTCATGTTCCCGGATCAGCCGATAAAGCCGGTATGTTCGGCGAGGATCAGCGCCCCGATCGCGATCAATGCCACACCGCCCAGCCGCTCGAACAGCGCGCCGAAATGCGTGCCGAGCCGGCTGCCGAGCAGCATGCCGAGCGTCGCCATCACGAAGGTTGCGCAGCCGATCGCCAGCGCGACGGCGACGATGTTCACATCTAGCAGCGCCAGCGTCACGCCCACCGCCGCCGCGTCGATGCTGGTGCCGATCGCGGTCAGCACCAGCATCAGCAGGCCCCTGGATGCGCCGTCGGCATCTTCGGGATCACGATCCTCGAACGATTCCCGGATCATCTTGCCGCCGACGATCGAGAGCAGGCCGAACGCCACCCAATGGTCAATGGCGGCGATGAAGCCCGCAGCGACCAATCCCGCCGCCCAGCCCAGCAGTGGCGTGACGGTTTCCACGCCGCCAAAGACCAGACCCGCGCGCACCGCCTGCGCAAATGTCGGCCGATGCGCGACGCCGCGTGCGATCGCCGCGGCGCAGGCATCGGCTGACATGCTGAGCGCAATGACGGCTATCGAGAGGGGAGACATGGCATCGCTCTTGCGCGCGGGCCCTAACCACCGCCCGAGCTTGCGGCAACCGCGCAGTTGGTGCAGAGGCGAGCCGGCCGGGGCGCTTAGCTCAGTTGGTAGAGCATCTCGCTTACACCGAGAGGGTCGGCGGTTCGAGCCCGTCAGCGCCCACCATCATCCCAGTTCAGAACGATCCGGCCACTGGCCGGTATTTGAAAGTCGATGCGGTCCGGCGAGGTCCGGCGCGGGCGCAGCACATCCCCGCCGATGGTCGCGATCTTGATCTTGCCCAGCCTGCGTCGATTCAGCCGCACGATGCTGAGCCTCGCGCTGCAGGTTTCGCCGCCGTCCAGCGCGATGGTCAGCGCGTGATCGCCCACACGCTCCATCGAGCGGACGAAGTGGTCGCAATACAGCCGAAACGGTGCCCCTGCGACATGGTGAAACGCCCGGGTCGCGAAGATGAAGGCGGCACCGGCGCCGTAAATCTCCTGCCCGACCTGCCCTGCCTGCTGGCCGTCGGGATAAAGGTCTTCCACAGGGAAGGAGAGTTTGCGGTCGATATGGCCGTTCGTTTCGCGCTGCTTGGCCGATATCGCTTCGGGCGGCAGCACGTCGGGATAATAATACCAGGCGCGGTCGAGTGCGTATCTGCAATATTCGGCGATCAGCATCCGCGCGGCCGGGTCGAGGTCAGGGCCGCTGTCATCCAGATATTTTTCAAACGCCACGAAGGAATCGAAACATTCGTAGATCGCCATATAGGGCGCGTCCTGCAGGCAAGTGGCGCCGAGAAAATTCTTGTAATGAACGGCGAGTTCGATCTCGCTCTCCCAGATCTCGCAATTATGGAAGAAGCTGCCGAGATAAACGTAGCTCTGTTCCAGATAGACCTGCTCGTTGGTGATCCGCCACAGCCGCATGCAGGCGGCCGCACCCCAGGCGGTCAGGTTCGCCTGATAGTTGATATTGAAGCGTAACCCTACGGCAGCGTCGATCGCGGCGCGCGCTTCGTCCAGATAGCGTTTGTCGCCGGTCAGCTCGAACGCCTGCAGCATCACCCAGGCATAGACCCCGCCGACATCCGTCTGGCCGCGCCCATCGGCGTCCGCCACGTCAGTGATCACGGAGAAATCGGTGATCTTATACTGTACCGGCCATTTATATTTGAAGTGGCGCGCGGCCTTGATGCCATAGTCGATCGATTTCAGCAGCAATGTGCGGGCGTCCTTGTCGCCATCCAGCGCGAGCCGGCCGAGATTGAGCATCGGGTGGTAAAGATACCAGCTGTCGACTGTGTCAGCGTCCTTTTCGTCGCCGACATTGGGCAAATAGCGGCGAAGCGTCTTCAGCCTCGGATCGTAGAACCTGCCCAGTCCCGCCTTGAACTCGGCCTCCAGCGGATGCGGTTCGCCCTGCCATTTGCCCCAATCGTGGATCGCGGCGACGATCGACAGCTGCACCATGATGTCGGGATATTCGGCCGCCGTGTAGGGATGGATATAGCGATGGCCGTAATGCTCGATCGTGGCTTCGGGCGCCTGATCGAGATCGCGCAACGTGCGTTCGGCGCGGTCCAACCAGTCGCGATATTCGACGGCTGGAAGCTCCAGCATCTTGTAGGCGACGCCCAGCATCTGGAGGAACTGGCGCGCGGATTCGCGTTCGTGCGGCGGTGCGTCGTGGCGGAACACCAGGATGGCGTCCGACAGCGTCATTTCTTCGCCTGCCGGCAGCGGATCCGATGGCGGCGTGCCGCTTTGGGCAGGTGCCGGGATCAGATAGCCCAGTTCCGGCCAGATTCCGCCCACGGCGCCGTCGGGCTTGGTCTTCGTCGCGCGGTAATAGGGGTTCATCGCGGTCAGGTTCTGGAAATAGAGCACATTGCCGAACGCCGGTTCGTCGATGTGAAAATAGAGAATGCCGGCATTGAGCCCGCGTTGGCCCGCTTCGACGTTCCCCTTGGCGCCCAGCGGGTCGTCATCGGCGTCGAGCGGGTAGAGATCGCGCGGCATGAACGGCACGAGCAGCGGCGCGGCCGGCGTAAGCGATACGGTGACGCGCAGACTCTCGAGGGCGTCGCTGCCTCCGTTCCGAAAAACGACGCTGTGCTTGCCGATCGCACTCCGGATCGTCACTCGCGCCAGCTCGCCGGGGGCCGGCCTTGCCTTCTCGCAATCGAAGTCGCCGGCCAGATACGCGACGCGCAGCGCCAGACCGCCCTGGCCCGGGCGCCGGATAAGCGCCCAGACCGAATCGTCCGATCCGTGGATGGCGACAGTAAGATCGCCCAGCCGAAAAGCCGCGATCGGTTTCGATGGCCGATCTGCCAGCGCTTTCCGCAAGGCCAGCACATATGGGCTGACTCCCGGTACGTCCGTGCCCAATGCGATTGTCACCATAGCCGTCCCATTCTCTGTTCGCGGCCACAACAAGAGGCTTGCGAACGGGTTCCGGAATAATCGCGCCGGTTTGCCCTGACCGCAGGCCGCGGGTCGGATATTGTGCAACGGGGCGATCGGGGCCTCCGATTCTCCCAACAACCCGGAACAAGGGGGTATGGCTCATGTCCAGCGGCTTCATCACGATCAGCGACGGCACCCGCATCTTCTACAAGGGTTGGGGCCGCGCGACGCCCAGGCGATCGTCTTCCATCACGGCTGGCCGCTCAGCGCCGATGATTGGGACAATCAGATGCTATTCTTCTTGGGGAAGGGTTATCGTGTGATCGCGCATGACAGGCGCGGGCATGGCCGTTCGGACCAGACCGACCTGGGCAACGAGATGGACACCTACGCCGCCGATGTGATCGCGCTAGCGAAGGCGCTGGACCTGAAAGGCGCCGTCCATGTCGGCCATTCGACCGGCGGCGGCGAAGTCGCGCGCTATGTCGCGCGGGCGGAAGCGGGCCGCGTCGCCAAGGCGGTGCTGATCGGGGCGGTGCCGCCGGTCATGCTCAAATCGGACAAGAATCCGGGCGGCACGCCAATGGCGGTGTTCGACGGCTATCGCGCCGCTTTGGCCGCGAACCGCGCCCAATTGTTCCTCGATATCCCAAGCGGACCATTCTACGGCTATAACCGACCCGGCGCAAAAGTGGATCAGGGTGTGATCCAGAATTGGTGGCGGCAGGGCATGATGGGCGCCGCCAAGGCGCATTACGATTGTATCAAGGCCTTTTCGGAAACCGACTTCACCGACGATCTGAAGGCGATAGAACTGCCGGTGCTGGTGATGCACGGCGATGACGATCAGGTCGTGCCTTATGCGGACTCCGCGCCGCTTTCCGCCAGGCTGCTCAGGAAAGGCGAGTTGAAGACCTATCCGGGCCTGCCGCACGGCATGTGCACGACCCATGCGGACGTCATCAACGCGGATTTGCTGGCGTTTATCCGGGGCTGATGTAACCTTGTGTTCGTCATTCCCGCGAAAGCGGGAACCCAGCGTGAGCAAAATCAGGCGCGGTAGCGCTTCGCGCTACCAAGTTAATTACTTGGCTAGGTTCCCGCTTTCGCGGGAATGAGGAGATTTTAGAGACCTCGCACCAGCCGCACCGCGCGCGCGATCCAGGGCGGATCGGCGTATACCTGCTGCCGCGCTCCGGCTTCGAGCGGCAGGACGTGGATCTTGCCGTCCTCGTGCCCCAGCAGGCGGCCGAAGGCGAAGCGGCCGGCGGGACGAGGGACGAGCACGTCGCGGTTGAGTGCCTGGGCATAGGCTTCGGGCGCCAGCCGCTCGCACCAGATTTCGTCGCCGGCGCGGTAGTCGCCGACCCCGGCTTCGGCGATCACCGCGATCAGGCCGGGCGCCGCCTGCGGTGCGTGCACCACTGCCTCCTTGCGTGGTGCCCGCGCGCCGTCAGGGCCGACCAGCGCCGCGACCGGCAGGTCGGGCCGGTCGGGCAGTTTCACCAGATCGGCGGCTTCCACGCCCAGCGCGCCGGCGATCCGGTTCAGCCAGCCGAC
>JAFEEY010000126.1 GCA_018240865.1 Pseudomonadota bacterium | reverse complement strand
GAAAAGCAGCTGGAAGCGTGCGGCGAGGAGCACTCCTACACGATCGAGACGCTCACCACCGATCTCGCGCCCGGCTACGACCATATCCCCAGCGGCATCGGCGCGGCGATGATCGGCTGGTACGACACGGCGATGCTCTGCTACGTGACGCCCAAGGAGCATCTGGGCCTGCCCGACCGCGACGATGTGAAGGTCGGCGTTGTCACCTACAAGCTTGCCGCCCACGCCGCCGACCTGGCGAAGGGGCATCCCGCCGCCAAGCTGCGCGACGACGCCCTGTCCCGCGCTCGCTTCGAATTTCGCTGGCGCGACCAGTTCAACCTCTCGCTCGACCCGGATACGGCCGAGCAATATCACGACCAGACGCTGCCCGCGGAGGGCGCCAAGACCGCGCATTTCTGCTCGATGTGCGGCCCCAAATTCTGCTCGATGAAGATCACCCAGGAAGTCCGCGACTTCGCCGCGAAACAGAATGCGGGCGCGGAAACCTTCATCGCCGCCCAAAATCCGCCCCGGAACGGGGAGGGGGACCGTTCGGCGCAGCCGAATGGTGGAGGGGCCGCGCCCCTGGGCGCGGAGGAAGCCGAGGCCGGCATGAAGGCGATGAGCGACCTCTACAACGAAACCGGCCGCGAACTGTATATGGGCGCCGGCGGGCGCGAGCACGACTGATCCCGGCAGGGCGGGAAGGTGTCGGACGACCCGTCGCCTCCCGCCCCCATTTATGATAAATGGGACGCACCAGCCTTGCCGCCGAGGAGAGACGAGATGGCCCAAGGGAAATTGGTTCTGCTGCTCAGCGTACTCGCTGCCGCCACGCCCGCCTGGGCCAGCGCAGAGCGTCCAATGACCGCTCCGCCCGGCACCGCTGACACCCGCTACTGCATGCGCGTCGTCGCCACCACCGGCACGCTCATCGAACAAACCAAATGCTGGACCCGCGACCAATGGACCAAGCGCGGCGTCGATGTCGACAAGGACTGGCCCAAGGAAGGCATCCGCACGATCGGGTGAGGGGACTGTCTATCCGTATTCGTCTGTAGACGGCTATGTACGCAGCATCGCTGCACGATAACCATTGGGCGGGATATAGTCAGGATTTCGCCCATAAGATTATTCGATCTATGGTCGCTAATCCTGCTTCAAAAAAGGGCGGCCGATTGGCCGCCCCTTAGATCACAAGACTTTATAGTAACTCGCCGCCTGCTTGTGGCTCGACGGGCTTTTGGCCACGCGCTGCGGATCCCAATCGTAGGCATCCAACTGCCCCTCAAAAAGCGGAGCAGCCTTCTCGAGTTTTTCTAGAACTACTTTATCGATATCGTCCGACACCCATACAATCTTTCCGTCATCAACCTTCATCAACGCAGAAAGTGCTGTGACGAACGGGATGATAAGAGCGTCGGGGTACTTCCACTTCATATCCTTCGACGTGCGTTGGAAAAACGGTGTAACCGGTCGGATACCGGTATAGCCCGATGCGTCTTTGTCCTCAGCTTTGAGCTGTTTCAACTTCTCAGGATCGTACATTTTGACGACATTCCGTCGGCCAAATCGATGGGTTCCGTCGTTGTAAAAGCGAGGAAATTTCTCGTAGATAAGGTCATACAGGCGCGGCAGATCACCGGCAATTTCAAGGCACGATTCGATGGCTGGATGCCTAAGTTGCCGAGCTTGGCCGGCTTGGCCCCCAATCGGCTCGGTGACATCGTCGCGCTCCATAAGAAGCTTAAACTTATCGGAGCACTCACCCTTGTTGCGATAGATATTTTGCGGAAGAACTGAGATTTCCTTTGGCAAGAGCCCGTTGTCGTTCGCAAAATTCAGAGGGATCCAGGCCAACGCTACGATATCACGTACAGAGATCGGTTTGGCTTCATGCTCTTCAACTACGCCAGGTTTCCATTCAACGCGGTGACTGATCTCTAGCGGTAGTGCTTCTTTTAAAACATCGTAAAAGCCAAGTTTATTCTGAAAAGCTTCGGTCTTTACTTCAGTGTTGGCATTTCGTGCTTGCGAAATATCGAACGCAGCTCGATCGAACGCCTCCTGATCTGCTTCGTCGCTCGACCCGGGATAAAGTAGCTCCACCGAAACCAAGCTGTCTGTGTCAAAATCTAAGTTCTCGATCTCTTTTCGATTGTCGCCCCATGCTTGATCGAGCTGTTCCCAACTTCTTATCTTCTTAACTTCTTTGTCCCCTATCAGCTGAGAAAGGACAAAAAGTCCAATCGCGAAAAGATTGTGGCCGCCATCCAAAACTCCGTCTGCAAAGTCCTTATCAAAGATAACACGAAAGCGATTTCTCTGAAGTTCTTCGACCTTGTGAGACGAAATTAAGATTCCCTTCGACTTAAATCTGAAAAGCTCAGGATTGTCATTGAGCGTTCCCAAAATACCTTCTATAATGGCATTTCGTTTTGCGCTGCGAGGGTTGGGGGCCAGAGCTTGGCTATCGAGTATCGGTAGCAGCTGACTAATGTTCACAAAGCCAATTGCACGGCGGATGCTGCTTTCTGCTCCGCTGGGTTGGACTGCGACGTGCGCAAACTTGAGAATGAAGGAAGACATAAAAAAAGTCCCTTTCGGCATTCGAAAGGAACAAGCATCGTTCAAGAAACAAGCGGCCCGCTGAGCAGGCGATCCAGTATCCGACCGAAACCCGTTCCAGGTTTCCACTTCGAGGCCTTGCGGCCCCGGCACAGCGGCTTTTCAGCACGCAGTTCGATCGTCGGGCTTCGTTAATGATTTGTCAAGGGTGCGGCTGCCTAGCACATCCGTAAACCTTGCGCTACGCGTTGCTCGTGGACATGCGTGAGCCATGCCCCACCTGGCCCACATCGCCCTGATCGTTCGCGACTATGACGAGGCGCTGGCTTTCTATGTCGGCACGCTCGGCTTCACGCTCGTCGAGGACAGTTACGTGCCCGAGCAGGACAAGCGCTGGGTCACGATCCGGCCGCGGGGTGCGCCGGCCGACGCCACCACCATCCTCCTCGCTCGCGCCGCGACGCCGGAGCAGGCGCGCTTTATCGGCGATCAGGCGGGCGGGCGCGTGTTTCTGTTTCTCGCGACCGACGATTTCGACCGCGACTTCGCTGCCTACACCGCCGCCGGCGTCCGCTTCGTGCGCCCGCCCGCCGTCCAGCCCTATGGCAAGGTCGCCGTGTTCGAAGATCTGTACGGCAATCGCTGGGATCTGATCGGTCCCTGAACCCGGCACCGCCATCTCCCGGCCTTCTCGCTATGGATCATTTCCGCCGGGGTCGCTCAGAAATGGCGCATTGGCCGGTTGCTGGCGGATTTCCGGAGGAGTAGATTTGCAGCAACGCTCTAAAGGGGGAGGAGCGAATGCTATCCAAATATCTTCTGGCGTGCGCGCTTCTGCCGCTCGCCGCCTGTGCAACGTTCGACGGGCGGCCCACTTATGTGATGACGGTCAAGCAGGCCGATGCCATGCTCACCAATTATCGTCCGGACGAAGCGATCCGGACGATCGGCACCATCCCGCAGACTGCGACCGCCGCGGGCGGGCTGCGCAGCAGTTTCGATCGCGAGCTGTTCGCGGACAAGACGCTGCCGATCCTGATGTCGCTTATGGACAGCAGGCGGCTTGCGGTGCGCACGGATATCATCCGCAGCCTGTCGAAGCCGGAATCTGCCTATACGCTGGAAGAGGCGTTCGGCGATTTGATGCGCTATGAGGCCGCCGGCACGATTGACGCCGCCCTGGCGGACGCCGCGGCAGATGCCGGCCAGCGGGCCAAGGAAACCCAATATGATTATTCCAAGGCCAAGGATCTGTGCACTGTCGACGACACCACAGATACCAAGCGCCGCGCACTGATGATCGCGATCGAGAAATTCGAGCGCGATGCGGAAGACGCGACCGATCCGAAGATTGCGGTGCAGAAGCGGGAGGCGCTTCAGAAATCTGCGCAGGCGCTGGGAATCGATGCCGGCACGCCTCCCGCCGACAAGGCGAGTGCATTCGCGATGCTCGCCAAGATTCGCGATCAGGTCGAAGCCCAGTGCGACAGCGCAGGCATCGACGCGCTGCGCGCCAAAATCACTTCGGGGGGAGTCACGCTGACATGAGCGATACCATCATTCTGATGCATGGCGCCGATCTGCCCGCCATCGCCACCGAAGCGCATCAGCACGAATTGCTGCGCACCGTGTCGGGCCTGCAGACGAATGCGGGCAAGAATTACGCGATTTATTCCGATCCCGATTTCACGCCGGCGTCTGGGATCGCAATCCTACCATTCCCCTCGGTGGGGCCGACAGGAAGCACGAAAATCTGTGACGGAACGCTGGCCATCGGCGGACATAATCTGCAGGTCACAGCCTATCGTCTCTGATCGCCCTTTGGACCGCTAGGCTCGGGTTGGCAGGATTTCGATGAAGTGCCGGCAAATGCCGCGGAGGTCGGCTGAGGCCTAGCGCCGCTGCACCGTCACCGCCTTGCTGGCGCGGTCGATCAGCGGCTCTTCAAGCGGCGTCCAGCGTTCATCGGGCACGCCATCTTTGGTGAGATCGGCGGCTGTCTTGCCGGTGGGCGCCAAGTCTTCGCTGTAGATGACCATCAGCTCGTGCCGGCCCTTGCCGGTGCCCGCCGGGTCGTCGATCATGCGGACCATGCGCACGTTCATCACCTCGGGTGGCACGGTGTAGCCGCCGGCCTTCAGGATCGCGAGGACATGCGCGCGGTCCGATCCTTCGCGCACCGGACCGGTCGTGGACACCGGCCGCGCGCGCACCCAGACTTTCATCCCGCCAATCGTGATGCCGGTATTGCCCTTGGCGTAATCATAGCCAAGCTCCGGCCGGCTCGGCAGATAGTTTTCGAACTGAATCCAGTAGAGCTTGCGCACCCGGCGCTGGGAGTCGGCCTCAGCAAAGACATGGATTTCGCAATCGGCGACGCCGTAGAGCGTGAAACGGTCGCCCCCGACATAGCGCGCTGCCCTGGGAACGCGCACGGTTACTTTCTCGGCCGGATGCGCGACAGCATGCGCCGCAATCTTCGCGGCGGGCCCTGGCAGCGCGTCCGCGGCAAGCGCAGGCGCGGCCAGCACCCCCGCCATCAGAGCCACCGCATAGCGCATGCCATCCTCCCGCTGTATTGTTGATATGATACACCAGCGGGAGGCTAAGGAAAGGGCCGCGCTCAGGATTGAAGCGCGGCCCTCTTCCGGCTCTTCAGCAGCTGCAATTCTTGCAGGTGCAGGGCTTGCAGGTGCAGCCGCCGCGCGTGTCGGGTCTGGCAGCCTGAGCCTGTTGTTCGGTCTGGTTGGTCATCATGTTCTCCTTGCCCGGGGATCGGACCCGATCCATATGGCATCCGTACCATGGTACGGAGTCAAGCGATGAATTCGCTTACGATCGGAGCGCTCGCCAAGGCAGGCGGGGTCGGGGTGGAAACGGTGCGTTATTACCAGCGCCGCGGCCTGCTGGCGGAGCCCGCGCGCGGTTATGGCGAAGGCGTCCGCCGCTACGGGGCCGAGGATATGCGGCGGCTGCGCTTCATCCGCTCCGCGCAGGCGGCCGGCTTCACGCTGGAGGAGATCAGCGAGCTGCTTGCCTTGGATGCGTCCGAAGATCGCGTCCGCGCCCGTGCGCTCGCCAATGCGCGCCTCACCGCATTGGACGCAAGGATCGCCGAGCTTCAGCAGGCCCGCACGGCGCTCACCCGGCTCGCCACGGCCTGCGCAGGCTCCGCCGCAGGCCCGTGCCCGATCATCGCCGCGTTCGAGGACCGGGGCTGAAATCATGCTGTCGCGTGACAGCCGACCGGAAAGACAAATCCATGTCCGATAAAGCCAGGCCCGTGCTGCTCAGCGGCGGCAATCCGCAGATTCCAAAAGGGGAAGGCGATGCCCCGGTGCAGGCCTATATCGCCGCGATGCCCGGCTGGAAGCAGCGGGTGGGGCGCGCGCTCGATACGATCATCATGTGCGCCGTTCCGAATGCGCGCAAAGCTGTGAAGTGGAATACGCCCTTCTACGGCGCACCAGATAGCGAGGGCTGGTTCGTCAGCTTCCATTGCTTCGATCGCTATGTGAAGGTCGCTTTTCTGCGTGGTGCCGATCTGGATCCGCCGCCGCCCGTCGCCTCGAAACAGCCGGACGTGCGCTATTTCCACATCCATGAAAAGGACGCGATCGACGAAGCGCAGATCGGCGAATGGGTGCGCCAGGCGGCTGCGCTGCCGGGCGTGAAGATGTGATGGATCCCGATGCGCTGATGCGTTTCCCCTCGGCCCGGCGGCGCGATCCGGCAGTGGCGGCGTGGTTCGATGCCGCCGAGCCGCTGCGCTGGACGGTGCGGCCGTGGTTCGACGCGATGCGCGGCTTCGGCGACGATGTGCTGGAACTGATCCATGACCATGCGCCCACCGCTTGCGTGGGCGACGCGGCCTTTGCCTATGTGAACGCCCATAAGGCGCATGCCGCGATCGGTTTCTTCCAGGGCGCGTCCCTGCCCGACCCGGCGGGATTGCTGGAAGGATCGGGCAAGCGGATGCGGCATGTGAAGTTGCGGCCGGGCGCTCTGATCAACGAAGAGGCTCTGGGCGCGCTGATCCGCGCCGCCTATGACGATATGCGCCAACGCACGGCAGGGAGAAAGGCATGACCGAAGCGACACCGTCCGAAAAGATCGACCGGCGTATCGCCGGGCTGGGCGACTGGCGCGGCGCGATGCTTGGGCGTCTGCGCGCGCTGATCAAGGCGGCCGATCCCGACGTCGAGGAGCAGGTCAAATGGGCGAAGCCCTCGAACCCATCGGGCGTGCCGACCTGGGAGCATGCCGGCATCCTCTGCACCGGCGAGGTCTATAAAGCCTATGTGAAACTCACCTTCGCCCGGGGCGCGTCGCTGCCCGATCCCGCCGGGCTGTTCAACGCCAGCCTGGCGGGCGGCACCCGCCGCGCGATCGACTTCCGCGAAGGCGACGATGTCGACGAGGCTGCGTTCAAAACGCTGATCCAGGCCGCCGTGGCGGAGAATGTGGCGCGGCGGGGGTAGGCCGGAACCCAGAAGCGCAAAGGCGGCGCGGGATGCGATTGCTCACGCCAGCCCAATTTTCGTCATTCCCGCGAAAGCGGGAACCTAGTCAGCACAAGCTCAAGCGCGGCAGCGCTCCGTGCCGCCAGGTTTCGTTCAGCTGGGTTCCCGCTTTCGCGGGAATGACGAGATCGCACGCATCCGCTTTCGACCCATTGCGGACATTTGCGGTTGGTGCTGAATGCTACTCTCCGGCTGAACGATGACGAAGGTGGTTCGGTAGTGGATGCGAGCCAAAGTGAACTGCTGCACCGGATTGAAGCGGCCATACTTATCGCTCGCTCTCCGCGATTTCGTGCCAGTTATGACGCGGACGCCGTGGCAATGCTGGACGCAAATCTCTCCACTTTGAGCGAGACTGTTCAATCTGGGGTGATGCCACGCCCATCGCGAGGAGAGATCCCGCCCAGCGTCGGCAACTTCTTGACAAGGTTCGTCGGCGAGTGGTGTTCAGATGAAAAGATGACAGCCTCGCTGGCGGCTATCGAGACCTTCTACAAAGAGCAGTTCTGACCGTCTTAACCACAACCGCTTTCCACCCCCTCCGGGCCTCCGCCATGGGCCGTCGCGGCATGTCGGCAACCGACCGCTTGCGCACGTTAGCGATTACGTTTCAGCGCCCGAGTGCGCCACTCGAGGACTTCCAAAAGTTGTTGGCGGAGCGCTTGGTTTTCGAGTCCGACATCCACCAAGAATCGACCGTAGTTCGGCGCGAAGTCGTGAGAGTCCTTCATGGTCCGCAGTTCGCGGCGTATCTGTCGGAGTGCAGGGTCTGAGCCTCTCGCAATCTCCGCGTCCACGGCAGCAATGGCGTTGTCGATGTAGTTGCCTGCAACGTTCCCAATCATGGCGAGAACGTTCACGGTTCTAACTCTATGGTCAATGGCGGCTTTCCCCCCCTTCGGACATACAAATCCTTCACGTAGCTTTCTGAACGCGGATATTGGTTCTGGCTTGCATACCCTACCGCTTCCGCACGAACTCCGCGCGCAGCACCAGGCCTTTGATGCCGTCGAATTTGCAGTCGATTTCCTGCGGGTCGCCGGTCAGGCGGATGGATTTGATCAGCGTGCCGCGCTTCAGCGTCTGGCCCGCGCCTTTCACGTCGAGATCCTTGATGAGCGTCACCTGATCGCCGTCGGCGAGCAGATTACCCACGAAATCGCGGACCTCCACCCGGTCGGCGGCGGCGCGCCTGGCCGCGAGCTCGGAAGCCGGCATCCATTCGCCGCTTTCCTCGTCGAACGCATAATCGTCACTGTCGCTCACAAATCGTCCCGTTTCCGTCCAAGTCCGCGCTCATTCCATCTCCAGCCGCTCATAGGCAAGGACGAACTCCTCGATCGCGACGTCGGTGCCTTTGGCATTGAACGGGCCGACCGCGTATTTGACCGGGCGCGCGCGCAGCAGTTTCCATGTGACGACGGGCGTCCGGTCTTCGGCGAGCAGCGTGATGGTGACGGTGCGCAGCGCGCCCGCGTCGCCGTTCCGCACTTGATCGAACCATTTGTAGAGGTTCAGCGATCCGGTGATGCCGCGCTTCAGCGTCACATCGCCGGTCTTGTTCAGCCCGGGCAGCTTGGCGGGGGCAAGGTCGCGATCATTGCCATTGCGATATTCGACGATCTCGATCCAGGTTTCCAGGCCACTGACCTCGGCGAAGCCTGCGAGCGCGCTTCCGGTCTCGCCGTCGCCCAGATCGACCAGGAAATTCTGCGAAGGGTAAGGATCGTTGCGCTGCATGGCCATGGCTTGCTCCTTCATGCGTGAATGATAATGTTCATATTATGTTCTTCAAACGTGAGTCGCGATCGAGCTATCTGTATCTGATGGCGAAGCCGCCTGTTGTGCTGGCGGGCACGATGGCGGCCCTCCCTCGCGCGCGGGATTATGACGCGGCGCGCCTCCACATGACGCTGGCGCGGCTGGGCCCGGCGCGCGACCTGCCGTCGGCGGTGCTGCCATGGCTGACGGGCATGCTCGGGCGGATCGAAATCCCGTCCTTCCGCGTCGTTTTCGACCGGATCGCGGAAGGGGAGCGGGTCGTCGCGCTGACCGGCACGGAGACGATGCGCGGCGCTGTGCGTGCACAAAGATCGTTGATGCGGACCTTGTCCGCGAAGGGCGTTCCGGCCTTCGGGCCCGACCCGTTCCAGCCGCACGTGACGATCCGTTACCGCGCCGACGGTCTTGGCACCGAAGCGATCGACCCGATCAGCTGGCGGGTCGAGGAATTCATGCTGGTCGAAAGCGTGAGCGGCGAGGGCCGGCATGTGGAGCATGGCCGCTGGCCGCTCCACAGGCCCGCACCGGCGTTCAGCGCGAGCGAATAAACGCCTTGATGTCGTCGGCCAGCTTGTGCCGGTCCTCGTCACGCACATACATCATGTGGCCGGCATCGTAGTAGTGGAACTGGATACGATCCTGCGGGAAGCCGGTGCGGGACAGCGCATATTCGGCGCCGAAAAAGGGCGTGGCGAAGTCGTAATAGCCTTGCCCCACGAACACGCGCAGGCCGCTATTTTCCCTGAGTGCCTTGCCGATATAGGGGGCGACCGACTTGTAGAAGGTCGCGTCATTGTCGCCGCCCAGATCCCAGTCCCACGGCCCGACGCGGCCGATCGTGACGTAGGACCGGTCGGTCTTCCAGCCGAAATCATTGCGCAGATAGGCGTTGATCGCCGCCGTATAGCCGCCGTCGATGCCGTAAAAGCTCGGATCATTGTCGAAGCCCTCGCCGGCATTGTCGCGGTCATGCCCGACATAGCGGCTGTCCAGCCGGCCCACGACAAGCCCCTGATCGCGCAGCAGTTCTTTCCAGAACCGGCCGGGCGACGGGCGCAGATCGGCGCGGTCGAGGAAAGTTTCGGAAAGGCCCGTATAGCGCGAAAGCTGGCGGCGAATCTGTGCGCGTTCCTCGCCCTGCAGCGCCTGGCCTTTCATCAGCGCCGACATATACGGCCCGGCCGCGAAGGCGCGGGCCTCGGCGACGAACTGCCCGACCGTTGCCGGCTTATCCGCGACCTTGTTGTGATACCAGGCGACCGCCGCCATCGACGGCACCGCGATCACATAGGGCATGTCGTTGCCCTCGACTTCCGCCTGCGCGCCGAAATCGAGGATCGTCGAGATGAGGATGATGCCGTTCAGCGCAACGTCGTTATAGCCGCCCTCCAACTCGTTCGCCACCGCGGCGGAGCGGGTGGTGCCATAGCTTTCGCCGCCCAAGAATTTGGGCGAGTTCCAGCGGCCATTGTCGTTCAGCCATAGCCGGATCACCTGGGCGACCGATTTCGCGTCCTTGGTCACGCCCCAATAATCCTTGGGGTCGGTCTTCCCCAGCGCATGGGAAAAGCCGGTGCCGACGGGATCGATGAACACGATGTCGGTCACGTCCAGCAACGAATCGGGATTGTCGACGATCGGATAGGGCGGGGCGCCGTCGTCGCGCGCGTCGGAGGGGATCGCGACCCGTTTCGGTCCGAATGCGCCCATGTGCAGCCAGACCGAGCCGGAGCCGGGGCCGCCATTGAACAGGAATGTCACCGGCCGCGACGGATCGCGCGGTTCCTTGATATAGGAATAGTAATTGATTGCGGCCTTGGGCGTGCCGTCATCGCCTTTGAGATAAATCTCGCCGGCCGTGCCGGTATAGTTGATCCGCTG
>JAFEEY010000125.1 GCA_018240865.1 Pseudomonadota bacterium | reverse complement strand
CTTCATCATGGGCAATGTCGACTATGCCGTGCATGAGGAAGCATCGGGCGGCGGCCTGCTCCGCGCCCGCCGCGCACTGCGCGTCAGCGACTTCGAAACCTCGATGGTGACCTTCACTTACAAGCCGTGAGGCGCGGCGGGCGCCGGAGTCCGCCGCTTCCCATCACATCACCATGTCGGCGCCCAGATCGGGCACGGTCACCCGCACCTCGCGGTTATGGCCGGGCAGCACCGGCACATCGCCGGCGCGCTTGACGCGGTAGATGATGAACGTATCCGCGGTATTCTCCGAATGCAGCGAAGTCAGCTCTTCGTTGGTATATTGCACCATATCGGTCGCAAACCGCTCCAGGCTCGGAGAGGCGTCCAGCAGCGCGAAGTGCACGGGGTTGCAATAGATCAGGTAAAGCGAGCGATCCGGGTTTCGCTTGTCCCAATCCTCGATGGCGGCGACAAATTTGGCGACGATCGGCGCGCGGAAGCTGTTGTAGAGAAACATGGCGATGTCCCCCTCCGGCCAGTTCGCGCAATCCATTGCATCGGCCAGCGTCGCGCGCATCGGCGGGCGCGTCGGGAAGCGGCCGGCAATGATCTTGCCGTTCGCGTTCGTCCGGTCGACCAGTTCCGGCACGATGTCGTAGCCGACCGTTTCGCGGAACGGATATTCGGTGCCGACGGCCAGCACGCGCCCTTTGCCGCAGCCGATGTCCATGAAAGTGCGCTTCGGATTGTCCGGAATGCGCTCGATCGCGGCGCGGATCACGCTTGGCTGGGAGCAGCCATAGCCGACATTGTTCTTGTCCAGCTCGTCATTCCCGGTTGCGGACCGCCGGCGCCCAACGAATCGCGTCGTCTCTATTCCCAGCTGCTTGTCCAGCGGATGCGTGCGCGTGAAAAAATGCTTCTTGAGATGGCGCTTAAGCCTGGTGAACATAAAGACCCCCCTTTATCCTCGGCTCTAGAAGGCGACAGGGCGAGGAAAGTGTCAACACGTTCCTCAACCGGCTTTGTGTCAAAGTGTTTCGCATCGTATCGCCGCGAAGCCGTCAAAAGGGCTTGCAAAGACGAGGGTGACGGGTAGCAATCCGGGAAATCCGTCGGGGAACGGAAGCGGGGGTCGCGGGAATGCATTTGGGTCGTTGGGCGGTGCGCGTGTCAGCTAGCGTGGCCATGGCCGCGGCCGGCACGGCGCAGTCTTTCGCGCAGCCGGCTCCCGCCGCCGCACCGGCCAGCCGACCTGGCGACGCGTCCGGGTGCGAACTGCATGTCTGGCCGAGCAAGGGCCTCCGGTCCGTCTATCACGGCTTCTTCCATGGCGGCATCGTCGATGGCGCGGTGACGGGCCGCGATGGCTATCGGGAGGTGCCCGCGGAGCCGCTCTCGACCGCGCAGCAGGTAGAGCTGATCCGCGCGGCCGCGCTGCAGGAAGTCTTTCCGCAAGCGCATTACGCGATCGTCATTCATTCGGAACCGCAGTCGACAGTTGCGATCCGGCAGACGCCGACACGGCTGGCGACGTCTTCCTCGCCTTGTTACGCCGAGCTCCTGCTCGAAGATGTTTTCTTTCAGGAGGATATCGTCAACGGCGCGTCACTCAAAACGCTCGCGCGCTTCCGCGATTTCGGCGCTGCGGACAGATACGCCAGGCAATTCGGCGCCTGGGCCGGAACGTCCCTGCTCGCTTTTCCGCCCAAGGACCCGGCCGGGACGGCGGCCGGCCTTACCGATCTCCAAAACGCTTTCCGCTCCAACCTCGCGAAGTTCGCGATCGCACTGCAGAAGAGCGACACGAGAGGCTCGGCGCGGACGAAATGACCTGTCGAAATAGCCATCGCCTAATAGGGGAAGAACAATGAAAATTCGGATGAGTTTTTTGACCGCCATGATTGCGACGGCGTTCGCGTCGCCGGCGCTCGCGCAAGGTGCGGCGCCGTGCGAGCTGCATATCTGGCCGGCCGAGCGCATGACCTCAATGACCACCGGCCTGCTTGGCGGCGGCCTGCTCGACGCCGCGATCCACAGCGGCACCGACGCGAACAACAAGGCGTCGCTGGCAGCCGCGCTCGACAGCCCGAGCCAGTTGGGCGCGCTTCAGTCGCTCGATCTGAAGACTCTTATCTCGCTGAAGCCGGGAACGGTGATCGTCACGCACGACACTCCGCTCGAACGCAAGACGATGAACAAGGTCAAGACGCGGCGCTCGGACTCCAAGGCCACCTGCTATTCGGAGCTGATCGTCGCGGATGTGTTCTATCAAAAGGCGGCGATCTACGGCCGCTCGCTCAGGACGCTGTTCATGATCCGCGAGTTCGGCGACGATCAGACGATCGATTTCGAGTATAAGGCGTGGGGCGGCAACGGGCTCCAGCTGTTTCCGCCAAAGGAAGGCGAGGACGCGATCGCCGCGCTCGACGAGCTCACCACCGTGTTCAAGAAGAATTTCGAGGAATACGCCAACAACGCGCGGACGGCGATGAGCCGGCGCAAACGCAGCTGATCAACCCTATCGCCCGCGCCGCATCGCAGCGCGGGCGATGGCGGAGCCTTAGCCGAGCGCTTTCCTCAGCAACTCATTGACGACCTGCGGATTGGCCTTGCCGGCCATCGCTTTCATCGTCTGGCCGACGAAGAAGCCGAACAGCGCTTCCTTGCCGCCGCGATACTGTTCGATCTTGTCGACATTGGCGGCGAGAACCTTGGCGATTTCCGCTTCGATCGCGCCGGTGTCGCTGGTCTGTTTGAGGCCGCGCGCCTCGACGATCGCGGCCGGATCCTCGCGGGTTTCCAGCATGATCTCGAACACCTGCTTGGCGAGCGTGCCGGAAAGCGTGCCGTCCGCCACCAGCGCGAGCAGCTCCGCGCCCTGCTTCGGACTGACCGGGCTTTCGTCGATCGACAGGCCGAGCCGGTTGAGCGCGCCGAACAGGTCCGAGATGAGCCAGTTGGACGCAGCCTTGGCCGTCACCTTGCTCCCGCCCGCGGCCATCAGTGCCTCGAACCAGCGGGCGGTTTCCACCTCGGCGGTCAGCACATTGGCGTTGTAGGCTGAAAGCCCGAGTTCCTGTTCGTAGCGGCGGCGCCTCGCGTCCGGCAGCTCGGGCAGGCTTGCCTTGCATTCGGCAATGAAGGCGTCGTCCAGCTCCAGCGGCAGCAGGTCCGGATCGGGGAAATAGCGATAATCGTGCGCGTCTTCCTTGGAACGCATCGAGCGGGTCTCGCCCTTGTCGGGATCGAACAGGCGAGTTTCCTGCACCACGCGGCCGCCCGATTCGAGCACATCGACCTGGCGGCTCGCTTCATATTCGATCGCCGCCATCACGAAGCGGACCGAGTTGACGTTCTTGGTCTCCGTCCGTGTGCCGAACTCGGCGCCGGGCTTGCGCACCGAGACGTTGACGTCGGCGCGCATCGACCCTTCCTCCATATTGCCGTCGCACGACCCGACATAGCGCAGGATCGACCGCAGCTTGCGCAGGTAGGCGCCGGCATCGGCGGGCGAGCGCATGTCGGGCTTCGACACGATCTCCATCAGCGCGACGCCCGATCGGTTGAGATCGACATAGGAACGGGTCGGATGCTGATCGTGCATCAGCTTGCCGGCGTCCTGCTCGACATGGATGCGCTCGATCCCCACGATCTTTTCCTCGCCTTCGGCTGGCTCGATCGTGATCGAGCCCTCGCCGACCAGCGGGTGATAAAGCTGGGAGATCTGATAGCCCTGCGGCAAATCGGCGTAGAAGTAATTCTTGCGATCGAAGCGCGACCAGCGGTTGATGACCGCGTCGATCGCCATGCCGGTGCGCACCGCCTGGCGGATGCATTCGCGGTTCGGCACCGGCAGCATGCCCGGCATCGCCGCATCGACCAGCGACACTTGCGCATTGGGTTCCGCCCCGAATGCGGTCGCCGCGCCGGAGAAAAGCTTGGCCTTGGAGGCAGTGATCTGGGCGTGGACCTCGAGGCCGATCACGACCTCCCACTCGCCGGTTGCGCCCTGAACGCGATAGGTGCTGCTGGTTGCGGTTGCCATGGCGCTCTCCTTCGCCAGCCCGGCAGAGGAATTGCAACCCCCATCGCTCGTCCCGAGCGAAGTCGAGGGGCGTAAATGATGCGTCCGCGGATGCGCCCCTCGACTTCGCTCGGGACGAGCGGGTTTTGGGATGATTGAAAGGGTTTTGGTGCTAAAGGCACAGCCATGAACATGGTCGAACGGCTGGCGGCATCCGCGTCGGCGACGCAGCCGCGCGTCGCGGTGCTGCTCCCTTGCTACAATGAAGCCGCCGCGATCGCGCAGACGATCGACGGATTCCGCCGCGCGCTGCCGGGCGCGGACATCTATGTCTATGACAATAATTCAAAGGACGACACGGTGCGCGTGGCGCGCGAGGCCGGCGCGATCGTCCGTACCGAGCGCACCCAGGGCAAGGGCAATGTCGTCCGCCGCATGTTCGCGGACGTGCAGGCGGACATCTATGTGCTGTCGGACGGCGATGCGACCTATGATGCCGATGCCGCGCCGAGGATGATCGAGCGGCTGCTGACCGAGCAGCTCGACATGGTGGTCGGCACGCGCGAGACCGACGAGACCGAGGCCTATAGGCGCGGCCACCGGCTCGGCAACCGGATGCTCACCGGCTGCGTGACCTGGATCTTCGGCCAGACGTTCAGCGATATCCTTTCCGGCTACCGGGTCTTTTCGAACCGCTTCGTGAAGTCGTTCCCCGCGCTCAGCCAGGGCTTCGAGATCGAGACCGAGATCAGCGTCCATGCGCTGGAGCTGAAGATGCCGGTCGCCGAGGTCGCCACCGCCTATGCCGCGCGGCCGGAAGGCTCCATTTCCAAACTGTCCACCTATCGCGACGGCTTCCGCATCCTCCGGCTGATCCTCGATCTGTACCGGATCGAAAAGCCGGTCGCTTTCTTCGGCCTGTTCACGATCCTGTTCCTGGCGGCGAGCCTCGGCCTCTCGCTGGACCTGCTCTTCACCTATCTGGAAACGCATCTGGTGCCGCGCATCCCGACCGCGATTCTCTGCACGGGCCTGGCGCTGCTCGGCATCGTCAGCCTGTCGTGCGGGCTGATCCTCGACACCGTGACGCGCGGCCGCCGCGAAGTGAAACGCCTCGCCTATCTGGGGCTGAAGCCGCCGGGCGCCTGATCTTTGTCGTCACCCAGCGAAGGCTGGGGTCTCGGCGCAGGAGATGCCAGCCTTCGCTGGCATGACGGGCAGGCCTAAAAGGTCGGCGCTTCCGCCTCCACGGCGGGCGCGCGAAGCCTGCGGCGGGACCAATCGCGCGCCGGCTTCTCGATCCAGCGATAGGCGAGTGCTGCCACGCCGATCACCAGAACGAGCATGACGAGCGTGATCGCATCCGCTGTGAGGCCGGTCGCGGTGACGCTGTCCGCCACGCCGGTTCGCGCGAGGCCGAAGCGCGCGAGCGCTTCCATCACCCGCCCCTGCACCAGCGGGTGGATCATATAGATTGAATAAGAGAGGGTGCCGAGCAGCACCGGCAGCCGGGTCGCGAGCAGCCGGCTGACCGGCCCGGCATCGTCGGCGAACACGAACACCGCGCCGGCGAACAGGATCGGCGCGGCGAGCGTGCGCGGTCCGCCCCACACGACTGTCGCGAAGCCGATGACCGCCGCCACAAACAGGAGCTCGGCCAGGGCCGCGAGCATGGGCGACGGCCGCCAGTCCGTCTCGCCGCGGAGCGACCAGGTGATGACGCCCAGCGAAAAGCCGTAGAAGCAGCGGATCGTACCGGCATCATAGGTCGCGTCGTAAAGGTCCGGGTTGACCGCGAGCAGCGTCAGCACCGACACCGCTGCCAGCAGTGCGAACGGCCAGATGCGGCGAGTCAGCACCAGCAGCGCAAAAGCCGCATAAGCCCAGAATTCCGCCGCGATGCTCCAGCTCGGCACGTTCCACACCAGATCGCGGGTGAAACCCGACGAGTGGAGCAGCAGCAGCGAAGCGATCAGATCGGGCACGGTCCGTCCCGGCCCGAACGCCTCGCGCGCGCCAAGGCCCGGCATGGCCAGCTTGACCAGCTCCAGCACGACCATCGCGGCCAGCACCGCGGCGTGCAACGGATAGATGCGGCCAAGCCTGAGCCCCAGGAAGCGCCAGACCGAGACCTCGCGCCCGACCCGGCCGAAATAGGCATGGGCCAGCACGAAGCCGCTCAGCACGAAAAAGAAGTCGACAAAAATCCAGCCGTGGCGGATCGCCGGGAGATTGCTGAGCAAGCCGCCGGTCTTGAAATGAAACAATACGACCGCGAGCGCGCACAACCCGCGCAGCGAATCGAGCGCGGTGAAGCGGTGCGCAGCTATTTCGCCCCCACTATCTGGCAACGAACCAGAAGGCGCCCGGCTCAGCCTCCGGGTGGCGGCCGAGCATCGGGCAAACCCGCGCAATCGCGCTGAAATGATTATGCTTCAGCCAGTTCGCGGCGCAGATCACATCGAACCGGCTGTTGAAGGCAAGAAAACTCTCCAGCAGATATTGCTCGTTCCACAGCCGCCGGTGCTGGCGCAGCCATTTCTCGGGATAATCGCGCGGCGTGAAAATGTCATGCACCTGCACCCACACGCCCGCGCTCAGGCGCGGCACGATCTGCTGAAACTCATGCAGCACGTCGCCGTAAGGGCGGATCACATGGCTGGAATCGATGAAGAGGATGTCGTCCTCGCCCAGCGCGTCGAACACCGTCAGTGGAACATGCTCCACCCGCTCGCGGATCACGCGGACGCCGGTCTTTTCCAGCCACGGCATTTCATAGGGCTCGATACAGGCGAAATCGCATTCGTATGACGGATCGTCGCGCTTGTTGGCGGCGATCGCTTCCAGCGCGACAAGCGTCGAATTGCCCGAGCCGACCTCGATGATCCGCTGCGGCTTTTTGTGGCGGATGATGCTGTAATAAAGCTCGGCGTCGCCAAAGCCATACATGCGATTGATATAGCCGAATTGGCCGGGCTTCGGATGAAGCGGCAGTTTTTCAAGTTCGGCGCCGTAGTCGAGCTTCTCCAGCAGTGCCAGCTGGGCGGCGCCGTTCAGATCGATCCCCGGCAACGGCCGCTCGGCCGTCACATCATCCGGCAGATCGGTGTCGTTATAGGTCGGCTCGTAATAATGGTCGCTGCGCAGCTGGAAACCGGCGCGATCGGCAAAGCGCTGAAAGTGGGGGAGCGACAGGCGGCGCCGCGCGATGGTTCTCAACAGCGGCGCGGACAGCCAGACATAGGCCACGGCCACGCGATCGAAGACCGGTCTCAAACGCTGGTTTACGCCCTGCACATCATTCCTTCAGCACAACCCTACCACCAGGGCTCCGGTCTTGCGGTGAATCCTGCACGATCTTCGATAGCCAGACCGGCATTGAGCACGCCCTGCTCGTCGAACGCCTTGCCGATGATCTGCAAGCCCAGCGGAAGGCCCAGTCCGTCCAGCCCCGCCGGCACCGACATGGCCGGCAATCCGGCCAGCGACGATGGTACCGTGAACACGTCGTTCAGATACATGGCGAGAGGATCGGCCGACTTTTCGCCAAGCGCGAAGGCAGCCGACGGCGCGGTCGGCGTCAGCAGCAGGTCGCACTTCTCCCAGGCATCGTCGAAATCGCGGGCGATCAGCGCCCGAACCTTCTGCGCCTGGTTGTAATAGGCGTCATAGAAGCCGGCCGAGAGCACATAAGTGCCGATCAGGATCCGGCGCTTCACTTCCTTGCCGAAGCCGGCGGCGCGGGTCGCCGCATACATGTCCTGCAAGCCCGCCCCATCGGGCAGGTCGCGCAGGCCATAGCGCACGCCGTCATAGCGCGCGAGATTGGACGACGCTTCGGCCGGGGCGATGATGTAATAGGCGGGAAGCGCGTATTTGGTGTGGGGCAGCGAGACCTCGACGATCTCGGCGCCAGCATTCTTCGCCCATGCGATGCCTTGCTGCCAGAGCGCGTCGATCTCGGCCGGCATATTGTCGACGCGATATTCGCGCGGGATGCCGATCCGCTTGCCCTTCAGGTCAGGCGACAGGCCGCGCTCCCAGGCCGGGACAGGCACATCGAGCGAAGTCGCGTCCTTCGGATCGAAGCCGCTCATCGCTTCGAGCAGAATCGCGCAGTCGCGGACGGTGCGCGCCATCGGTCCGGCCTGGTCGAGCGACGAGGCGAAGGCGACCGTGCCCCAGCGCGAGCAGCGGCCATAGGTCGGCTTGATGCCGGCGATGCCGGTGAAGGCGGCAGGCTGGCGGATCGAGCCGCCGGTGTCCGTGCCCGTCGCGCCCGGCGCGATGCGCGCCGCGACCGCCGCCGAGCTGCCGCCGGACGAGCCGCCGGGGGCGAGCGGCGCATTGCCGCCGTCATTTCGCCGCCAGGGCGAGATCACATTGCCGAACGCGCTCGTCTCGTTGGACGAGCCCATCGCGAACTGGTCCATATTGAGCTTGCCGAGCATGCTGGCGCCCGCGCGCCACAGATTGGCGGTGACGGTCGATTCATAAGGCGGCTTGAACCCGCCCAAGATGTTCGAAGCGGCGGTGGTCTGCACGCCCTCGGTGCAGAACAGATCCTTGATGCCGAGCGGAATGCCGGCAAGCGGCTTTGCCTCTTCGCCCGCCGCGCGCGCCTTGTCGGCGGCATCGGCGGCGGCGAGCGCGTGCTCGGGCGTCTCGACCAGAAAGGCGTTGAGGGTT
>JAFEEY010000124.1 GCA_018240865.1 Pseudomonadota bacterium | reverse complement strand
CATGCGGGCGATTTCCTCGCGGCGTTCGGTTTCATCGAGGGCGCGGACGCCGGTGCGGGTGACGGTGCCGTCATGGCTCTTGGCGATCAGCCACTGGCGGTCGCCCCGCGCCGCGACCTGCGGACTGTGCGTGACGACCAACAATTGCGCCTTTTCCGCGAGCCGGGCGAGCCGCTCGCCGATCGCGCTCGCCACCGCGCCGCCGACGCCGCGGTCGATCTCGTCGAAGATCATCGTCGCCGCGCCGCCTTCTTCCGCCAGCGCGACCTTCAGCGCCAGGATGAAGCGGGACAGCTCGCCGCCGCTGGCGATCTTCGCGAGAGGGCCGAACGGCGCGCCCGGATTGGTCGCGATCAGGAATTCGACCCGGTCGCGGCCAGCGGCGCTCCACTGATCCTCGGGCAAGGTCTCGACCGAGGTGCGGAAGCGGGCGGCATCCAGCTTCAGCGGCGCGAGCTCCGTCGCCACCACCGCGTCGAGGCGCTTGGCGGCCTCGGCCCGCGCCTTGCTCAGCCCCTCGGCCTGAGCCTCATAATCCTTGCGCCGCTTCGCCGCCTCGCGCTCCAGCCGGGCGATGCCGTCACCGCCCGCCTCGATCGTCTGCAGCCGCCCGGCCAGTTCCTCCGCCAGCGCCGGCAGTCCCTCGACATCGACCCGGTATTTTCGGGCCAGCGCGCGCAGATCGAATAGCCGCGCCTCGATCTCCTCCAGCCGGGCGGGATCGTGGGCGAGGGCTTCCTTGGCCCGCTCGATCCGGTCCTCCGCCTCGGACGCCTCGATCACGGCGCGGTCGAGCGCGGACAGCGCCTCGGCCAGCAGCACATGCTCCGGCCCCAGCCGGTCCAGCCGTCGCGCCGCCTGACGCAGATTGGACAGCGCCCCGGCCGAGCCCTGCAGATGCTGATCCAGCGCCGCGAGATCGTCGGACAGGCGCGCGCCGCGCTGCATGTTCGCCCGCGCCTCCGCCAGTGCTTCCTCCTCGCCCGGCTCCGGTGACGCGGCGGTCAACTCCGCGACGGCGTGCTCCAGCCATTCCCGGTCGCGCGCGGCGTTCTCCAATTCCTCGCGGGCGTGGGCGAGCGTGTCGGCGGCCATGCGCCACAGCCGGTGCGCGGCGGCGACGCCCGCCGTGTCCAGCCGCCCGAAGGCGTCGAGCAGGCGCCTGTGGCCGCGCGCATCGAGCAGGCCGCGATCGTCGTGCTGGCCGTGGATCTCGACCAGCGCGCCGCCCAGCTCGCGCAGCAGGGCAGCAGAGACGGGCTGATCGTTGACGAAGGCGCGGCTGCCGCCATCGGCCTTGACGGTGCGGCGGACGATCAGCGGCTCGCCGCGTTCCAGGTCGATGCCGCTTTCGGCGAGCAAAGCGGCGGCGGCCGGCGGCGGATCGAAGCTCGCCGTCACGCTCGCCTGCGCCGTGCCCTGGCGGACCAGCGAAGTGTCCGCCCGCACGCCGAGCGCAAGGCCGAGCGCGTCCAGCAGGATCGACTTGCCCGCGCCGGTCTCGCCGGTCAGCACGCCGAGGCCGGGGCCGAACGACAGGTCCAGCGCCTCGATGAGCACCACGTCGCGGATCGAGAGGCCGGTGAGCATCGGCCCCTCTTAGCGAGCGGTGGCAGCGGACGAAAGGTCATGAAAGTTCGCACTGACGCGCATGCAAAAGCGGCGGGCGAAAGTCACGAAAGTCACACCTGCGCCGGTGGGGAAAGCGCGGGGTTGGGAGGAATCGGACGCGGAGAAAGAGCCGGCGCTTGGTTGGCATAACGCGCCGCATGTAGGACAGGAAAAACGCGCGGGCGTAGGGAGAAGCTGGGCCCCGGATCAAGTCCGGGGTGACGAAAGTGGGTGGGCTACCAGCGCCAGCCTTGCTTTTCGGTGATCGCGTTGACGGCATCGAGCAGCGCCTGCTTGCTCTTGGTGCGCCGCGCGCCGGTGTTGCGGGGCACGGGGATGGGGCCGTTCTTCGCTTCGTATTCGGCGCGGCGGCGTGCGAGGTCGCGGCCGAACGACCGCATGTCGATCGGTTCACCCCAATTCTGTTCGTCAGCCAAGCGCTTCGACACCGTATTCGCCTATCGTTTCCGTGCGGATGCGGCGATCAAGATAGTCGTGATCGAGCGTGCCCGCCAGAGCATGGAGCTCGCGCGCCTGCTCCAGCATCTCGTGCGCGGTGCCGCTGGCATATTGCCCCATGCGGTCGGCGATCATGTCCTCGATCGACAGCACGCGGAGACCCGGTTCGGCCGGATCGGGATAGACCAGTTGCAGGCGCACCATATCGGGTGTGTCGCCCATCGGGCTTTCGCCGACCACTTCGAAGCCGAGCCCAATCTCCGGATGTACCCAGCCGCGCGTGGCCTTGCCGGGGCCGGAGGGGCGGACGAAGCCGAGTTTCTGGAGCTCCTCTTCCAGCTCCGGCTGGACGGGCGTGGTGACGTCGATATCGCCGGTCATGATCGCGGAACCGGTGTAGAACTCGACCGCGCCGCTCCTTCGACAAGCTCAGGACAGGCTCGGCATAGGCCGCGAGTAGCCGCGTTGGGCCAGCCCCTCGCTGGCCCGTGCGAGCATGCGCAAAGCGGCGAGGAATTCGGGGCGCCAGGGAAGATCGGGCGTATCCGTCACGCGGCGCATGGTCGGTCAGGGCGACCGGGTTGGCAAGCATCCAACACCGTCATCCCGAACTTGGTTCGGGACAAGGATCGGGCGGGCTCGGTGTGGGGATTTGGCGGCGCTGCCTCGGTGCGGGATATGCCGTCGCCCGTCGCTTTCACGCTTATCCCGAAACAAGTTCGGGATGACGGGGGAAGGGATGTGATCCCCCCGCCTTCACATACTGTTGACGTGGAGGATGTTGCCGTCCGGGTCCTTGAACCAGATGCCGCGAAACTCGCCGGCGCGGTGGACGCCGTTCTGGATGTCGAGCCCCAAGTCCGGATATTCCTCCAGCTTCACGCCCTTGGCGGTGAGATCGCCGGCGATCGCCTCGACATCGCCGCCCGCGCCCCAGGCGACCGCGTTGGCGGTGGAGGGCCGCACATCCTTCGACGGATAGACGGTCAGCTGGCTGCTCCCGGTCCTGAAGGCGAGCACGCCCTCCTCTGCCTCGCCGCCGGCCGGCTCCAGCCCCAGCGTCTCGCCATAAAAGGCGCGGGCCCGGTCAATATCCGAAACCCCGACGATCGCGGATGATGTCTTATCCTTCAACATGCGCGCGGCCTTTATGTTGTGTGGGTGGGGAACGCGTGAAGGGGTGTGGAGGGTCCGCAAACAGACGATTGCACACGCACAAGGGAAGAAGATCGCGTCGGCATCTAACCGAAATCGTCGCAGTTCCTGCTCGCAATCATCACACCCCGCGATGCACGCTCACGCTTATTGACCGCCAGGCGGTTTTAACGCAGCCTCTCTCATAGCTCTCTCGTTGAGGATCAGATGGCTAGTGCAATCGCGACTGCTGCCGCTGCGGCAGTTCTTCGTGCAACAGCGGAACCGGTTATCAAGCATATCGCTGGGGCTTTGAAGATAGGCGCCGACAAAGCCCGGGCTAATTTTACTGATGCTTTTAAGAACCATTTGGAGCTAACCTACACCAGATGCGCGAATGTTCGAACCATTTTTACCGGTGAGAGATTTGTCCCGCTATCTTCCATTTACGTTAATCTTAGACTCTCTTCAGGCAACAAAACATGCCGCGATGAGGACTTGGTCTTAAATTGCGATAAACTTGGAAACACAGTTGTTATCGGAACCGGCGGCGCAGGCAAAACAATGCTTATGCGTCACGTCGCACTTTTGCTATACGAAAAACCGGTCGGGAAAATCCCTCTTTTTGTTGAACTTAGAAACATTCCAAAGCACGATCCTAAGGATTTTTATAAAACGATATTTAATATGATAACGCCCGAGCGTCGTGCTGATCAGTTTTCCATATTTTTAGAGGGTTTACGCTCAGGCCTGTTTGTTCTTCTTCTTGATGGCCTTGATGAGGTAAAGCCTACCGACCGGGA
>JAFEEY010000123.1 GCA_018240865.1 Pseudomonadota bacterium | reverse complement strand
GCGCCGGACAGTGCGCATCCGCTGGGGAGTCTCTGGGATGACGGCGCCGATCCGGTCGCCGAACTGAAGCGCGTGATGGAGGTCCGGCAAGTCGCGGTCCAGCGCTTCGGCCCGGCCGCGCTGAAAGCCGGCGATCCGCAATATCAGCTGCGCCGCGCCTTCGTGCCGGTCTGGCTGCTCCACCGCTATCAGGTCGAAGCGACGGCAAAACTGCTGGGCGGCGTCGATTTCACTTACGCCGTCAACGGCGACGGCACCGGCGACGCAAAGCCGGTCTCCCCGGATCGCCAGCGCGCGGCGCTGGATGCCTTGCTCGATACGCTTTCGCCCGCGGCGCTGACCGTTCCGGCAACACTGATGCCGAACCTGTCGGCGGGCTGGTCCGGCGAAGGCGACCGGCAGACCGAGATCGAAGTGATCCGCACCGCTGGCGGCCCGGTTTTCGATCCGCTGTCCGCGACCGAGACGGCGGCAGCAATGACGCTGATCGACCTGATCGCACCCAATCGGCTCAACCGGCTGGAGATCCAGAACCAGGCCGATCCGGCGAGCCCGTCCGCGCATGAAGTGGTCGACCGGCTGATCGACCGTGCCTTCGCTTCTCCCCGCGACGAGGGCGCGGCGGCGGTCCAGCGCCGGGTCGCGACCACCGTCGCGCTGGCGCTGGCGCGGACGCAGCGCGACGGCGCGCTGTCGCCGACGATCGCACTGGCCTTGTCTGAGCGGCTGAACCGGCTCGGCACCAGTCTTGCCGCGACCAAGGGCAGCGGTGTGCAGGCCGATTGGAGCCGGGGCCTGGGCCGGCTTCTGCTTGACCGCGAAGCGTTGACGGCGGCACTGGCGGACCAGCGGCGCCTGCCGAAAGTGCCGCCGGGCATGCCGATCGGATAAGGAGACGACCATGGCGCGCGTTGCACGGATTGAACGGACCGGCGGTCCGGATGTGATTGGCTGGGCGGACGTCGAGCTGCCGCCGCCGGGGCCGGGCGAGGTCCGTATCCGCAACACGGCGATCGGCGTCAATTTCATCGACACCTATCATCGCAGCGGCCTCTATCCGGTCGAGCTTCCGGCAGGTCTGGGTCTCGAAGCGGCGGGCGTGGTCGAAGCAGTGGGCAAGGGCGTCACCAGCTTCAAGCCCGGCGACCGGGTCTGCACTTTCGGCCCGGTGCGCGGCGCCTATGCGACCGAACGCAATCTTCCGGCGGACATGTTGTTCCCGATCCCCGACGATATCAGTGACGAGGTCGCGGCGGCCGCGCTCCTGAAAGGCTGCACCGCCGAATTCCTCGCCGATCGCTGCGCCAAAGTCGAGGCCGGCTGGACGGTGCTGGTTCATGCCGCGGCGGGTGGCGTCGGGTTGATCCTCGTCCAGTGGCTGAAAGCGATCGGGGCGCATGTGATCGGTACGGTCTCAACCGAAGAGAAAGCGGCGCAGGCGCGCGCTGCCGGCGCGGACGAGATCGTCCGATATGATCATGAAGACGTGGCCGCGCGTGTTCGCGCGCTGACCGGAGGCGCGGGCGTGCGGGTGGTGTTCGATGGCGTCGGCAAATCGACATGGGAAGCCTCGCTCGGGTCCGTCGCGCGGCGCGGACTGATCGTCAGCTACGGCAATGCCAGCGGCCCCGTGACCGGCGTGAACCTGGCGGTCCTGTCGCAGAAAGGCTCGATCTTCGTCACTCGCCCGACGCTGTTCGACTATTATTCGGCAGCGGACGAAGCGAGCGCCAGCGCGGGTGTCGTGCGCCTGTGGCAGATGATCCGGTCGGGCAAGGTGACGGTGGCGATCGGCCGGCGCTATCCGCTGGAGCAGGCGGCGCAGGCGCATCGCGACCTTGAGGCGCGGGCAACGAGCGGATCGTCGATCCTGATTCCCTAATTTGTTCCCCGGCGAACGCCGGGGTCCATCTTTCCTCGCGGCGTAGCTGTAGGGCGCTGGGCCCCGGCCTGCGCCGGGGAACAATGCGGGCGATACTGCGCGGTGGCTTTTGCGCCACACTGTGTCGGAAAAGCGCGAACACGGTGTCCGTTCATCTTGGCCGATTTCGCCCCGCTTTGGTACAGAAGCGTCACAAACCAAATTTGGTTGGGGAGGATTTATGGTTGGGATCACGGGATTCCGCGCGTGCCTTTTGGCTGGCGCGGGGGTTGCGCTGTCGCTTTCTGCAGCTGCCTGGGCACAGACCGGCGCGGCGTCGGCCGAGGAGCAGACAGATATCATCGTCACGGCCACCAAGCGCGCATCGACGCTGCAGGACGTGCCGTTCTCGATCAACGCGCAGACCCAGGAAGACATTCAGAAATCGGGTGCGGTGACGCTTGAGGATCTGGCGCGCAGCGTCGCCGGCCTCACGATCCAGAATCTCGGGCCGGGCCAGAGCCAGGTTTCGGTGCGCGGCGTGTCCGCCGGCCAGATCGTCCGCGACCAGCCGGGCGTGAAGGAACAGGTCGGCGTCTATCTCGACGAAAGTGTCGTCTCGCTCTCGCTGTTCACGCCCGATCTCGATCTGTTCGACCTCAACCGCGTCGAGACGCTGCGCGGCCCGCAGGGCACGCTGTTCGGCTCAGGCTCGGTCGGTGGCACCATCCGCTACATCACCAACCAGCCCAATACCGACAAGCTGGAAGGCCAGGTCGAGGGCAATGTCAATTTCATCGACGGCGGCTCGATGGGCGGCTCTGCCAAGGGCGCGATCAACCTGCCGGTCAATGAGAATGTCGCGGTGCGCGCGGTTGGCTATTACACCCGCTATGGCGGCTTCATCGACGCGCTGGGCGAAGGCGGCAGCGTGAAGCGCAACGTCAATGACGGCGAACGTTATGGCGGCCGCCTCTCGATCCTGTTCAAGCCGACCGAGAACATCTCGATCACGCCGCGCGTCGTCTACCAGAAGGTTACGACCGACGGCTTCAACCGGCAGGAAGTCTATAACCTCTTCGCCAACCCCTACACGACCACGCGGCCGAAGATTCAGCTTGGCGAGCGCCAGCAATATCTGCTGCTGAACGAAGGCTTCAGCGATGAGACGTTCCTGGCGGACCTGACCGCGAACGTGGATATCGGCGGCGTCACGCTGACCTCCGTCACCAGCTATATCAACCGCGACATCCTGGTGTCACGTGACGCGAGCGCGCTGACGGGTTCGGTGTCGGTCGACCTCGGTTTCCCGGCGGCCGCGGTGCTGCTGCCGTCGAACCTCAGGGACACCACCGATCTGAAGACCTGGACGCAGGAAGTCCGGCTTTCGTCCAACGGTTCCGGCCCGTTCCAGTGGCTGATCGGCGGCTTCTATTCGGATATCGACCGCGGCTACACCCAGCGCCTGCCTACTCCAGGCTATGACGCCTTCACCGACGCGGTGCTGGGCGCGGGCACGTCGGCCGCGGTGGCGAACGGCTTCCCGGCCAACTCGCCGTACAACTCCGACATTCCGTACAAGATCAAGCAGAAGGCCGTCTTTGGTGAGGCCAGCTACGATCTGGGCGAGCTCAAGCTGACCGCAGGCGGCCGCTATTACGATTTCAAGGAGAAGCGGAACTTCATTTCGGGTGGCCTGTTCGCGAACGGCGACCGTCGGATCGGCGACAAGACCAAGTCGGACGGCTTCACGCCGCGTTTCATCGCGACCTGGGAGCCGAGCAAGAACGTGTCGATCAACCTGCAGGCGGCCAAGGGCTTCCGGCTGGGCGGCGTCAACGATCCGCTCAACCTGCCGCTCTGCTCGCCTGCCGACGCGCCGATCTACGGCAATCGCCCGACCTATAAGGACGAGACGCTGTGGAACTATGAGCTTGGCTTCAAGAGCCAGTTCGGCGGGCTGACCTTCAACGCCGCCGCCTTCCACAACGAGATCAAGAACCTGCAGGTCACCGCCGATGCCGGCAGCTGCTCGTCGCGCGTCGTGTTCAACGTGCCGAAGGCGCATGCGACCGGCCTGGAGCTTGAAATGTCGGCACGCCCGGCGCCGGGTCTGAGCTTCAGCCTCAACGGCACCTATGTCGATTCCAAGTTCGATAGCAGCGTGCTGGATGCGACCGGCGCCGTCATCGCGGGCATCCGCGACGGCAACCGCCTGCCGACCGTGCCGAAATTCCAGATGTCGGCCAATGCCGGCTATGAATTCCCGGTGGGCAGCGAATGGGACGGCTTCGTGAACGCGAGCGTGCAATATGTCGGCGATCGCTTCACGCAGCCGAGCGACCAGGAGAACAACCCGCGCACTTTCGTGCACGGCCTGCCGTTCGGCGGAGCACCGGCCAACGCCGCCACGACGCTCAACCTGAAGCTGCCGGACTATACGCTGGTGAACTTCAACATCGGCGTGAAGACGCAAAGCGGCTTTGAGTTGATGGCCTATGTGAACAACCTGTTCGACGAAAACCCGCTGCTCTCGTTCGACCGCGAACGCGGCGGCCGGGCGCGGCTGGGCTTCAATGTCGGCCAGCCGCGGACTTTCGGCATCACCGGACGCCAGAAGTTCTGACCGTGACCGGCGGCGTTCCGCGTCGCACCGCCCTGGCGCTCGGCGCCGGCGCGGTGGTCGCGGGCGCCGCGCCGGCTGCCGTGCGCAAAAACGGTCAGCCGGATATTGCGGTCGTGGGCGCCGGCGTGTTCGGCGCCTGGACCGCGACGATGCTGCAGCGCATGGGCCGCAAGGTGGCGCTGATCGACGCCTGGGGGCCTGCCAATGCGCGCGCCTCGTCCGGCGGCGAGAGCCAGATGATCCGCGCCGGATATGGCCGGGACGCGATCTACACCCGGATGGCGCGGCATTCGCTGCCCGAATGGAAAGCGCTGTCGGCGCGGGCCGGGCTGCCGATCTTCGCGCCGACCGGCGTGCTCTTCTTCTCGCCGAAAGAAGACGATTATATCCGGTCCTCGATCGCGGTGAACCGGCAGCTGGGTTTGCCCATCGAAGTGCTGAACCGCGCGCAAATGGCCGCGCGCTATCCTGCGATCGACTTTGACGGGATCGAGATCGGGTTCCTCGAACCGGGCTTCGGCGTGCTGATGGCCAGGCGGGCGGTGCAGACGCTTGTCATGGAATTCGTGAAGGCGGGCGGCACATGGATCGACGCCCAGGTCTTGCCGCCAAAGGGCGATCGGCTGGATGGGCTGCGCACCGCCAGGGGCGAGACGATCAGTGCCGGTGCCTATGTGTTCGCGGCAGGGCCGTGGCTGCCCAGGCTGTTTCCCGATCTGCTCGGCCGCCGCATCTTTCCGACGCGGCAGGAAGCATTGTTCTTCTCGCCGCCGCCGGGCGATGACCGGTTCGGCCCGCGCAAGCTGCCCGGCTGGGCGGACTTCAATGACGGCGATATCTGGTACGGCATGCCGGATCTGGAAGCGCGCGGCTTCAAGATCGCGCACGACGCGCACGGGCCGGCCTTTGATCCGGACACGGGCGACCGTTTGCCCACCGAAGCCGCGATCGAAGCGGCGCGCGCCTATCTTGCCCGTCGTTTTCCCGATATCGCGAAGCGGCCGATCAACGAAGTCCGCGTCTGCCAGTACGAGAATAGCGCGAACGGCGATTTCCTGATCGACCGGCATCCGGTGTTCGCCAATGCGGTGCTGGTCGGCGGCGGGTCCGGCCATGGCTTCAAGCACGGCCCCGCGGTCGGCCGTTATGCCGCCGAGCTGCTGACCGGGAAGCTCGCGCGACCGGAGCCCCGCTTCTCGCTTGCCAGCAAAGGCGAGCATCAGGACCGGGCGGTTCACTGAACGCGCGCACATTGCTTTGACGGCCAAATAGCTTAGCCATTGCAGTCATGAGCGAGCCCGTTTTCCCCGACGATTTCAACATGGCGGACTGGTTTCTGGCGACCGGGCCGGACGACAAGATCGCGATCCTGTTCGAGGATCAGGCGATCACTTATACAGAGGTGCGCGCGAAGGTCGACCGCGTCGCGCGGCGGCTGGTGAGCGAAGGGCTGCGGCCCGAACAGCGCGTGCTTATCTGCATGCGCGACTGCCCAGCCTTCGCCTATGCCTGGTTCGGCGCGATCAAGGCCGGCGCCGTCGTGACCCAGATCAACCCGCTGCTGCCCGAGGCGGATTACGATTATTATCTCGGCTATGTGAAGCCGCAGTTCAGTTTCGTCGATGAAGCGAGCGCGGAAGCGTTCGGCGCGGCGGCGGCACGGTCGCGCTTCGGGCGCGGCATGATCGCGGATTTCGACGCCTGGCTGGACGGATCCGTCACCGCCGATGCGGAGCCTTGGCCGACGCGGCGCGATGATCCGTGCGTCTGGCTCTTCACCAGCGGCTCGACGGGCAAGAGCAAGGGCGCCGTCCATAGCCACGGCCATTTCCCGTTCAACACCGAAGTCTATGCCAAATCCTTCATCGGCATGCGGGCGGACGATGTCACCATTTCCGGCGCACGCCTGTATTTCGGCTATGCGACGGGGACGAACCTGATGTTTCCGTTCGCAGTGGGCGCGACGACCATCCTGTTCGCCGAGCAGCCCAGCGCCGAGCGCTTGTTCGGCCTGATCGAGCGGCACCGCCCGACCGTCTTCACCAGCGTGCCGACGCTCATTCACAAGATGCTGGAAAGCGGACGGGGTGGCGACCTTTCCTCGATCCGCTTCATGTGGAGCGCGGGCGAAGCCTTGCCGAAAGAGCTGCATGCGCGCTGGGATCGGACGTTCGGCGTGCCGATCATCGACGGCATCGGCAGCGCGGAGAGCTTCCATATCTATATCAGCAATCACCCGGACGATATCCGGCCCGGCAGCCTCGGCCGGCTGGTGCCCGGTTACGAAGCGCGGCTGCTCGACGATGACGGCAAGGACGTCGCCAGGGGCGATGTCGGCACACTGTGGCTGAAAGGCGCCAGTGCG
>JAFEEY010000122.1 GCA_018240865.1 Pseudomonadota bacterium | reverse complement strand
CCGCCACCCTCTCAAAACCGCCTAAAAGGCCATCGATCGCGCCGGCTTCGATGTCAGATAGCGTGCGAGCAGAAGCAGGGCGGCGCCGGCATGGACAAGGCCGCCGGGCACCCACATGATCAGGCCGGCGATCTGCTGGTCCTCTTGCGGCGTCAGGCCGAAGGGCATCATCCCCATCGCCGCGTAGCTTTCATACCAGGGGCTGGCGGACAGCGCCATCAGCGCGCCGAGCGCACCGCCCACGATCGACGTGACGAAGAGGCAGAGGGCCGCGAGACCTTTGTGCGGCGTGCGCAGCATTGCCTGCCAGAACAGCAATGCCGTCACCAGGAAGGTCAAATGCTGCGCCACATGCCAGGCGGGATGACCAAGCGCGCGATTGAACAGTGGCGGCGCGTGCCAGGCCCAGAGCGCCCCGGCCTGCAGCATCGTTGCCGGGAACGGGCTTGCGAGACGCTGCAGCCATCCGCTCGCCGGCGCCAGCGCCCGCCGGCCGGCGCGGGGCAGCGACCACAGCATGACGCCGAGCGGCCGGGACAGCGGCAACAGCAGGGCGGCGACGAGCATGATCAGCTCATGCTCGATCATGTGCAGCGCGAAACTGCGCTCCCCGCCCTCGTGCAGCGGCGAAACGAGCGACAAAGTCAGCACCAGCCAGCCCGCGCCGAAGAGCGCGGCCGACTGCCAGAGGCTGCGGCGCATGTCGAGCCTGACAAAGCCTATGGCATAGGCGAGCAAAGCGATGGCGAGCGGGATGGTGACGCCCGGATCGAACGTCCAGCCGATCGGATCGCCCGGCAGCTTGTGCACACCGCCATGCGCCTGTGCTGCTTGCGGAAGCAGCAGCAACGACGCCGGGAGCAAGATCAGGCGTGGCATTGCGGAATGATGGCGGACGACACGGTCTGGAAAATGATCGCGAGCAGGAAGATCGCCGCCGCGAGTACGCCAGTGCCGGCGATAAAGCGTCGCGTCGGTTCCGCGGTTGTCCGCCAATATCCAAAGGCGATGCCACCGCCGCCGAGCGCCAGCAAGGCACCTCCCATCCCGATCAGCAGCATCACGCCCGGATCGGCAAGCCTGCAATCCGCCTGGGCGAGATCGGACCCGGTCTGATCCGAAAGAACCCAACCCAGGATGCCGCCGATCCATCCGGCCCATGACCAGAGGCGCGTCATGCCGTCATCCTCGGTATCCAATAGATGATCAGGTAGACGATCACCCAGCTGCCGACGATGAAATGCCAATACAGCGCGTTCTCGCTCGTATCGACAAAGCGCCGGCCTTTTTGTCCGTGACGGGTGTGCATGAGTGCGGCCAGCACCAGCGTATCAACCCAGTCCGTGATCAGATGGACCGTGTGCATTAGCAGCAACGCCCAGGTAATCGACCCATAGGCATTGCGATCCCATCCGATATTCAGATGATCATATTCGACGCCGCGCGTGACGAAAATAGGCAGCGCGACAAGACACATGATGACGAGGCCGTGGCGGACGGCCGCCAGATCCTCGCGTTCCGCCGCGCGCTTGACCCAGATGTTCGGCAGTTCGGAAACGACCAGCAGCGCCAAGGTGAGGCTGCCCCAGAGCAGGTCGGGCGGTGCGGCACTGGCCGGCCATTGCCTTTCGTGCGCCATCAGGAAGAAATAGGCAGCGAAGCCTAGCGCGAAGGCGGCCCCCTCGATGGTCATGAAGCCGACCACGCCCCACCAGGTGGTGCTGCGCGCGCCGAAGCCGTGATCGGGCAGGGCGGCGGCGTCGCCGACGAAACGCAGCTCACTCATCGCCTTGCTCCGGCTTCGGCTCCAGCGGATCGTGCGGCCAGAACCAGAAGATGAGCGGGATTGCCATCAGCAGCGCGCCCCAGATCACCGCCCAGGGCGTGAAGATCGAGCCGACAAAAGCCATTGTTGTCGCGATCGCCGCGAAGAAGGGCCAGCCATTGGGCGGCGGGCTCGCGTCGCGCAGGTCGGGAACCGCATCGATCGCAGTGGTCACGAGCAACTCGCGCTTGTCTGTCTGCAGACCCGGCATCACCGGCTGATCGGTTTCCCACAGCGGCGAACGGCTGTGCACGACGGGAATATGCTCGAAATTATAGACGGGCGGCGGCGAGCTCGGCTTCCATTCCAGGCTTGGCGCGTTCCAGGGATTGGCGCTCGCGACGCGGCCGTTGCGCAGGCTCCAGAAGACATTGCCGAGGAACAGCAGCACCGAGCCGGCGAACAGAAAGGCGCCAATGCTGGAAACAAGGTTCAACGTGTCCCAGCCGAGCCCGTGCGGGTAGGTATAGACGCGGCGCGGCATGCCCAGCAGACCGGTGATGTGCATCGGGAAAAAGGTCAGGTGGAAAGCGAGGAAGGAGAATAGCACGTTCCACTTGCCCAGCGGCTCGGCCATCAGCCGGCCGCTGAATTTCGGGAACCAGTAAGTGACCGCGCCCAGCAGCGGAAACACCGCGCCGCCGATCAGCACATAGTGGAAGTGCGCGACCACGAAATATGTGTCGTGCATCTGCAGATCGAGCGGGACGCTCGCGACCATCACGCCGGTCAGCCCGCCCATCACGAACGTGATGATGAAAGCGACCACCCACCAGAGCGGCGTTTCCCAGCGCGGGCGGCCACTCCAGATCGTCGCGATCCAGCAGAATATCTGCACGCCGCCCGGCAGCGCGATCATCATGCTGGCGGCGGTGTAGAAGCTGTAGCCGATCCGCGGCAGTCCGGTCGCGAACATGTGATGGACCCAGAGGCCGAAGGCGAGCAGGCCGATCGAGACGACAGCCAGCACCATCAGCGGATAGCCGAACACTTCGCGCTCGCTGAATGTCTCGGTGATCTGACTGACGAAGCCGACGGCGGGGATGAAGATGATGTAGACTTCGGGGTGGCCGAAGAACCAGAACAGATGCTGCCACAAAAGCGCGTCGCCGCCTTCGGCCGGATTGTAGAATTGGGTCGCGACCAACCGGTCAGAGATCAGGAAGGACGAAGCCAGCATCACCGCCGGCATCGCGAACACGACCATGAAGCTCGTCACCAGGATCGACCAGGCGAAGAGCGGCATGCGGTTCAGCGACATGCCAGGCGCGCGCTGCTTCAGGATCGTGGTGATCAGCTCGACCGCGCTCGCGAGCGCCGCGACCTCGGTGAAGGTGATCAGCTGCGCCCAGACATCGGTGCGTTTGCCCGGCGAATATTCGGGTCCGGCCAGCGGCACATAGGAGAACCAGCCTGCTTCCGGCCCGATATTGAGCAGGAAAGCGATCCACAGGAACATGCCGCCGAACAGATATATCCAATAGCTGAAGGCGTTGAGGCGCGGGAAGGCGATCTGGCGCGTGCCCATCATCAGCGGGATGATGAAGACCGCCATCGCTTCCATCACCGGAACGGCGAAGAGGAACATCATCGTCGAGCCGTGCATCGAGAAAATCTGATTGTAGCGATCGGCGCTGATCAGCCCGCTTTCCGGGCGCGCCAGCTGGGTGCGCATCAGCAGTGCCAGCACGCCGCCCAGCCCCAGGAACACGAACGCCGTGACGATATAGCGCCGCCCCACCCGCTTGTGATCGACCGCGGTCAGCCAGCCCCAAAAGCCGGGCGCGTCCGACCAGGTCTTGGCCAACGCCTCGCGCAGCGGCGCGCCGGTGAAATCGGGCCCGTCGACGCGGCTCATTTCAACGTCTCCAGATAGGCGACAACGTCGTGCCGCTGGGCATCCGTCAGCGGCACTTTGGGCATGCGGTTGCCTGGCTTGATCGCCTGCGGGTCGGCGATCCAGCGATCAAGCCAGGCACGGGTGTCGGGCAGCTCGCCGGCGGCGAGCGTGAAGCGCGATGCCACCCGCGTCAGATCCGGACCCACTGTGCCGAATGCATCAGTGCCGGTGATCGCGTGGCAGGCGCTGCATTGGGAACCGGTGACGATCGCGAAGCCGCGCTTCTGGGCATCGGTCTGCGGGATCGGCGCGGGCTGGCGCGACTTCGCCGCCCAGGCGGCGAATTGCTCAGGCGTCTCCACAACCACGTCGAGCGCCATATGGGCATGCTGGAGCCCGCAAAACTCGGCGCATTGGGCGCGGAAGCGGCCGAGCTGGCGCGGCCGCAGCTCAAGGTCGGCAGGGCGGCCGGGGATCAGATCCTGCTTGCCGGCGAGATTTGGAATCCACAGCGAGTGGATGACATCGTCGGCGACAAGCTCGATATGGGCGGGCCGGCCGAGCGGCAGATGAATCTCGTTGGCAGTGACGATATGCTGCGACTGATCGGCAGCGGCCGAATATTCGACTTCCCACCACCATTGCCGGCCCGTGACCTTGAGCCGGATCGGCTCCTCGCCCGCGCCAGTGAAGAACAGGCCGCGATCGGTCAGGTAGCTGCCGATCGTCAGCCCGAACAGGCCGGCCGTGATCAGCATGGCCCAGATGACGACCGTGATCCGCAGGCGCCGCTCATTGTCGCCGCCGCGGTCGCGCCGCCAGAGTGCCCAGCCGAGAAAGACGAGGACGAGAAGGAAGAAGAAGCCGGTCACGCTCAGGAACAGGTGGAACAGCCGCGCGGTCAGCGCCGCATGATCTCCCGCCGGATGCAGCGCGGACTGGATCGCGTTCATCGCGCCCCGGCATCCTCATTGCTGTCGTGCTGGAGCTTTTTGTCTTCAAGCGTCAGCGGCTTGGTATTCGCGGCCGTATCCCCGCGGCTGGGCGGCACGTCCTTCGGCACCTGCCCCGCCATCGAGCGGACATAGGCGGCGATCTGCCACATCTGCTCCTCGGTCAGCAGCCTGCGAAAGCTCGGCATGCCGTTCGGCCGGCCCTGGATCAGGGTCGCGACGATCTGCGGGCTGGACGATCCGTAGATCCACTGATCGTCGATCAGCGGCACGCCGATGCCGCCGCCGCCATGGGCGTGGCATTCGACGCAGTTGAACTCGGTATAGAGCCGCTGGCCCTCGCTTACGTGCCACGCGCTTTTCTCGAAGCGCTCGATGCGAGGATCGGGCGGAGAGGGTGTCGCGCTGCCCGCGATCACGTTCGACGTCGTTGCCAGCTCCGCCTGGCTGAACGGGATGGGCGGTGCGGTCTCGCGCGTCTCGCGGTGACAGGCCGCGACCAGCGTGCAGAGCAGCAGCGCCTGAAAACGCATCGTCCCCTCACAAATCATTCCATCAGTGAAACCTTGGAGCACTCCGAAAGTTTCATGACAAAATCACGTGCTTTTAGGGACTTAATCTATGTTGGTTCGGGCTTTGACAGTGCTCGCTCTGACTCTGCTCAGCGCGTGCGATCGCGGCACTTCGACCGGCCGTGCCGATGCCTCGCCGCCCGCCGCCGAACTCCGTCAAAAGACCCTCGCGGCTGGCCGCGCCGTGGCGCCGATCGCTGCTTCCCCGGAGGATGACGGGCAATGGATCATGCCGTCGAAAGACTATGCGAACACGCGGTTCAGCGGCCTTACCCAGATCGACAAGGCGAATGTTGGTAGGCTGCAGCCCGCGCTGATTTTTAGCTCCGGCACGACGCAAGGCCAGGAATCCGCGCCGATCGTTGTCGGCGATACGCTGTACCTGGTCACACCCTATCCCAACACACTGTACGCGATTGACTTGAACAAAGCCGCTGATCCGGCGCACCCCGGCCCGACCGTCAAATGGAAAGTCAATGCGATGGCGGATTCGTCGTCGCAGGGCGAAGCGTGCTGCGACGGCGTCAATCGCGGACCGACCTACGCGGATGGCACAGTGTTCTTCAATTCGCTCGATTCCCACACGCTGGCTGTCGATGCACAGACCGGCCGGGTGAAATGGAAGACCCGCGTATGGGACTATACCAAGGGCGAGACGATGACGATGGCGCCCTTTGTGGTGCGCGGCAAAGTGATCGTCGGCAATTCCGGCGCGGAATTCGGTGCGCGGGGCGGCGTGGTCGCGCTGGACGCGAACACCGGCACGATTGCCTGGAAGGCCCTCGCGACCGGGCCCGACAAGGATGTGCTGATCGACCCCGCGACTTTCCGGCCCTTCTACCCGCAATATCGCGGCAAGGATTTGGGCGTGAGAAGCTGGCCGGGCGAGGCGTGGAAGATCGGGGGCGGCGGCACCTGGGGCTGGATCAGCTATGATCCCGAACAGAATCTGATCTTCCACGGAACGTCGAACCCGTCGCCCTGGAATCATGCGGTGCGGCCCGGCGACAATCTGTGGACCGACGCCGTTTTCGCCCGCGATCCCGAAACCGGCCAGGCGCATTGGGCTTATCAATACAGCCCGCATGACCTGTGGGATCATTCCGGCGTCAACGAGAATATCGTCCTGGACCTCCCCTGGGCAGGCAAGGTCCGCAAGGTGATTATCCGGCCCGAACGCAACGGCTATATGTATGTGCTGGACCGCACCAGCGGCGAAGTGCTGGGGGCCGACCAATATGTGGCGAACACGGTCTCGGACGGTGTCGACCTGAAAACTGGCCGGCTGCGGCACAAGCCCGAAATGATTCCGCAGCCCGGCAAGATCGTCCGCAATGTCTGTCCGAACGCCCCCGGCGCGAAAGACTGGAGCCCGTCCGCCTTCAGCAAGGTGACGGGCTGGCTCTATGTGCCGCACAACAATCTGTGCATGGACTGGCTGCTGGGCAAACCCAATTACATTCGCGGCACGCCTTATATCGGGGTGACGCCGCGCTTCTTCCCGGGCCCGGGCGGCAATGCCGGCGAGTTCATGGCCTGGGATCCGGTCAATCGCCGCAAGGCCTGGACGATCAAGGAACGCTGGCCGGTCTGGAGCGGCGCTGCCGTCACAGCCTCCGGCATCGTTTTCTATGGTAATCTGGAAGGCTGGTTCAAAGCGGTCGACGCCAATACCGGACAGCTGCTCTGGCAATATCAGACCGGTTCGGGGATCATTGGCCAGCCGACCGTATTCAAGGGCCCGGACGGCCGCGAATATGTCGCGATCATTTCCGGGATCGGCGGCTGGATCGGCGCGATGGTCTCGCACGATCTCGATCCGCGCGATCCCACTGCCGCCAAAGGCTGGGGCAATATGACGGCCGAGCTGAAGAAAGTGACGACAAAGGGCGCCGGAACGCTCTTCGTCTTCGCGCTGCCGAAGTAAAGCAGCCGGCGCGCTTCGTTAAGCGCCACCCTGATTGCATTCGCCCGAATGTCGGGCAACAAGCGGCTCGTTCTTCGGGAGAGATCGATGCGCGCCGTTTTTGCCCTTTTGCTGCTGTCTGCTTCGCCCTTCGTCCAGGCAGCCGCGCCGCCGCCGGCACCGGCGCCTGCGGCGCAGGCCGGCGTCCAGGATGCGGCGCTGCTGGAATTTCTCGACAAGGCGTTCGACGAGCAGGTCGCGCTCAGCCCGGAATCGCAGACGCAGCTGGGCTTCAAGACCAATTATGACAGGCTGGACGACTATACCGACGCCGCCAATGTGAAGCAGCGCGCGCTGGCTGAGCGGCAGTTGAAGGAGATGCACGCGCGCTTCAAGCCCGAGCAATTGGGCGAGAGCGCGCGGGTCAGCTACCGGCTGTTCGAACATGAAGTGGAGCGCGGGCGGCAATCGTTCCAGTTCCGCAACCTGCGCTTTCCCGTCTCGACCACCGGAAGCCCGGCCGGCGAGATTCCGGTCCTGCTCATCAACAATCACAAGATCGACAATGTCGCCGATGCCGAAGCCTATATCGCCCGGCTGCGCGATACCGACCGGGTGATGCGCGAAGTCGCGGCGACGATGCGCCAGCAGGCGGCGGCGGGGATCGTGCCGAACAAGGTCAACTTCGCCCCGGCGCGCAACGATGCACGCAAGGTGATCACCGGCGCGCCCTTCGATAACGGCCCCGATTCGACGCTGATGGAGGACTTCTCGAAGAAGGTCGGGGCGCTGAACGCCCCCGCCGAGGCGAAGGCGAAGCTGCTCGCCGATGCGCGCGCGGCGCTGACCGGCCCTTTCAAACATGGCTATGACACGCTGATCGCCGCGATCGACGAGATCGAGCCACAATCGAAGGGCAATTTCGGTGCCTGGAACCTGCCCAACGGCGCGGCCTATTATGCCGACCGGCTGAAGGCATCGACAACGACCGACCTGACC
>JAFEEY010000121.1 GCA_018240865.1 Pseudomonadota bacterium | reverse complement strand
CTCCGCCAGCGAGCTCGTGATCAATTCGCAGATTCCCTATCTCGCGCAGAACATGGCGCTGATCGGCGCCAATACCTATGGCAAGCCGGTCGGGCAGATCGCGATCGACCGCACGGCCTGCGACGACCGGCTGCGCGTGATCGCCTTCTCGACCAAAAACGCCGCCAATTCCGATGCCTATTTCGACGGCCTCGCCGCGACAGTACCGAACAGCTGCCAGGCAGGCGATGATTTCAGCCGCCCGCTCGGCGATCCGCAGGAAGCCTCGACGCGACAGGCGCTCGACTTCATTGCCGGACGGAGCTGCACCGCCATCCCGACCGGCCAAACCGGCCAAGCGCTGGCGTCCCGGGCGACATTGCTCGTTCCGGCGCGGCCCAACACCGCGCAACGCGAAGTGCCGGGCCTCTTCTGATCTTTTTGCTAATGCGACTTGATCGCAATAAGGAGTCGTGCAAGCATGGCTTCATGCTCGATCAGCTTTTCGCCCCGCCGCCCAGGCTTTCCGATCTCACTGTTGAACAGGCGATGATCGTCCGCGCCATCCGCCAGTCGATCGCCGCTCAACGCCATCGCCGTGTCTGCCCGCTGCAGGCGGCCGCCACGCAGCTGGGAAGCGATCGGGCCAGTCACGCGCTTCATATCCTCCTGGCCGGCATTGCCAGCGCCTGGCCGGACCCATTCGCGGTCGCCCCGCCCTGCTGCCCGCACCTCACCCATGACGAATCGACGCTGCTCGGCATGGTCATCGCCGCGCGGAGCCATGGCCGCCCGGTATTCGACGCCCTGATCTGCGAGATGCTGGCCGAAGACGCGCGCGACCGTCTGTTCGCCGCAGCCACCGCGCTGGGCGAATGGGTCGAGGCCTGAACCGGTCGACGGGCGGCGCGGCCGCCCGCCCCGATCAGGTCAGAACTTCACGCCGAAGCTGGCGAAGATCTGACGCGGATTACCGTAATAGGTCGTGACCACGCCTTCGAGGCCGAGTGACGGCGCGACACCCGGCTGGCCAAACACCGGCGACGTCGGCGTGACCGAACGGACCGGCACACCTGTCACCGGATTTACCGTCAGGAACTGATAGCCTGACACGATATAATGCTTGTTGGTGATGTTCTTCGCATGGAGACCGATCGTGTAGCGCTGATTCTCGCTGGTCCAGACGAGCGAGGCATCCCACAGCGCATAGCCCGGCTGATCCAGATAGGGGCTGGGCGTCTCGAACTGGAAAGTCTTGCTCTTCCACGAAACGGTGGTCGACGCGCTGATCAGGCCGGAGCCGATTGGCGTCGCATAGTCGAGCGTGCCTGAAGTCGTCCATTTCGGCGTGTTCTGGATACGGCGGAATTTCGCGACATCGACCGGCTGCGCACGCTGGGTCGGGGCCGGATTGCCATTGGCGTCAAAGCCGCCGACATTAGTGACAAACCGGTCGTACTGCGCATCGATATAGCCGAGCGTGCCGGACAGATTCAGGCGGTCGCCCGAGGCGGCGAAATCGCGGGCCAGCGTCGCCTGGGTCTCGAACTCGATGCCTTTCATCGTCGCCTTGCCGGCATTGGTCGTAACCCCGACAAAGGTCGGCACACCGTTGATGACGGCCCCGGCGGAGCCGGGCACCTGCACGTCCTTATAGTCGGCATAGAAGCCGGCGAGCGCGAAGCGCAGGCGATTGTCGAACAGCGATGCCTTGTAGCCGATTTCATAGCTGTCGACCTTTTCGGGATCGAACAGGAAGTAATCGAAAATCTCGGCCGGGCTGCGCACACCATTGCCATCCAGGTCCGGCGCGGCGGTTGAAAGGCCGCGCGGATCGAAGCCGCCGCCTTTGAACCCCTTGGCATAGCTGGCGTAAAGCGTGTGATCCTCGCTTGGCTTGAAAGTGATCGAGGCGCGGGGCGTGAATTCCTTGAAGGTTTTCTGCCCATCGAAGTTGGACGTCAGCGCGCCCAGCTGCACGCCCGCGCCGCCCAGTGCCGGCGACGCGCCGCCCAGCAGATTCTTGCGGATCACGACGCCGTGACGCTTGTCACTGGTGTACCGGCCGCCCACCGACACCGCAAACTGATCGGTGATATTGTAGGTCACATCGCCGAACACTGCCCAGGTCTTGGTGCGGACATCGCCGAAGGTGGAGGCAGTGAAGCCCGGCAGATTCAGCGCCGCGCCGGTGGTGCCCAGGATCACGTCGAAGATATTGGAGGCGCGCGCGTCGAGATAATAGGCACCGACGACACCCTGGATCTTGTCGCCTTCATAGACCGCCTGGAATTCCTCGGACCATTGGCGATTGCGATAGATCGCGGGCACATCCACGTCCGCGGCGGGGAGCGCGTCGAAGTCGATCGGCGTCGCGCTTCGATCCTTGCGCCAGGAAAGGATGTTCTTGAGCGTCAGATTGTCGGTCGCTGCCCATTCGAGCCGGCCGGCAACCCCATAGGACTTCACGTCCTGATGCGGGGTGACGAGCCCGCCCCGCGAATCATAGACGTCGCTGAGCACAGGGGCGCCGCTCAGCAGGCCCGGAATCAGCCGGTGACCGCCGCGCGGGTTAGACGTATCGTGCGTGTAGTCGCCCGACAGGCGGAAAAATACGGTGTCGTGGCTGCCGGCCTCGACGGTCGCGCGCGCCGCCCAGATATCCTTGTTGTAATTTTCCTGGCCCGTGGTCAGATTCTTGCCGAATCCATCCCGGCCCAATCGCGCGATTGAGGCACCGATGCGCAGGTCATCGTTCAGCGGAAGGCTGCCGGTCGCGACGACATCGAGCTGATTATATTCGCCGACATTTGCGCGCAGGCTGAGTTCGGCATCGTCCGGGTTCAGGTTTTTGGTGACATATTTGATCGCGCCGCCGATCGTGTTGCGGCCATAGAGCGTGCCCTGCGGCCCGCGCAGCACCTCGATCCGTTCGACGTCGTAAATGTCGAGCACGGCGGCCTGCGGACGGTTCAGGTAGACGTCGTCGAGGTAAAGGCCGACGCCGGCCTCGAAACCCGCGACCGGATCCTGCTGGCCGACACCGCGAATAAAGGCTGTCAGCGTCGAATTGGTGCCGCGGCTGGTTTCGAACGTGACGTTCGGCGTCGTGTCCGAAATGGCGGTGAGATCAAGCGCGCCGGAACGGGCGAGCGCGTCACCGGAATAAGCCGTGATCGCAACCGGCACATCGAGAAGATTCTCTTCGCGGCGGCGCGCGGTGACGACAATGTCGAAATCGTTCGCCGCGGATTCGGCCTGTGGCGCGGACGGCGCCGCTTCCTGCGCGAACGCCGGCGTGGCGGTCAGCGCGATAGCCGCGGCCCCGAGGTTGAACAGCGCGCGCGTCGAAACCTTCATCATCGAATCCCCTCCCAAATCGGGCCCGTCCATGCGGCTTGTGCCCGTCGTCATCGCGGCTATACTGAAACATGAACCGGGTTTCAACTTCCGGGCGGAGAGGGCGTGAAAAATGGCGGCTGAGCGTAGCACCGCTGCAACACCTGGGCTGAAAGAACCGCGCACCGACAGAGGGCGGCGAACGTTGCGCGCTATCCTCGACGCCGCTGCCGTGGAGTTGGGGGACCGTGGTTTTCACGAAACCGGCATCACCCACATCACGCAGCGGGCCGGCGTCGCGCTCGGCACTTTCTACACTTATTTCGATAGCAAGGAGGATGTGTTCCACGCGCTGGTGCGCGACTATTCCGACAAGGTGCGGGACGGCGCACGCGGCGCGCTCGCAGATGCCACAGACCAGATCGACGCGGAGCGCCGGGGTCTCGACTGGTTCCTTCATTTCGCCCGCGAACACCGGGAAATTTATCGGATCATCGACCAGGCCGAGTTCGTCGATCCCGGGGTGTTCCGCTATCACTATGAAAGCACGGTGGCCCGCATCCGCCAGCGCCTCGAGAATGCAGCGGCGCGCGGCGAGGTCCGCGCCGACGTCGGCGAGGTCCATGCCTGGGCGATCGGCGGCATGAACGTGTTTCTGGGCCTCCGCTATGGCGTGTGGAGCGACGAGGAAGATTTGTCGGGCATCGCCCGGATCGCCAACGACATGCTCGCGAAAGGCCTAGCGCCGGAGTAGAAACACCGCATGCTCGGCGCGGAAATTGGCGGCCGCTGCACTGGTCAGCTTGTCGCCCGAAAGGAACCACGCGCCTTCCACCGCCAGCCCGCGCTCCCGCACATAGGCGCGGAAATCGTCCACGGTCACATGATGGATATTGGGCGTCTCATACCATTCGAGCGGGAGCAGCCGCGTCACCGGCATCCGCCCGCCCCACAGCAGGGACAGACGCACGCGCCAATGCGCGAAGTTGGGAAAGGAGACGAACGCCTTGCGTCCGATCCGAAGCAATTGGTCCAGCACTCGATCCGGGCGCATCGTGGTCTGCAGCGTCTGACTGAGGATCGCATAGTCGAACGCATCCGCCGGATAGTCGGCGAGATCGGTGTCGGCATCGCCCTGGATCACCGACAGCCCGCGCGCGACCGCTGCCGCGACATTGGCCGGATCCAGCTCCAGCCCGCGCGCATCGACCTGCTTTTCGGATCGAAGCGCCGCCATCAACGCCCCGTCGCCGCAGCCGACGTCCAGCACCCGCGCGCCGGGCGCGACATTGGCAGCGATGATCGCGAGATCGGGACGAAGCTTCATTGGCGGTACACGTCCGGGAAGCGGCGCTCCATGAAGCCTTCCGGCGCCTCGATCCCACGCCAGCCGAGGCCGGCATAGAGCGGCTGGGCGTCGCGCGTCACCAGCATCCAGCGCCGCAATCCCTGCAGTTCGGGATGATCGTGCAGATGTTTCACCATCCGCGATGCGAGGCCGTGGCCGCGATGATCTTCCAGGACATAAACGTCAGCCAGATAGGCGAAGGTTGCCCGATCGGTGACGACGCGCGCGAAGCCGATTTGCGCGGCGCCATCGAAGACGCCCACGCACAGCGATCCCGCGACCGCCCGTTCCACCAACGCCAACGGGATATTCTCTGCCCAATAGCTACGGGTGAGATAGGCATGAATCGCCGCGGGCTGCATTTCGCCCTGATCATCGCTCAGCCGGTAGCGGCTCATGACGCACCCCCCAGAAATCCCGCGATCACGCGATCCATGTCCGCGTGCTCCAGGAGGAAACTGTCATGGCCGAAAGGGCTCGATAGCTCGACAAAGCTCACCGGCGCACCGGCAGCGTTCAGCGCGTGGACGATCGCGCGCGATTCGGGCGTCGGATACAGCCAGTCACTGTCGAAGCCGATCAGGCAGAAGCGTGTGGCGCTGCCCTTGAACGCGGCGGCGAGGCGGCCGCCATGTTCCTCGGCAATATCCAGATAGTCCATCGCGCGCGTGATATAGAGATAGGAGTTGGCGTCGAACCGGTCGGTGAAGCTCAGCCCCTGGTGGCGCAGATAGCTCTCCACCTGGAAATCGGCATCGAAACCGAAGCTCTTGGCGTCCCGGGCCTGCAGCCGACGGCCGAATTTCTCGGTCAGCCCGGCTTCCGACAGATAAGTGATGTGCGCCGCCATCCGCGCGACAGCCAGTCCGGCCGCGGGCGCTTCCGCGTCGTAATAATCGCCGCCGCGCCAGTTCGGGTCGGCCATGATCGCCTGCCGACCGACCTCGTGGAAGGCGATATTCTGCGCGGAATGGCGCGCGGAGGAGGCGATCACCAGCGCTGCTTCCACTCGTTCCGGATAGGTTGCGGCCCATTGCAGCGCCTGCATGCCTCCCATCGAGCCGCCGACCACTGCCTTCAGCCGCTGGATGCCGAGATGATCGAGCAGCCCGGCCTGCGCTCGCACCATGTCGCGGATGGTGATGACCGGAAAGCGCATCGCATAAGGCCTGCCGGTCGCCGGATCGGTGCTCGCCGGCCCGCTCGATCCCATGCAGGAGCCGAGCACGTTCGAGCAGATGACGAGGTTGCGATCGGTGTCGATCGGCTTGCCTGGCCCGACCACCCGGCTCCACCAGCCCGGTTTGCTGGTGCGCGGATGCGGACTCGCGACATGCTGGTCGCCGGTCAGCGCATGGCAGATCAGGATCGCATTGGAGCCGTCATCATTCAGCGCGCCATAGGTTTCATAGGCGATCTCGATCTCCGGCAAGGACGCGCCGCCGTCCAGCGGGAATGGGCCCGCCAGTTTCGCGATCCGGTCAAGGCCGAAGCGATCGTCCATCACCAGCCCCCGAAACGCGGCCACATCGCAACAACCTCATCGCCGCTGTCCAGCACGTGATAGCGATCATGCTGGGCTGCGGTCGCGCAGGCGTGGTTGGGCAGGATATGGAGCAGCGTGCCGATCGGGAAACGAGCGAGATCGATCGGCCGGCCGCGGCGATCGGCGATCATGCCATGTTCCTGCGTCGCTGAGATCACGATCAGATCGCCATGGCCGCCGACAAGCCCATAACCCTGATCGACCGCGTGGCCGCCGGTCCCCCGATCGCGCGACAGGGCCATCCAGCCGGCATCGACGATCAGCCATCCCCGTTCGGGCTGATGCCCGATCACCGAAGCAAGCACCGAAACGGCGATATCGTCTATCCCGCAGACGCCAAGCCCCGCCATGACGAGATCGTTGAAGACATAGACGCCCACCCGCACCTCGGTGACGCCGGCAAGATCGCGAGCGAAGATGGCGGTCGGGGTCGAACCGACGCTGACGACGGGACAGGCATGACCCGCGGCGCGAAGCGTCGCGGCCGCGTTCACCGTGCCAGCGCGCTCCAGCTCCGCATGCGCCGCCAGCGCATCGGCGCCCCGGCAGTCATAGGAGCCGCCGCCGTGCGTCATCACACCACGCAATTCCGCACCCTGTGCCAGCGCGGCGGCAATCGCGCTCAGCGTCGCTGCATCATCGGGAGCGACGCCGGCGCGGTGGCCGTCGCTGTCAATCTCGATCAGAACGGGGAAACGGGTGCGGGCTTCCGCGACCGCGCGCGCCGCCGCCACGCTGTCGACGACCAATGTCAGTTCGGCGCCACGCGCAGCCAGATCGGCGGCATGGGCGAGCTTGTTCGGCGCGATCCCGACCGCGTAGAGAATGTCAGGGTAGCCTGCGGCCAGGAATTGCTCGGCCTCTTTCAGCGTCGAAACGGTGATCGCGCCGCTCCAGCCTTCCGTCATCGCGCTGGCTACCTCGACGCATTTCGCCGTTTTTACGTGCGGCCGCAGCGCGACGCCGTGGCGCGCGACAGCGGCGTTCATGCGCGCGACGTTCGCGTCCATCCGGGCGCGATCGAGCAACAGGGCCGGGGTTTCGAGATCGGCGAGGCGCATTGCTGCCGCTTGGGGCGCGCCCATGCGCCTTGTCAATTGCGGGAACGCCGCTAGGGCACTCCGCCATGACCGC
>JAFEEY010000120.1:20120-26709 GCA_018240865.1 Pseudomonadota bacterium | reverse complement strand
TTGATCACGAGCTCGCTGGCGGAGGCAGTCGCGCCGGTGGCGATGAAGGCGATCCGCATCGGCGCGACCGACTGGGCTTGCGGCTTGAACAGGCGCGTCTCGTTGTTCGATGATTTTTCGGGTCGGTAAATGACGCGGTTCTGGACGTCGGACGTAAAGCGCGCCCGGCCCATCAGATCGCCCAGCAATTGCGCCGAATCGACCAGGCCGCCGCCATTATAGCGCAGGTCGACGATGAGGTCGGTGACGCTGGCGTCCCGGAACATCTGGAACGCCGCCTTCATCTGCGCGTCAGCGGTGCTGATGAAAGTGCGCAGGTTGAGATAGCCGACCTTGCGTCCGCCATCGTCGATCACCCTGGCGCCATAGCGGCTGGAAACCGGCTGCAGGGAATAGTCGGCTTTGGTGATGGTGATGTCGCGTGTGCCGGCCGGGCCGCTCAGCCGCAGCGTCCGGGTCACGCCCGCCGTTGCGGGCCCCAGCGCGTCGGTAACGCCGCCCGTGCCGTTCGCCGCGATGATGTCGGCGACGGTGCGCAAAGCGGCCGGCGTCTCACCGATCGCGATGATCTCGTCGCCTCTGTCCATGCCTGCATTGCCGGCCGGCGCGCCCTCGAAGCTTTCCATGACGAAGGCGCGTTTCTGCGTGGCGTCGGTCGAAAGGCGGAAGCCGAACCCCGCTGTCGCGCCCGACTTGTAATAAGCGTCCTCTTCCTGGATCGACGTGAGGTAGGTGAAGAAGCGGTCGCGGCGTTGGCTGCGGGCAGTCGCGGTCAGGGCGTCGATATAGGCGCTGACCGTCGCATAGGGCGCGGGGTCAAGGGCCGCCGGCAGCGTTTCCGGGAAAAGATACCATTCCTGGAGGACGCCGAACGCCCAATTCTGGCGCGCGGCGAGCGAGCAGGTGGCGCTGCCTGTGGGCGACGGCGTGGGATTGTTCGACGCGATCGGGCCGTTGGCCGAACCGCCGCCACCGCCGCAACTCGCCAGAGTCGCTGCCAGCGCCAGCAACGCGCCGAAATTACGCCAGCGCCCCATCGCCCGAAACTCCCACCCGGATCGACATGTTGTACGGCTTTGGAGGCCCTGAGACAATTCATCTCCGGCTTGGCTGAGCCTGTCGAAGCCCTTTCTTTCGTGCTGAGTTTCCTGAAGGAAGGGAGGCCTTCGACAGGCTCAGGCAGGCCGGCACTCAGATCATCCGCGCAGGATCGCGCCAAGCTTCGCCGCTGCTGCGACGACCTTGGCGGAAAGCGCGCCCAGATCCTCCTCGGTCAGCGTTTTGTCGGCCGGCTGCAGCGTCACTTCGATAGCGAGCGACTTCTGGCCCTCGGGCACGCCCTGACCGGTGAAGAGGTCGAACAGCCGCGCATTCGCGATCAGCACCTTGTCGGCGCCTTTGACCGCCCGCACCAGATCGCCGGCGGCCAAGGCTTCGGGCACCAGGAAGGCGAAATCGCGCGTGACCGGTTGCAGCGCCGGCGGCGTATAGGCCGATCGCATCCGCCCGCTACCGCCGCGCCGCGCCGGAATGGCATCGAGGAAGATTTCGCCTGCCACCACCGCGCCCTCCAGGCCGAACGCCTTGATTGTCGCCGGATGCAGCGCGCCGAATTCGGCCAGCACCGTCTTGGGCCCAAGCCGCAGCGTCGCGGACTGGCCGGGATGATAGGTGGGGGATGCGTCGCCCATCACTTGCAGATTGTCGATCGGCGCGCCCGCCGCTTCCAGCAGCGCGGCAGCTTCGGCCTTGGCATCGAATGCGCCGAAAGGCTGCGCCTTGCCGCCCTGCCAATCGCGCGGCGTTCGCTCGCCCGCCAGCACGAAGGCGACCGTAGGCCGCTCGGCATCGGCGAGATAACGGCGTCCCAGTTCGAACAACCGCACCGACTTGGCACCCCGGTCCGCATTGCGCTGCGCAGCGCCCAGCAGGCCCGCCAGCAATGACGGCCGCATGACTTTCATATCCTCGCTGATCGGATTGGCGAGCGCCCAGGCACCGCCGCCCAGGACCGCGGCTTCCTTATCGGAAATGAAGCTCCAGGTGACCGCCTCGTTCAGCCCGCGCGTGGCGGCAGTGCGCCGCACCCGGCGCTCGGTCAGCTGCTCGGGCGTCGCGGTTGGGTGGGCGACGCCGTCCGCGCGCGGCAGCGGGGTCGACGGAACATTGTCGATGCCCGCGATGCGCACGACTTCCTCGACCAGATCGGCCGGGCCGTCGACATCGCGCCGCCAGGTGGGCACCGTGACCTCGAAATCGCCCGAGACGGTGAAGCCCAGCCGCTCAAGAATCGCACGCTGCTCATCGGCGGGCACATCTAGCCCGCCCAGCTTCGCGCTCAGCGCCGGGTCGTAGCGCAGGATTTTCCGTTCGAGCGGCGGCTGGCCGGCTTGGACCAGGTCCGATGCTTCGCCTCCGCAAATGTCGAGGATCAGCCTGGAAAGAATCGCGACACCGTCGCTCAGGAAAGCGGGATCGACGCCGCGTTCAAACCGCTGACGGGCGTCCGAAGTCAGTGCCAGAGTCTGCCCGGTCTTCGCGATCCGCTCCGGCGTGAAATAGGCGATTTCGAGCAGAATGTCGGTGGTGCCGTCGGATACGCCCGAATGCTCGCCGCCCATGATACCGGCAATGTCGTGCACGCCTGAATCGTCGGCGATCACCGTCATGTCAGCGGTGAGCGTGTATTCCTTGCCGTTGAGCGCCAGCGCGGTCTCGCCGTCCTTCGCCCGCCGCGCGACGATCGGGCCGGAGAGTTTGGCGAGGTCATAGGCGTGGCTGGGCCGGCCATGTTCCAGCATCACATAATTGGTGATGTCGACGATCGCCGAGATCGGACGCTGGCCGACCGCCTTCAACCGCCGCTGCATCCAGCCGGGCGAGACCCCGTTCCTCACGCCGCGAATGACGCGGCCGAAAAAGGCCGGGCAGCCCTCAGGGTCATCAATGCGGATTTCGACCGGGCAGGGGAAGCTGCCGGCCACTTCAGGCACCGCCAGCGGCTTCAGCGTGCCGAGGCCCGCCGCCGCCAGATCGCGCGCGATGCCTCGCACGCCCATGCAATCCTGCCGGTTGGGCGTGACCGCGATGTCGATCACCGGATCGTCGATACTGGCATAATCGGCGAAGGCGGTGCCGACCGGCGCGTCGGCCGGCAGCTCGATGATGCCGTCATGCTCGTCGCCCAGCTCCAGCTCGCGCGAGGAGCACATCATGCCGTTCGATTCGACGCCCCGGATCGCCGAGACGCGCAGTTCCATGCCGTTCGCGGGCACTCGGGCGCCCGGCCGCCCGAGTACGCCGACCAGCCCCGCGCGGGCGTTGGGCGCGCCGCACACGACCTGCAGCGGCGGCTCGCCCGTGCCGGTATCGACAGTCAAGACCTGGAGCTTGTCGGCCTGCGGATGCCGCTCGGCCGTCAGCACCTTGGCGATGCTGAAGCCGGTGAGTTTTTCGGCCGGATTCTCGACGCCTTCGACCTCAAGGCCGATGCGGGTCAGCGCCTCGACGATCTCATCAAGCGTGGCATCGGTTTCCAGATGGTCCGTCAGCCAGGAAAGCGTGAACTTCATGCGCCCACTCCTCCGCTGAGCGTGGGCACATCCAGCGCCGCGAAGCCATAATGCCTGAGCCACCGCAGATCGCCGTCGAAAAAGGCGCGCAGATCGTCCATGCCGTATTTGAGCATCGCCAGCCGGTCGACGCCGACGCCGAACGCGAAGCCCGAATATTCGTCCGGATCGAGCCCGCAATTCCTGAGCACGCGCGGGTGGACCATGCCGCTGCCCAGCAATTCCATCCAGCCTTCATTGCCGCCCAGCACACGCTGGCCGTTCGTCCAGCTGAAGCCGACATCCACTTCGGCTGACGGCTCGGTGAACGGGAAATAGCTGGGGCGCAGGCGCAGCACGATATCGTCGCGCTCGAAGAACGCTTTCAGGAACGTCTCGAGTGTCCATTTGAGGTGGCCGAGATGGATACCCTTGTCGATCACCAGCCCTTCGATCTGGTGGAACATCGGCGTGTGCGTCGCATCGCTGTCGGAACGATAGACGCGGCCCGGCGCGATCACGCGGATCGGCGGCTTCTGCGTCTGCATCGTCCGGATCTGGACGGGAGAGGTGTGCGTCCGGAGCAGCTTTCCATCGGGGAAATAGAAAGTGTCGTGCATCGCGCGCGCCGGATGCGTCTCCGGAATGTTGAGCGCGGTGAAATTGTGCCAGTCGTCCTCAATCTCCGGACCGGTCGCGACAGCGAAGCCGAGATCGGCGAAAATCTCCGCCAGCTCGTCCATCACCTGGGAAACCGGATGGACGCTGCCGCGCGGCCGCTCCGGCGCGGGCAGGCTCAAATCGAGGCGTTCGGCGGCAAGACGCTCGGCCAGCACCGCATCTTCCAGCACCGCCTTGCGCGCCGCGATCGCATCGGACACCGCCTCGCGCAGCCCATTGATGCGCGGGCCTTCGCTCTGCCGCTGCTCGGGCGTCATGGCGCCCAGAGTCTTCAGCAGGGCCGTCACCGCGCCCTGCTTGCCGAGCAGGCGCACGCGCTCTGCCTCGATCGCGTCCAGCGTTGCGGCCCTGCCGATGGCAGCCAGCGCCTCGGCCTTTATCTGTTCGACGTCGCTCATCGCTCGCCCCCAAAGCAAAAGGGAACCGTCTGCGCAAGCGAAGCGTCCTGCCGCCTTGCTGTTTGCTGACAGCTCGATTCCGGGCGCGTTCAGGCCACAGGGTCCAGATGTCCGGGGTCCAATGAGACGAGGAGCACAAGAGATGCGAAAGTTTATCATGTCCGCCCTGATGGCAGCGACCATGCTGCCGGCCGCCGGGGCGATGGCTCAGACTGGCGAGCTGCGCCGTGACCGGCAGGATATCCGCCAGGAGCAGCGCGAGCTGCGCGATGCCCGGCGCTACGGCGACCGCAGGGACATTCGCGAGGAGCGCCGCGACGTCCGCGAGGCGCGCCGTGAATATCGTGAGGATTGGCGCGACTATCGGCGCGACAACCGCCGACTCTACACCCTGCCGCGCTACTATGCGCCGCGCGGTTACGTGTATCGTCCGGTGACGGCGGGCATTGTTCTGCGGCCGGGCTTTTACGGCCAGCGTTACTGGATCAACGATCCCTATCGCTACCGTCTGCCCCGCCCTTATGCCGGGCAGCGCTGGATCCGCTACGGCAATGACGTGGTGCTGATCAATGCGCGCAACGGCCGCGTCATCCGCGTGATCAACGGCTTCTTCTACTAAGAAGAAACCTCGGGCGGCCCGGGAACAGGTTTCCCGGGCCGCTTTTCGCTTTTCAGAGACGAAAGGACTGTTCTATAGGCGCAACACAGTCCTGATCCGGAGACTTCGATGCGCCTTGCCCTTCTGCTCGCTTCCGCCGCTCTCGCTATTCCCGCTATCGCCCATGCTGCCCCGGCCAAGCCGCCGGTGAGCAAGACAGTAGACGCCAATCAGCAGCTGAAGCAGCTGTTCCACGAAAGCGACGAAGCGAGCCTGAAGCTCAACCCGCTGTCGGGCATTTTCCGCGGCGATATGCGCTACGCCGACCGGCTGGGGGATTATGGCAGCGATGCCTATTTCAACCAGTCGCGCGCCGATGCGCAAAGCGACCTGAGGCGCCTCCACGCGATTCCCCGCGCGAAGCTGACGCCCACCAACCAGATCGCCTATGACGTGTTCGAATGGCAGACGAACGATAATCTGAAGTCGCTGACGCCCGACATGCTTGCGCTGACGGCCGTCCGCCCGATCGACCATTTCTTCGGCTTCCACGTTTTCTACCCGACCTTTGCGTCCGGCCAGGGCGCGGCGCCGTTCAAGACGGTGCTGGACTATGAAAACAATCTGAAGCGCCACCGCGACTATATCAAACTGATCGACGGCGCGATCATGCGCTTTCGCCAGGGGATGAAGTCCGGCGTCGTCCAGCCCAAGCTGATCGTCAACAATGTGATCGAGCAGCTGAACACCCAGATTGACCAGGGGGTCGAGGGTTCGACTTTCTACGGGCCTGTCAACAAATTCCCCGAAGGCATTTCCGCTGCCGACCAGGCGCGGCTGAAAACTGAATATGCGGCGATGATCCGCGACGGCATCCGCCCGGCCTATATCCGCCTGCGCGATTTCCTGAAGAACGAATATCTGCCGGTCGCCCGCGACGGCCAGGGTCTTAAATATATGAAAGGCGGCGACAAGCTTTACGCCTATCTGATCGAGAGCAACACGACGCTGCCGATGACGGCGGACGAGGTCCATAATCTCGGCCTCTCCGAAGTCGCCCGCATCAAGACGAGCATGGAAGCGATCAAGAACCAGGTCGGCTTCAAGGGAACGCTTGGCGAATTCTTCGAGTCGCTGCGCACCGATCCGAAGTTCAAGCCGGAAAGCCGGGAAGCCTATACCCAGCTTTTCTATGACATCGGCAAGCGCGTGGACGCGACCGTGCGGACGCAATTCTCGACGATCCCGAAGACCCCGCTCGAGATCCGCCCCTACGAAGCCTATCGCGAAAAGACGCAGGCCGGCGGCTCCTATGAATCCGGCTCGCCGGATGGCAAGCGGCCCGGCGTCTTCTACTTCAA
>JAFEEY010000120.1:0-20085 GCA_018240865.1 Pseudomonadota bacterium | reverse complement strand
CACCATTTCCAGATCGCGCTCGCTCAGGAAAATGCCGAGCTGCCGGCTTTCATGCGCTTCGGCGGCAACACCGCCTATGCCGAGGGCTGGGGACTTTACGCCGAGTCGCTCTGGAAGGAACTCGGCATGGAAACCGACCCCTATCAGCGCTTCGGTGGCCTCAATGACGAGATGCTGCGCGCGATGCGGCTGGTCGTCGACAGCGGCATCCACTCCAAGGGATGGAGCCGCGAACAGGCGATCGACTATATGCTGGCCAACTCCGGCATGAGCAAGACCGAGGCGACAGCCGAAGTCGAACGCTACATCGCCATTCCGGGGCAGGCGCTCGCGTACAAGGTCGGCCAGCTCACCATTTCCCGGCTGAAGGCAAAGGCCCAGCAGGAACTGGGTGACAAATTCGATCCGCGCGAGTTCCACGCCCAGGTGCTGATGACCGGCGCGTTGCCGATGGCGGTGCTGGAAAAGAAGATCGACACCTGGATCGCGACCAAGAAGAAGGGCTGATCGGCCCTACATCCTTCTCGTCATGCCAGCGAAGGCTGGCATCTCCTGCGCCGGAGACCCCAGCCTTCGCTGGGGTGACGAAAAGGGGTTACGGAACCTCGGTCCCGCGCTTGGGTTGAAACGGCATGATCGCGCTTGCTCTGGCGCTTGCCGCCTCAATCCCGTCGGCCACGCCGTCGCAAGTGATCCGGCTATACTATGCCGCGATCAATCGCCGCCAGTACGGGACGGCCTATCGCTATTGGTCGGATCATGGCCGGGCGAGTGGCAAGAGCCTTTCCGCCTTCGCCGCCGGCTTCGCACGGACACGATCGGCCAGTGTCTTCATCGGGCGCGTTGATCGTCCGGAAGGCGCGGCCGGTTCGCTGTATGTGACGGTGCCGGTTCGGGTCGAAGCTCGCCTGAGCAACGGCAACGCACAGCGCTTCGCTGGCAGCTACACGCTCCGCCGCATCAACGACGTCCCCGGCGCGACGCGCGAGCAGCTGGAATGGCACATCGCCTCGGCGAAGCTGCGGCCAGTGCTTTAGCTCTAGGCCCGCACCAGCTGCGGAAGCGCCTCCGCATAGCGGCGGACATGTTCGATCTTGCCGGTGCTGACGCGGGACCAGCGCGTCCATTTGCCATAGGCGCCGCGGATCGCGATGCCGCGCTTCGCCATCGCATCGCGCAAGGCATTGGCGTCCGGCACTTCGACGAACAGGAAATTGGCCTGGGACGGCAGCACACGCAGCCCCGCCCCCTTGATCGCGTCGAGCAATATGCCGCGCGCTTCCAGCACCTTTTCCTTGGAAAACCGCATGAAGCCGGTGTCCTGATAGCAGGCAAGCGCGGCGGCGAGGCCGGGCGCGGCACAGCCGATCGTGGTCGCCCGCCTGCGGATGCGCTCGGCATTTTCGGCCGAGCTGATCGAATAGCCGACGCGCAGTCCTGCCATGCCGTAGATTTTCGAGAAAGTGCGCGTGACGATCACATTGCGCCCCTCGCGCACCAGATCGATGACCGAGGCCTGCTCGGGCGCGTTGGTCAGCTCGTTATAGGCCTCGTCGATCAGCACCGTGACCTGGGGCGGCAGCGCCCGGATGAAGGCGCGCAACGCGGCAGGCTCGATCAGCATGCCGGTCGGGTTGTTGGGATTGCAGAGATAGACCATCGACGTGTCCGGATTCACCGCGACGGCGATCGCGGTGAGGTCGACGCCCATGTCCGCCGCCAGCGGCACGCGGACCAGCTTCGCGCCGCGCCCTTCGGCCTGGCGGATCGGTTCGTCGAACATCAGTTCCGGGCAGACGATCGCGCCTTTCGCGCCCCAGTCGAGACCGATGCGGGAGAGCAACTCGAACGATCCGTTGCCGATCGCGACCTGCTCCGGCTTTACCCGGAACCGTTCGGCGATCATCGCGGCGAGACGCTCATGGGCGGCATCCGGATAGTAGCAACCGGCGCTCGCCGCTTGCGCCATCGCCCGGATCGCGCTTGGCGCGGGGCCATAGGGGTTCTCGTTGAAGAGAAGATGCGCTTCAGCGGGCGCCGGGCCGAAGACGGGTTCTGCGGCGGGCGGGCTTTCCTTCGCCAGCGCCGCGACCGCTGGGGCAGCGGCGGCCGCCCCGATCACCATCCTGCGTGAAAAATCCATGCTCCGCTCCCTGCTCGCGGCGGAACATGCGCCCATCGCATGATGCTCGCAAGCGTCAGGCGGCGAGCGCCTCCGCGATCAGTCGCCGCGTATTCTCAACGCCATAGAGGGCGATGAAGCTGCCCATGCGTGGGCCTTGCGACGAGCCCAGCAGCGTCTCGTACAGCGCCTTGAACCAGTCGCGCAGCTGATCGAACCCGCCTTCATTGCCGATCGCATAGACGATGTTCTGGATATCCTCCGCCTTGGCGCCGGCAGGGAGGGCGGCGAGCTCGCGGTCCAGCCGTTGCAGCGCCGCCACCTCGACGCCCTCGGGCTTGCGACGCTTCAGCGTCGGCGCGATGAAATCGCGGTTATAGGCGAGGGCGTGGCCGATCAGCTTGTCGAGATCGGGATAACGCTCAGGCGAAGCGTCGGAGACGTAATTGCCGAGATAGCCCCAGACCTGCTCGCGGGTCGCGTCCGCGCCCATCACGCCGACCAGGTTCAGCAGCAGGCCGAACGTCACCGGCAGCGGCTCGGCCGGCACCTTGCCATCATGAATATGGTGGACCGGGTTGCCCAGCCGCTGCTCGGTCGGCTGACCGGGGTAATTGCCGCGGAACTGCCAATATTCGTCCACCGCGCGCGGGATCACGCCCATGTGCAGCTGCTTGGCCTTTTTGGGCTCGCGATAGGCGAAGAAAGCGAGGCTCTCTTCCGGGCCATAGGTCAGCCATTGCTCCAGGCTCAGGCCATTGCCTTTGGACTTGGAGATTTTCTCGCCATGCTCGTCGAGGAACATCTCGTAATTGAAGCCCTCGGGCGGCTTGCCGCCGAGCACGCGCGCGATCTTGCCGGACTGGATCGTCGAATCGATCAGATCCTTGCCCGACATTTCGTAATCGACGTCCAGCGCGACCCAGCGCGCCGCCCAGTCGACCTTCCATTGCAGCTTGGCATGGCCGGCGAACACCGACTGCTCGATCGTCTCGCCTTCGTCTTCGAACCGGACGATGCCGTTCGCGGCGTCCACCACCGTCACCGGCACCTGCAGCACGACGCCGCTCTTGGGGCTGACCGGCAGCACCGGCGAATAGGTGGCGCGGCGCTCGGCCCGGAGCGTCGGCAGCATCACATCCAGGATCGCGTCGTAGCGTTCCAGCACCGTGCGCAGGATCGGATCGAAGCGGCCGGATGCGTAATATTCGGTCGAGGACGCGAATTCATAGTCGAAGCCGAACCGGTCCAGGAATTCGCGCAGCATCGCGTTGTTGTGCGCGGCGAAGCTGTCGAACTTGCCGAACGGATCGGGGATGCGGGTCAGGGGCTTGCCAAGATGCTCGGCCAGCATCGCCTGGTTCGGCACATTGTCCGGCACCTTGCGCAGCCCATCCATATCGTCGCTGAAGGCGAGCAGGCGGGTGGGGATATCGCTCAGCGCGTGGAACGCATTGCGCACCATCGTCGTGCGGAGCACTTCGTTGAACGTGCCGATATGCGGCAGGCCCGACGGGCCATAGCCGGTTTCGAACAGCACGAACCCTTTGTCCGGCGCCTTGCCGTCCGGATAGCGCTTCAACAGCTTGCGCGCTTCCTCATAGGGCCAGGCCTTGGATACGAGCGCGGCAGCGCGGAGTTCGGTCGTCGTCATGTCGCGGGGGCCTCTAGCGAAGAGCGGCGAAGGCCGCCAGATGGCCGGGCAAAATCCGCTTGCGCGCGAAACTTTTACCATTTGCCGCTAAGCCTCTGGCGGATGGAGAGAAATCGGGTACTCGAGGAACTGCGGCGGCTGCACGCCCAGATATTGCAAAACCTGGACGTGATGGACGGGCTGGTCGGCGCGCCGGCTCCCGAGCCGAGTCAACTGGCGGCAACGCGCTACGCGCTGACCCGCGCGAGCCGGGCCCGGACGATCCTGATCGAACGGGCCTATCCTGCCCTGCTCCAGCATGCGTCGCCGGCGCAGCGCGCCGTCATCGAACGGCTCCGCGAAGACGGCAAGGCCGGCCTCGCTCGCTCCGCACAGCATATCGGTTCGTGGACGATGCAGGAGGTGATCGCGAAATGGGCGGATTATTGCGCTGCTTCGGATGCATTGCGCACGGAAATGCGGCGGCGCGTGTCGGCCGAGGCTGACTGCCTCTACCCCCTTCTGGCGGACATGGCCGGTTCGTCGATGCCCTGACGGTGGGCTGTTTGCCAATTCGGCTTGCACATAACTGATAAGTTATATAATAACTAAGTTATGAACGAGCAATTGAGTCGTCAATTCGCAGCCCTTGCCGATCCCACCCGCCGCGCCATCCTGGCCCGGCTGGCGAAGGGCGAGGCGACGGTCGGCGAGCTCCAGCGGCCATTCGGGATCAGCCAGCCCGCCATCTCGCGCCACTTGAAGGTGCTGGAAGCGGCAGGGCTGATCGAGGGCGGCAAGGCCGCGCAATCGCGCCCGCGCCGCCTGAAGGCCAACGGCTTGAACGAAGCGCAGGACTGGATCACCGGCCTGCGCAATCTCTGGAGCGACAGCTTCGACCGGCTCGATGCTTTCCTGAAAACCCCCACCGACGAATAGGAACCGATATGGCTAATCCGCGCTTTCACATTTCGCGCACCTTCGCCGCGCCGCGTCAGCGCGTTTGGGATGCCTGGACCGACCCGGCGCAGCTTGGGCAATGGTTCGGCCCCAAGGGGACGAGCGGCAGCATCCTCGCGTTCGACCTTCGCCCCGGTGGCGAATGGCGCGGCCGGATGGACGGCGCCGACGGATCGGTGATGTTCAGCAAATTCGTGTTCGAGGAAATCGACGCGCCTTCGAAACTGGTCTGGATCCACGGCTTCGCCGACGAGGCCGGCAACCGCGCCCGCGCCCCCTTCGCGCCGCTCTTCCCCCTCGAACTCCGGTCGACCTTGTTTCTCGCGGACGCACCCGGCGGCACCCGGGTCGACATCAACTGGGAACCGATCAATGCGACGGCCGAAGAACAGGCCTTCTTCGCCAGCATGATGGCCTCGATGGAAGGCGGCTGGACGGGTACGTTCGAAAGGCTGGACGCATTTCTGGCGGAAGGAACCTGAACCGATTTGGTTCATTGTTCTTGATTTGTTCTTGAAGATGATATAACGCCCTCGCCGGAAGTGGCGGGGGCAGGCATGAACGATTCGACGCAACGCGGCCGCAGGATCAGCGCATTCGAATACTGGCTTCGGACGGGCCGGCGTGCGCCGCCGGTCCAATACAAATTCAACGGCTGGCACGATCCCGACGACGGGAAATTCACGTTCAAGGGCAGCGGAACCTACTACGGCCAAGGCAGCACCGGTGGTGATCGGCTCGCAATGGCCCGCCCGCGCAAGTCGCCAACGCGACAGCCTGGACGCGGCGACGACTCTTGGCAGGGCAGCGGTTTCATTGGGGGAGGCGGAGGCAGTTTCGGCGGCGGTGGTGCAACTGGCTCGGGCTGGGAAACGCCGGACGAGCGGCGAGCACGAGAGGTGCGACAATCCACGCCTGCGACATCTCCCAAATTGGACGTGCAAGGCCACACGCTGGGTTCAATCGCCCCGAAGCAAAATCGGCAAACGCAGACACAATATTCCGTCCGCAAGGGTGACACGCTGTCCTCGATCGCGGCGCGTGCAGGCGTGACGACCGACCAAATGATGATGGTCAACAGTCTCCAAGATGCTGACAAAATCAAAGCCGGACAGACGCTGACAATCCCGGCCCGTGCAGGATCACAGCCTGGCTGGGTTTCGGTTCGTGCGGAAAGGCTGACCTTCGAAATTGACCAAGCCGGCCGCACGCGCGTTGCTCGGGGCGCGCTGGGAGGCCCGGCGAGTGCGCGCTCGAAAAAGCTTCAGGCGGAAGCAGGAAAGCCCGACCGGCAGGCCACAGATGATGGCGGACATATCATCGCGCCTCGGCTTGGTGGGCCGAAGGCGGCTTACAACCATTTTGCACAGGACTCGAACTTCAACCGAGGCGAGTATCGCGTGTTGGAAGGCACTTGGGCGAAAGCGCTGTCTGAGGGGAAAAGTGTTTCCGTTAAGATCGACGTCAAATATCCGACCGGTTCGAAAAGGCCGAACCAGTTGCGGGTCGAATCGACGGTGGCTGGAACCACGAAGATCAGGCATTTCACAAACGCAAAGGGAGGTCGACCCAGTGGAAATTGAAGCCGCGCGAATTTTAGAGAACCTGGCGAACGAACTGGCCAAAATCCGGCCCATGGGAAATGCTCAAATCCTCTTCTATGCGGAAGCCGGCGACAATTGGTCGGGTGGATCAATTTTTTACGAGAGAGGTGGGCAGGTTCAGTTCGAAGGACCTTCGAATGATATCTTCATTCTGGTGGAGGATCTCTGGTTTGAAGCGCCCTCCGACAAAAAATGGCGCGGCATCACCATATTCGTTGACGGAGACGAGTTCCGCACCGAGTTCGATTATGGTGAGGGCTGGTCTGAGGAAGAGGATGAGGGTGATCGCCGCATCCCGATCGTTCGGGCGCATTTCGGCGATAAGCCGATCTACTATCCGCCGATTGAAGGCCTTGAGCCGTGGGACTGATTGGTCCATTTCGGATTGGCCTTGAGCCATCGCCGGAACATCAGAACCCTAAAAAGCCGAAGAAGGGGAGTATCGGCTGGCGAACAAGGGCTTTTGCGGCCGCGCTTTGCCTAGCAATGCCCTTTTTCGCGGAGGTCGTGCGATCAGCGCCGGCTAAGGCCGCACCGAGAGCCGCGGTGACTAGCGACGAGCAACTGCCCGCGTACATCACGGATCAGGGGCCGATTCTCAATGAAATCGGCAATCTGCTCGTCGACCTCGTGGGGACCGATGATGGTGACACCCTGCTCTATGTCGAGTTGCAGGGGAAAGCCGTTTACGGTGCAATCGTCCACGATCGCGGGAAATTCGTCGAATATCGCGAGTTCGATCAGAGTCTGCTCGAACCGGTGATCGCGCTGTGGCGGCTGCCGCCGAAGGACAAGCGGTGGGTCGCTTTCAAATATGTCATCGGAGGCAAGCATTTCCGTTTTGAGGCCGTGTATCCAGAAGAGATGGGGCCGCCGGATGGCGTAAAGGATCGGGTCGTTCGCGCCACCACGGACAAATTTGGCCGCAAGCCGGTTCGTTATATCGAGCCGGAAGCTCCTGCGACGCATTGATCGCGGCTCGGCCAGAACAAACAGAAAACACCTTCTCAAATAGGCTCGCCTTCCCCAATAAGGCGGCGTGACCCCGCTTCCCTATCCCGCCCTCCACGCCAGTCATGGCGGAATCTGGATCGCTGATCCGGGCGGGGAGGCGCGGGCGGTGGGACGGGGGGAAGCGATCGCGCGGGCTTCCGAAACGCCGATGATCCTGCTGAACGCGCCTTTGGTCGCCGCGCGGCTCGGCTATCCGGAACTGTCGGGGCTGGACCTGCTGGAGCTGTTCGCATTCGTGCATCCGGCGCGTTTCGCGGTGCCGACGCCGAAAGGGCTGGCGCGCGCGATCGGGCTCGCCGCGCCATCCGACGATGCGGGCGCCGCGAGCTTTCTGTTGCGCGCGGCACAGACCCTATTGGCGCGGATGGAAATGCCGGATTGGCACGAGCGTGAAGGCGCGTGGACGTCGGCGCAATCGCTCGCGCGGCTGCGCTGGCCCTGGAGCGCGGCGGTCGTCCAGCGTCTGGTCAGACCGGAGCGGCACGAGCGCTGGCTGTTCGCGCGCCTGCCCGAATGGGAGGAAAAGCCGCCCCGCGATCCGCCGCGCATCATCCATGTACCGCCCGGCGCGGCGCTCGACCGGCTCGACGAGCTGACCGGCCACGGCGCCGAGGAGCGGCCCGGCCAGCGTGCCTATGCCGAGGCCGCCGCGGCAGCTTTCGGCCCGCGCGCGTCGAAGGATTCGCCGACCTTGCTGCTGGCGGAAGCCGGCACCGGCATCGGCAAAACGCTGGGCTATCTGGCGCCAGCCTCGCTCTGGGCGCGGGAAGCGGACGGGGCGGTCTGGGTCTCGACCTTCACCAAGGCGCTGCAGCGTCAGCTCGACCGGGAGGGCGAGAAGCTCTTCCCCGATCCGCGCGAGCGGCGCGATCGGATGGTCGTGCGCAAGGGGCGGGAGAATTATCTCTGCCTGCTCAACCTGGAGGACGCCTTGCAGGGCGGGTTCGCCGGCCGCGCCGCGATCCTTGCGCAGTTGGTCGCGCGCTGGGCAGCCTATTCAAAGAACGGTGACATGATCGGCGGCGACCTGCCGGGCTGGTTGCCGACCCTGTTCCGCCGCAACGGATCGACCGCGCTGACCGACCGGCGCGGCGAGTGCGTGTTCGCCGGCTGCCCGCACTACCGCAAATGCTTCATCGAGCGCGCGGCGCGAGCAAGCGCGGATGCGGACATCGTCGTCGCCAACCATGCGCTGGTGATGGTCAACGCTGCGCGCGGGCGGGAGGCGGCAAGCCGCCCGACCCGGATCGTGTTCGACGAAGGCCATCATCTTTTCGAAGCAGCCGATTCGATGTTTTCGGCCGCGCTGACCGGTCAGGAAGCGATCGAACTGCGGCGTTGGGTCACCGGCCCGGAAGGCACGGCGCGCGGGCGGCGGCGCGGGCTCGCCGCGCGCTTGTCCGACGTCGCCAGCTATGACGAGGAAGGCGGCCGTGCCATTTCGGCCGCCGCCAGCGCCGCCCAGGCGCTGCCGTCGGACGGCTGGCTGCAGCGTTTGCAGGAAGGCCAGCCGTTCGGCCCGATCGAGGCGCTGCTCGCGGCGGTGCGCGGCACGGCCTATGCGCGTGGGAGCGGCGAGGATGCGGGCTATGGCCTCGAGACCGAGCTGGTCGATCCCGACGGCGCGCTGGTCGAGGCGGCGGGCAACGCCGCGGCGGCGCTTGACGCGCTGCACCGGCCGCTGGTCCAGCTTGGCCGGCGGCTGGAAGCCGTGCTCACGGACGGGCCTGACTGGCTCGACGGCCAGGCGCGCGCGCGGATCGAGGGCGCTGTGATGTCGCTCGGCTGGCGCACCGACACAATCGCCGGCTGGGTCGCTTTGCTCGGCCGGATCGGCGGGCCGGCCGATCCCGATTTCGTCGACTGGCTCGCCGTCGACCGCGCCGAGGGCCGCGAATATGACATTGGCCTGCACCGCCACTGGCTCGATCCGACCCGCCCGCTCGCGGAAACGGTGCTGAAGCCGGCGCATGGCGTGATCGTCACATCGGCGACGCTCTCGAACGGCGATTGGGGAGCGGCGGAGGCAAGGAGCGGCGCGCTGCACCTGTCCCGCCCGGCGCTGCGCTTCGAAACACCGAGCCCGTTCAATTATGCAGACCAGGCCGAAGTGCTGGTGGTGACGGATGTGAAGAAGGGCGACATCCCGTCGCTCGCCGGCGCCTATGCCGCGCTGATCGCAGCGTCGGGCGGCGGGGCGCTGGGACTGTTCACCGCGATCCGGCGGCTGCGCGCGGTCCATGCCCGCATCGCCGACCGGCTCGCCCGCGAAGGGCTGCCGCTTTACGCCCAGCATGTCGATCCGATCGACACCGGCACGCTGGTCGATATCTTTCGTGACGATAGCCAAGCCTCGCTGCTCGGCACCGACGCGCTGCGGGACGGCGTCGACGTGCCGGGGCATTCGCTGCGGCTGGTGGTGATGGAAGGCGTGCCCTGGTCGAAGCCGACCGTGCTCCACGCCGCGCGCAAACTCGCCGGCGGCGGTTCGGCCTATGAGGATCGCATGGTACGCGCGCGGCTGGCCCAGGCATTCGGGCGGCTGATCCGCCGCGCCGACGATCGCGGCGCTTTCGTGCTGCTGTCGAGCGCGATGCCGTCCCGCCTGCTCGCAGCCTTCCCGCCCGGCACGCCGATCCGTCGTGTCACCCTGGCGGAGGCTGTGGAGCATGTCCGATCGCGTCTTTCCTCCGTCACCAATCCGGGGCAAGCGGCGGCTGAGGATGTGCTGACGGGGGAATGATGAAACGCCTCACCCTGCTGCGTCATGCCAAGTCCAGCTGGGACGACACGGTGCAGCGCGATTTCGACCGGCCGCTGAACGCCAAGGGCCTGCGCGCGGCGCGGACCATGGGCGACTATTGCCGGCGCGAAGGACTGGCCTGGGATTATGTGATTTCCTCGCCCGCGGTCCGCTGCGTCGAAACGCTCGACGGCTTCTGGGAAGGCTATGGCAAGGCGCTGAAGCCGGTCTGGGACCGGCGGGTCTATCTCGCCTCGTGCATGAACCTGCTCGACGTGCTGCATGACGCGCCGGAGGAAGCCGGCAGCATTCTGATGGCCGGCCACAATCCGGGGCTTGAGGATCTGGTGCTTCTGCTCGTTCCCGACGATGGCGCCCAGCTGCGCGATTCGCTCGAAGAGAAATTCCCGACCGCCAGCGTCGCGGTGCTGGAGTTTGGCGGCGCCTGGGCCGACCTCGCCGCCCGCGCCGCGCGGCTCGTCACCTTTATGCGGCCGCGCGACCTCGATCCGAACTTGGGGCCGGACGTCGCCTGACCGTCATGCCAGCGAAGGCTGGCATCTCCGGCACCGGAAACCCCAGCTTTCGCTGGGGTGACGAAAAAGTCAGGGGTAGCTGACGGTCAGCGGCACTTCGGGCAGCGGGATGAATTCCTCCGAATCGCCCGGCACTTTTGCGAAACGGCCGTCTTTCCAGTCATGCTTGGCCTGGTTGATGCGGTCGCGGCTGGAGGAGACGAAATTCCACCAGACATGGCGGGGCGTGGAAAAAGCTTCGCCGCCCAGCAGCATCACCCGCGCGCCGCCATCACTTTGCAGCCGCATCGGCACGCCCGGCTTCAGCACATAGAGGGTGTGGCGCTCCAGCGGCTCGCCGTCGAGCGTCGCGTCGCCCAGCGCGACGACAATCGCCCGTTCATCCGCGCCCGCGTCGATCGGCACCGACGCGCCGGGCCGCAGCTGGATATCAGCATAGATGGTTTCGGCATGGCAGGTGGTGGGCGCGGTGCGGCCCCAGAGCGAGCCCATGATGACGCGGGCATTGACCCCATCGCCATCGACCGTCGGCAGGTCGCCCGCTGCGACATGTTCGAAAGCGGGGTCGATCTCTTCCTTGCCGTCCGGCAGCGCCAGCCAGGTCTGCATGCCTGACATGGCGGCCCCTTTTTGCCGTTCTGGCGCAGGCGAGCGTTCCGAATGAACGATGCCGCGCCCGGCCGTCATCAGGTTGATCGCGCCGGGTTCGATCGTCGCGAAAGTGCCGATCGAATCGCGGTGGTCGATCGCCCCTTCGAACAGATAGGTGACCGTCGAAAGATTGATATGCGGGTGCGGCCGCACATCCATGCCCTGGCCGGGATCGAGATGCGCAGGGCCGAATTGATCAACGAAGATGAAGGGCCCGACCATCGTCCGCGGCTTTGACGGCAAGGTCCGCCGCACCTGGAATCCGCCCAGATCGTGGGTGGTTGGCGTGACGGTGAGCGTGAACAGGTCGGGCACGGGCTGGCTCCTAAGATCGCTGGCCTAAAGCTTAGATTGGTTCCGCGAAGGAAAGAAGATGAGCAGACCTCTCTTTCGGCGGGTTGGCAAGCGGGCCTCCCCATGCTTTAGGCCTGCGCAAACCTTCATGAAGCAGGCGAAGCGATGAACATTCACGAATATCAGGCCAAGGAATTGCTCGCGAAGTTCGGGGTGCCGGTGCCGGCCGGCCATGCCGCGATGAGCGTCGAGGAAGCGGTGGCAGCGGCCAAGCAACTGCCCGGGCCGCTCTATGTCGTGAAGGCGCAGATCCATGCCGGCGGCCGCGGCAAGGGCAAGTTCAAGGAACTCGGTCCGGACGCCAAGGGCGGCGTCCGCCTCGCCAAGACGCTCGACGAAGTACGCGCGCACGCGGCCGAAATGCTCGGCAACACGCTGGTGACGGTGCAGACCGGCGAGCACGGCAAGCAGGTGCAGCGCCTCTACATCACTGACGGCGTTGATATCGCGAAGGAATTCTATCTCGCCGCTTTGGTCGATCGGGCGACCGGCCGAGTCGCGTTCGTCGTTTCGACCGAAGGCGGCATGGACATCGAGACGGTGGCGCACGACACGCCGGAGAAGATCCACACCTTCGACGTCGATCCGGCGACCGGCTTCATGCCGCATCATGGCCGCTCGGTGGCGGCGGCGCTGGGCCTGACCGGCGATCTTGCCAAGCAGGCCGCCAATGTCGCGTCGAAGCTGTACGACACCTTCCTGGGAACCGATGCCTCGCAGATCGAGATCAATCCGCTGGCCGTGACCGATCAGGGCAAATTGATGGTGCTGGACGCCAAGGTCGGCTTCGATTCGAACGCGATGTTCCGTCACAAGGATCTGGCCGAGTTGCGCGACCTGACCGAAGAAGACCCGATGGAGATTGAGGCCTCGAAATACGACCTCGCTTACATCAAGCTCGACGGCAATATTGGCTGCATGGTCAACGGTGCCGGCCTCGCCATGGCGACGATGGACATCATCAAGCTGAATGGCGCCTTCCCCGCCAACTTCCTCGACGTGGGCGGCGGTGCCTCGAAGGAAAAGGTGACGGCGGCGTTCAAGATCATCCTCGACGATCCGGCCGTGAAGGGCATCCTGGTCAATATCTTCGGGGGCATCATGAAGTGCGACATCATCGCCGACGGCATCGTCGCCGCGGCGAAGGAAGTGCATCTCTCCGTGCCGCTGGTCGTCCGCTTGGAAGGCACCAATGTGGAGCAGGGCAAGAAGATCCTGGCCGAAAGCGGCCTCGCGATCGTGCCCGCCAACGATCTGGGAGACGCTGCCCGCAAGATCGTCGCGGAGGTTGCCAAGGCAGCGTGAGCGCCGGCGCGGCCTTGGAAGGCGGCTGCCGCTGTGGCCAGGTCCGGTTCCGCGTGACCGGACGGCCGGTGATGACGTCCGCCTGCCATTGCACCGGCTGCCAGCGCATGACCTCGAGCGCTTTTTCGCTCAGCAGCATGTATCCGCTCGACCGGTTCGAGGTGCTGGCGGGCGAGCCGGTGATCGGCGGCATGCACGGCGAAATCCGCCATTATCATTGCCCATATTGCCTCAGTTGGGTCTTCACGCGCGCCGAGCTGCTCGGCGATCTGGTGAACGTGCGCACGACGATGCTGGACTCGCCGCCCGCCGAGCCGCCGTTCATCGAAATCTATACGAGCGAGGCGCTCCCCTGGGCGCTGATCGGCGCCCGGCACAGCTTTGCCCAATTCCCGCCGATGGAGCGGTTTCAGCCATTGATCGCCGAATATGCGGCGCACGATGCTTGACGTTCGCGTAAACGTTAGTCACTCGCGAGCCCAGCCTCGCGAGACCATGAAGGAAGGGTGACATGAAGATCCTGGTGCCCGTGAAACGGGTGATCGACTATAATGTGAAGCCGCGGGTGAAGCCCGACGGCACCGGCGTCGACCTGTCGAACGTGAAGATGTCGATGAACCCGTTCGACGAGATCGCGGTGGAAGAAGCGATCCGCCTGAAGGAAAAGGGCGCGGCGACCGAAGTCGTCGCCGTTTCCGTCGGCCCGGCCAAGGCGCAGGAAACGTTGCGCACGGCGCTGGCAATGGGCGCCGACCGCGCGATCCTGGTGCAGACCGATGACGAGGTCGAACCGCTGGGCGTCGCCAAGCTGCTCGCCAAGATCGCCGAAGAGGAAGGCCCCGGCCTCGTCATTCTCGGCAAGCAGGCGATCGACGACGATTCGAACCAGACCGGCCAGATGCTTGCGGCGCTGATGGGCCGCCCGCAGGGCACGTTCGCATCGAAGGTCGAAGTGTCGGGCGATACGGTGTCGGTCACCCGCGAAGTCGATGGCGGGCTGGAAACGGTGAGCCTGAAGACGCCGGCGATCATCACCACCGATCTGCGCCTCAACGAGCCGCGCTATGCGTCGCTGCCGAACATCATGAAGGCGAAGTCGAAGCCGCTCGCGACCAAGACGCCGGCCGACTACGGCGTGGATGTCGCGCCGCGTCTGAAGACGCTGAAGGTCGCCGAGCCGCCCAAGCGGCAGGCAGGGGCCAAGGTCGCGGACGTTGATGAATTGGTGGGCAAGCTCAAGGCGCTGGGAGTTGCGAAATGAAGACGCTGGTTCTCGCCGATCACGACAACAAGGATCTGAAGGACGCGACGCTGGCCGTCGTCACCGCCGCTGGCAAGCTGGGCGATGTGACCGTGCTGGTCGCCGGCAATAACTGCGAAAGCGTCGCCGATCAGGCCGCGAAGGTCGCGGGCGTCAGCAACGTCCTGCTCGCCGAGGATGCGGCCTATGAGCATGAACTGGCCGAGAATGTCGCGCCGTTAATCGTCAATCTGATGAGCGACCGCGACGCTTTCCTCGCGCCGTCCACCTCGACCGGCAAGAATGTCGCGCCGCGCGTCGCCGCATTGCTCGACGTGATGCAGATTTCCGACATCCTCTCGGTCGAGAGCGACGACACCTTCACCCGCCCGATCTATGCCGGCAACGCGATCGCGACCGTGCAGTCTTCGGACGCGAAGAAAGTGATCACTGTGCGCGGCACCGCCTTCGAAAAGGCGTCGCGCGAAGGCGGTTCGGCCTCGGTCGAGAAGATCGGCACCACTGGTGATGCGGGTCTGTCCAGCTTTGTCTCGGCCGAGCTTTCCAAGTCGGAACGCCCGGAGTTGACCAGCGCCAAGGTGATTGTCTCGGGCGGCCGCGCATTGCAGAATGGCGAGAATTTCCACAGCATCATCGAGCCGCTTGCCGACAAGCTCGGCGCTGCTGTGGGCGCCAGCCGCGCCGCGGTCGATGCCGGCTATGTTCCGAACGACTATCAGGTCGGCCAGACCGGCAAGATCGTGGCGCCGGAAGTCTATATCGCGATCGGCATTTCGGGCGCGATCCAGCATCTTGCCGGCATGAAGGATTCGAAGACCATCATCGCCATCAACAAGGATGAGGACGCCCCGATCTTCCAGGTCGCGGACATCGGCCTGGTCGGCGACCTGTTCAAGGTCGTGCCGGAACTGACGGAGAAGCTGTAGTCGTCATTGCGAGGAGCAGAGCGACGAAGCAATCCAGGGTGCGAACGCTGCACTGGATTGCTTCGCTTCGCTCGCAATGACCTAGGGATCACCCATTCACCACCGTGCCGCCATTCGGGTGCAGCACCTGCCCCGACATATAGCTTGAGTCTTGGCACGCCAGGAACAGGAAGGCTGGCGCGACTTCGTTCGGCTGGCCCGGGCGGCCCATCGGCGTGTTCTCGCCGAAATGCTCCAGTTTCTCCGGCGTCGCGCCGCCCATTGGGTTGAGCGGCGTCCAGATCGGGCCCGGCGCGACCGCGTTCACGCGGATGCCGTCGCCGATCAGATTCTCTGATAGCGAGCGCGTGAAAGCGGTGATCGCGCCCTTCGTGGCGGAATAGTCGAGCAGCTCCTTCGAGCCCTGGTACATCGTCACGCTGGTGCAGTTGATGATCGCCGACCCCTTGGCGAGGTGCCTGCGCGCCGCCTGCACCAAAAAGAACATCGCATAGATGTTGGTCTGGAAGGTGCGCTTCAGCTGTTCCTCGGTGATGTCGCGGATGTCCTTGTCGGGGTGCTGCTCGCCGGCATTGTTGACGAGGATGTCGAGCCGGCCCAACTCGGCGACGGTGCGTTCCACGGCCTGGGTGCAGAAATCCTTGTCACCGATATCGCCGGCGATGCGGATCGCGCGGCGGCCTTCCGCCTCGACGATCTCGCAGGTCTTTTGCGCATCGTCATGCTCGCGCAGATAGACGATCGCGACGTCGGCGCCTTCGCGGGCGTAGAGGGCTGCGACGGCGCGGCCGATTCCGGAATCGGCGCCGGTGATCAGCGCGACCTTGCCCGTCAGGCGCCCGGACCCGGGATAGCGCGGCTCCCAATCGGGCTTGGGTTCCAGCTGCGATTCATGGCCCGGCTGGGGGTCTTCATGGATCATCGGTTGAACGTCAGTATCGGCCATCGCTGTTCTCCCTGGCTGAGTTCGCATGGACCAACGCGCCAGGATGGTCTCGTGTTCAGGCCGGAGAAAACAGGGACTGTCCCTATTTTCCTCTTACGCACGGAGCGTTGTGGCGCCGCGCCGCCGCTATTGCTGAGTGTCGAACAGGCCGGCAAGCTGCTCGACCATCGTTCCGCCAAGCTGTTCCGCGTCCATGATCGTGACCGCGCGGGCATAATAGCGGGTCACGTCATGGCCGATGCCGATCGCGGCGAGCTCCACTGGCGAGCGATTCTCGATCCAGGCGATCACCTGGCGCAAATGCTTTTCGAGATAAGAGCCGCTGTTCACCGACAGCGTGGAATCGTCGACCGGCGCGCCATCGGAGATCACCATCAGTATCTTGCGCTCCTCGGGCCGGGCGATCAGCCGGTTGTGCGCCCAGAGCAGCGCTTCCCCGTCGATATTCTCCTTCAGCAGCCCTTCGCGCATCATCAGGCCAAGGCTCTTGCGGGCGCGGCGCCACGGCTCGTCGGCGCGCTTGTAGACGATATGGCGCAGATCATTGAGCCGGCCCGGATGGGGCTTGCGGCCCTGTGCCAGCCAATCCTCGCGCGCCTGGCCGCCTTTCCAGGCGCGGGTGGTGAAGCCCAGCACTTCGGTCTTCACGCCGACCCGCTCCAGCGTCCGGGCGAGGATGTCGGCAGAGATCGCCGCGATCGAGATCGGCCGGCCGCGCATCGAACCCGAATTGTCGAGCAGCAGGGTCACTACCGTGTCCTTGAACTCGGTGTCCTTCTCGATCTTGTAGCTGAGCGAGTGGGTCGGATTCACGACCACGCGCGCCAGCCGCGCGGCGTCGAGCAGCCCTTCTTCCTGGTCGAAATCCCAGCTGCGCGATTGCTGCGCCATCAGCCGCCGCTGCAGCCGGTTGGCGAGCTTGGTGACCGCGCCCTGGAGATGAATGAGCTGCTGGTCCAGATAGGCGCGCAGGCGGCCAAGCTCATCCTCGTCGCAGAGCTCGTTCGCTTCGATCACTTCGTCGAATCGCGTCGTCCATACTTTATAGTCGAACTGGGGCGACAGGTCGGAAAAGGGCCGGTTCGGGCGCACGGGCAGCATGCCTTCGTCGCCGTCATCGCCGGCTTCGACCTCGCCGTCCGACTCATAATCCTGTTCTGCCTCGCTGCTCTCGCTGTCCGCATCGTCGCCGTCCTGCTGCTCGGCGCGGGCCTCAACGTCGCCGTCGGCGCCGGACGAGCCCTGATCCTCATCCTCGCCGTCCTCGCCCTCGTCCGGCTCGTCGCTTTCGCCGTCCTCGCCCTGGTCGAGCTCCTCGGTCGGTTCGGCATCGGCATCGACCAGTTCCAGGTCTTCGAGCAGGCGCGTGGCAAGCCGCGCGAACACCGCCTGATTGTCGAGCGCCAGTGACAGCGCATCCAGGTCGCGCGCCGCCTTGCCCTCGATCCACTCACGTACCAGCGCCAGCCCGGCCGCGGCGTTTTCCGGAGGCGCCTGCCCGGTCAGCCGTTCGCGCACCAGCAACTGCAGCGCGGTCGACAGCGGCACTTCGTCTGCGGTGCGCGCACGAGTGATGGGATCGGAGCGCATCCGCATGTCGAGCGCGTGATTGAGATTGGCCTGCACCCCAGCCATGCCCTTGGAGCCGAGCGCTTCGACCCGCGCCGTCTCGACAGCATCGAACACCGCGCGCGCGACGGCTTCTGAGGGCGCGCCTTTGGCATGCAGCGCCGCGTCGTGATGCCTGAGGCGGAGCGCGAAACCGTCGGCGAACCCGCGCGCTTCCGCCACCTGCTCCGCCGGCAACCCCCGCGCAGGCATCGGCACGCGCAGATTCTTCCCCGATTGACCGGGCGCGTCGGCGGTGAAGGCCAGCTCCAGTTCCGGCTCATGCGCGATCGCGCGCGATGCGCCGGTCAGCACTTGGCGGAAGTCGTCAAGAGGAGAGCGATCAGCCATTTACTATTCTTTGGATTTGATCTGGCAGAAGTGCCTTAGGGGTAATTAAAATTACGGCTTTTGGGAACAAAATTACCGTAATCGCCTACTGTGAACATTCTGCTATCTTCAGTTTTAATTATCTTAAAAGTAAGAATTTTAGAGATTCTGTCAACGGCCTCTATTTCTATTTGTGCTCCGAGGAAATCAACAATTTCTGTATCAAGTGGGTTATATTGTATGAAGCTATATGAAATATAGTACTCTATAAAACCATCGCCGCTGTCGGCGATGATGCTACCATTTGGGCGAGAATTTTTTGTTCCATCAAGTCTCATTGCAACGGTGAATTTATTGCTTGGGAACGGAAATCCTCTAAAATAGATGCTATACCTACCAAGCAAAAGTCGTTTTCTTTGGCCTTCAATTTCGTATTTAATTGGCTCTATTGATTTTAAATTTCGGGCAAGTGGCGAAATGACCCCTTTGGGGAACACAGCATCCAAGAGAACATGATCAAATGTCCCGTTCGAATCGACATCTGCCAGGCAAATTCGCGACTGCCGCGCGCCGGAATTGCTCAGTGCACGGCCCGCGAATGTCGAAGCCGCGCTTCCATTCTTTGAGCAATAGATTTGAGAAGGTAGGCTTCCCTCGGAAATTCCTGTTATTTCAAACGGTTCTAGATGAATTCCGGACTCCAAACGTATCGTCTGCCCGTCCTCGTTGACATCCACGGCTCCTAACAACATGGCTGAAGGCGGAGCTTGCACGTCGAACGAGAAGATTGTCTCGCCTTGGCGGATGGTCCTCTGCTGTCCAAGTTGAGCAGATTCTCTATCGGGTGTGATTGTGCTCAGGGCTGGCACATAAGCGATGGCATTATGCGGCAGCGTGGTCTGCGCGCCTGTGGATGCCGAGATAGCAGCGGATAATAGTGTCAGTTTAAAGCCGTGCGGCACTACGCCTTCCCCACCACGCTTTCCGGCAAATCCTTGCCGAACACGCGCTGATAATATTCGGCGACCAGCGCACGTTCCGCCTCGTCGCATTTGTTGAGGAAAGAGAGGCGGAAAGCAAAGCCGATATCGCCGAAGATAAGCGCGTTCTGCGCCCAGGTGATGACGGTGCGCGGGCTCATAACCGTCGAAATGTCGCCGGCGATGAAGCCCTGGCGGGTCAGCTCGGCGACCTTGACCATGTTCTCGACCGTCTTTTTGCCCTCGGGCTGATCATATTCGCCCGACTTGGCCATGACGATCTGCGCCTCGACCTGGGCAGGCAGGTAATTGAGGCCGACGACCACGTTCCAGCGGTCCATCTGGCCCTGATTGATCTGCTGGGTGCCATGATAGAGCCCGCTGGTATCGCCAAGACCCACTGTGTTGGCGGTCGCGAACAGGCGGAACCAGGGATTGGGGCGAATGACGCGGTTCTGGTCGAGCAGAGTCAGCTTGCCCTCGGTCTCCAGCACGCGCTGGATCACGAACATCACGTCCGGACGGCCGGCGTCATATTCGTCGAAGACCAGCGCCACCGGGTGCTGCAACGCCCATGGGAGCAGCCCCTCGCGGAACTCCGTCACCTGCTGGCCGTCACGCAGCACGATCGCGTCGCGGCCGACCAGATCGATGCGGCTGATATGCGCGTCGAGGTTGATACGGATGCAGGGCCAATTCAGGCGCGCGGCGACCTGCTCGATATGAGTCGACTTGCCGGTACCGTGATAGCCTTGGACCATCACGCGGCGATTGTGCGCGAAGCCTGCCAGGATCGCGAGCGTCGTGTCCGGATCGAACACATAGGCAGGATCCAGATCGGGAACGCGCTCGTCAGCCTCGCTGAAGGCCGGGCAAGTCATGTCACTGTCGATGCCGAACATTTCGCGCACACTGATCTGCTTGTCAGGCACGGCCAGCAGAGTGCTGTCACGATTGTCGGGCTGGGTGTTCGCGATGTCGGTCATGGGCTGTCCTGGGGAATCGCGGAAGCGTTAAGCTTGCTTGTGCTGCACTGCAACCCAAGTCAGAGCTTGGCCGGCAGCGGGAACAGGGTCACGAATCGCTCGGCCAGCGCGTGATCACCGGTGACG
>JAFEEY010000011.1 GCA_018240865.1 Pseudomonadota bacterium | reverse complement strand
GGCGCGCGGGCGGCGCTGGAGGGCCGCAACTGGCAGCTCGCGGGCTGGGTCCGCAATCTGTTCGACACTGGCTATATCGACAACCGCATCTTCGATTTCTTCCAGACCGCAGTGGTGGAACGCGGCGAACCGCGCACTTACGGCGTGACCGGCAAGGTGAGTTTCTAGACGCGGCACATCGCCCTGAATCGTCATTGCGAGCGGCGAGGCCGCGCGGCAATCCAGCGCTGACGCTGGATCGCCGCGGCGCTGACGCGCCTCGCGATGACGAGATCATTCGCGAGGGAAGGTTGTATTGACCATCCGGGCCGCGCGACTTACCTCCGCGCGGCGTGACGGCACCCACCATCCTGCTTGTCGAAGACGATCCGGCGCTGCGCACGCTGATGACGCGGGCGCTGAAGGAAAATGGCTTCGCCGTGCAGGCCGCGTCCGCCGCGCCCGAGATGTGGGCGGCATTCGACAACGGACCGGTGGATTGCGTGCTGCTGGACGTGATGCTGCCCGGCACCAACGGCTATGATCTGTGCCGCTCGCTCCGCCAGAAAAGCGATGCGCCGATCATCTTCGTCAGCGCCAAGGGCAGCGAGACCGACCGCGTCGTCGGCCTTGAGCTGGGCGCCGACGATTATATCGCCAAGCCGTTCGGCACGCGCGAGCTGGTCGCGCGGGTCCGCGCGGTGCTGCGCCGCCCGCCGCTCGCCGCCGGGGAACGGGGCGAGCGATCCGGTACGCTGCGCTTCGGCGGCTGGACGATGAGCCTGCCGCGCCGCGAGCTGAAATCGCCGACCGGCGCGATCGTCGACCTGACCGGCGCCGAGTTCGATCTGCTGAATGCGCTGTGCGACAATGCCGGCCGCGTGATCGCGCGCGAGCGGCTGATCGAGCTGTCCCGCGCGCGCCTGGGCGACAGCTCGGACCGCAGCATCGACGTGCTGATCAGCCGGTTGCGGCGCAAGCTTTCCGGGTCCGGCGAAGAAGCGCCGATCCTGACCGTGCGCGGCGTCGGCTATATGCTGAACGTGCCCGTGGAGCGCGATTGAGCCGGCTGCGCGCCCCGGCCGGGTTGATCGGACGGCTGGTCGCGATCCTGCTGCTGACCGTCATCATCGAATTCGGCATCAGCACGCTCCTTTACGAGCGCGCCAGCCAATTCTCGGTGCGCGACGACGAGGCGCGGCGGCTGGCCGAGCATCTGGTGATCGTCGAGCGGCTGATCAGCGAGCGGCCGTTCGCGGAACGGCCCGGCATGGCCGGCGAGCTGACCACCGACCGCTATCTGATCCGCTGGAGCCCGGCCGAACCGCACAGCCCGGCGATCGCGCCCACGCTCGACAGCATGCGCGCGCAAGTGCTCGCCTGGGAGCCGGCGCTGCGCACCCATTCGATCAGGATGTGGCTGGTCTCGCCCGGCCGCAAATCGGCGGTGGCGGGCATCATGGGGCTGCACGACGGCTCCTGGCTTTATTTCGAGACGCTGCAGCCGGTCACGGGCCTCAATCTCGCGACCGAGCGCGTGCTGCTCGCGCTGATCCCGGCGCTGGGGCTGATGCTGATCGCGGGCCTGCTGGTCCGGATCGTGCTCCGGCCGCTCCGCCGTCTCGCGATCGCCGCCGACCGGGTTGGGCATGGCGGCGAAGCGCATGTGCCGGAGGAAGGGCCTGGCGAAGTCGTCACCGTGATCCGCGCCTTCAACCGGATGCAGGAGCGCATCCACCAGCTGATCGACAACCGCACCCAGGCGCTCGCCGCGGTCGGCCATGATTTCCGCACCCCCCTCGCCCGGCTGCGGCTGCGCGCGGAAGGCGTGGATGATGCCGAGACGCGCGGCGCGATCGAGACCGATATCGGCGAGATGGAAGCGATGATCGAATCGCTGCTCGCTTTCTTAGGGGGCGACAGCGATCCCGAGCCTGCCGTCCCGACCGACGTCGCGATCCTGTGCGAAACGCTGGTCGATGACGCGACCGATCGCGGCTTCGATGCGCGTTACGAGGGACCGGTGCATCTGGAAATGACTGTCCGCCCGATCGGCCTGAAACGCGCGGTCGGCAATCTGATCGAGAATGCGCTGCATTATGGCGGCAACGCAGTGGTGACGCTGAGCGAAACGCCCGGCGGCGTCATGATCGGCGTCGCGGATGACGGCCCGGGCCTGCCCGAGGACAAGCTTGAGGAAGTGACCAAGCCGTTCGTCCGCCTCGACAGCGCCCGCCCGCGCGACACGGTCGGCTTCGGCCTCGGCCTCGCCATCGTCGCCCGCGCGGTGGAGCTGGAAGGCGGCACGCTGACGCTGCGCAACCGGCCGGCAGGCGGGCTGAGCGCAGAAATCGTGTTGCGGCGCTCCTAGGCACGCAATCGTCATTGCGAGCCCGAAGGGCGCGGCAATCCAGACAGCGCCGACTGGATCGCCACGGCGCTACGCGCCTCGCGATGACGAACATTCACTCCCGCCCCACAGCAATAATTCCTTACACGTCAGCCCGACGCCAGCAAAAACCGGCCGTTAATTCACCGCGGTAATCCCCAAGGAGAACCGTTGTGAATGAACTGATCGGCCGTGTTCTGGATTTCCAGCGCGACGTCTTTCCCATCCGATCCGATCTGTACGAGCGGCTGGCGACCAAGGGCCAGAGCCCCAAGGCGCTGATGATTTCGTGTGCCGATTCGCGCGTCGTGCCCGAAGAGATCATGCGGGCGCAGCCGGGCGACCTGTTCGTGTGCCGGAACGCCGGCAACATCGTCCCCCCGTTCAGCCAGGCCAATGGCGGCGTCACCTCGACCGTGGAATTCGCGGTCGAGGCGCTCGGCGTGCGCGACATCATCGTCTGCGGCCATTCGGACTGCGGCGCGATGAAGGCGCTGATGAACCCGGCGATGATGGACGGCATGCCCAACGTCGCCGCCTGGCTGCGCCACAGCACCGCCGCGCGGCAGGTCGTCGAGACCAGCTATCCCGACATCGCGCCCGAGGATCGCGCGCGCACGGCGGCGCTGGAAAATGTCGTCGTCCAGCTGACCCATCTGCGCACCCATCCGTCGGTCGCGGCCGGCATCGCGCGCGGCGAGCTGACGCTGCATGGCTGGTATTTCGACATCCAGGCCGGCGGCGTGCTGGCGCTGGACGGCGATACCGGCCGCTTCCGACAGATCGAGCATGACCAGCCGATCCCGGTCGCGCTTGCCGCCCAGCCGCGCCGCGCGGCCGAACAGCCCGCCTACGCGGAGGCCGCGGAATGACCGCGACTGCCCTGAAACCCGGCGTGTCGATGCCGTCGCTGGCGGCGGCGCCACGCGACTTCGCCGCCTCGATCGTCGTCTTCCTTGTCGCGATGCCGCTCTGTATGGGCATTGCCATCGCATCGGGCGTGCCGCCGGAAAAAGGCCTGATCACAGGCATTATCGGCGGTATCGTGGTGGGCGCCCTCGCAGGTTCCCCGCTCCAGGTCAGCGGCCCAGCCGCCGGCCTGGCCGTCATCATTTTCGAGCTGGTCCGCGACCTGGGGCTCTCGGCGCTCGGCCCTGTGCTGATCCTTGCCGGCGCGATCCAGCTGATCGCCGGCGTGCTGAAGGTCGGCGGCTGGTTCCGCGCGATCTCGCCCGCCGTCGTCCATGGCATGCTCGCCGGCATCGGCGTGCTGATCGTCGTCGGCCAATTCCATGTGCTGTTCGACGCCAAGCCGCTGCCCAATGGCCTCGCCAATTTGACCGCGATGCCCGGCCGCCTGCTCGGCCTGTCGCCCGACGGCACGCTGGCCTCCGCCGAGCTGGCGTTCGCGGTCGGCGTGCTCACGATCGCCTTTATGTTGGGCTGGGAGAAATTCCGCCCGCAGTCCATGAAGCTGGTGCCGGGCGCGCTGGTCGGCGTGCTCGCGGGCACGCTCACCGCTTTCGCGTTCGGCCTGCCGGTCGCGCGCGTCGACGTGCCGTCGAACATCGCCAGCGCGGTCTCGCTGCCCGCCGACCTGCTCGGCAGCTGGGCGAATCCGGCGCTGCTGGTGTCCGCCGTCGCAATCGCCTTCATCGCCAGCGCCGAGACGCTGCTGTCGGCGGCGGCGGTCGACAAGATGCACAATGGCGTGCGCACCGACTATAACAAGGAGTTGCGCGCCCAGGGCGTCGGCAACCTGCTGTGCGGTGTCGCCGGATCGCTGCCGATGACCGGCGTGATCGTCCGCAGCTCGGCCAATGTCCAGGCCGGGGCGCTGACCCGGGCGTCGACGATCCTGCACGGCGTCTGGATTCTTGCGTTTGTTGCGTTGCTTCCCTGGCTGCTGCGGGAAATCCCGATGGCCTCGCTCGCGGCCGTGCTGGTCGTGACCGGCTGGCGGCTGGTCCATGTCGGCCATGTCGCGAACCTCTTGAAGACTTACGGCCTGCTGCCCGCGATCATCTGGGCGACGACGCTGATCGTGGTCGTGGCCGAAGACCTGCTGACCGGCGTGCTGGTCGGTATCGCTCTGTCGCTGCTCGAGCTTCTGCCCCACGCTCGACGGCTGAAGCTGCGCGTATCCGCGGCTCGAGACGGAGAGGCGCATGCCATCCGGCTGGATGGCGTGGCGAGCTTCCTGACCCTTCCCAAGCTCTCGGCGGCACTTGAGCAAACGCCGCCCGCCTCCCCCGTCGAGCTGGATGTCAGCGCGTTGAAAGCGGTCGACCACACCTCGGCGGAAATGATCCGCGACTGGGTCAAGCGCCGCATGAGCCTTGGTGCGCCGGTGGAGATCACCGGCGGGGCAGGGCGGCTTCCCGCGCTGAATCTGGCCTGACCTGGCTGTCATCGCCGAGGCGTGTCAGCGCCGCTCGCAATGACGAGAAAGTCTTAGAAAGCGGCGGTGGTTCCGGGCGGAGCCGCCGCCTTTTCGGCGATCCGCGCTTTCGCCTCCAGCTCGCGCGCCAGCTCTTCGAGCTTGCGGATATCCTCGCGGTTGCTGAGCCCGCTCGCGAGCGTGCGGCATTTGCGGGCCTGATACTGGAGATACTCGAACTCGGCCATGCGCGGCATCTGCGCATGGCCGAGTCGCCGGCGCCAGATGGCTGTCGACAAGCCGGGCAGCGATGTCGACGAAATCGCTATTCGGCGAGAGCGGGGCTACCATTGCCAAGGTCGATGCCCGCGCGGAACGCGATACGGAGCGCCTCGGGCAGCGACCGGACGCTCAAACGATCGAACATCGCCGCCCGGTGCATTTCGACCGTGCGGACGCTCAGATCCAGCTCCAGCGCCACTTCCTTGTTCGACTTGCCTTCGGAAAGGAGCGACAGGACGTTGCGCTCGCGCGGGGAGAGCGCGGCCATCAGCCGCTCGGCATCGCGCCGCTCCTCTTCCGCGTGGGCGCGGTGGGCAAGCAGCTCGAACCCCCGCTTCAGCGCTGCGACCAGAGCTTCTTCCTCGAACGGCTTTTCGAGAAAGTCGATCGCACCTAGCTTCATCGACTTGACCGCCATGGCGACATCGCCATGCCCGGTCATCACGATCACCGGCAGCCGGCATCGCCCCGGCCCCAGCGCCTCGATCACGTCCAGTCCGCTGATGCCGCCCAGGCGCACGTCGAGCAGCACGCACCCCGGCGCGAGATCGGCGGCATCGGAGAGAAAATCCTCACCGCTCAGATAGGGTCGCGGCAGAAAGCCCACCGTCTTCAGGAAAAAGCCGAGCGACCGCCGAACCTCGCCTTCATCGTCGACCACATAGACGATCGGGTCCGGCGCGCGATCGCCATCGGTGGCGCTTTGTTCGTTGATCGTCATCAGTCTGCTCTTGCCTGTCGAGAAAGATTTGCCCCGCGCATGTCAATCGCGTGCCCGGGGCAAGGTGAAGGAAACGACGGTCCCCCCGTCCGGTGCCGGCTCGTGCCAGATCGCGCCGCCATGCGCCTCGACGATCGTGCGGCTGATCGCCAGGCCCACCCCCATGCCGTTGCCGCGCGTCGTATAGAGCGGATCGAAGACGCGGTTACCGATCCCGGGCGCGATGCCCTGCCCCGTATCCTCGATCGAGACCTGGCAGACATCGTCGCGGCCGTTGGCGGTGCGGATGATGAGCTTGCGCCGCGGCTGGCCCTGCATCGCCTCCACCGCATTCTGCATCAGGTTGACCAGAACCTGCTGGATCTGGACGCGATCGGCCATGACCGAGCAAGCGGTTTCGATCTTGATCTCGCAAACGATGCCCAGCGCCGGCGGGTCGGCGAGCACGAACCTGACCGCTTCGTCGATCAAAGCCTCCAGATTCTCGCGTCGCGTCTCGATCGTGCCGCGCGTGACGAACTCCCGCACGCGGCGGACGATGTCGCTGGCCCTGACCGCGCTGCGATCCGCATCGTCGAGCGCATCGGCAAGATCGCGCTTGCCGGTGCCCTCGACATGCGCGAGCAGCCTTTTGCAGCCGCGCACATAATGGACGATCGCCGTCAGCGGCTGATTGAGATCATGGCCGATCGCCGTCGCCATCGCGCCCATCGCGCTCAATCGGGAGAAACGCGCCAGCGTCGCCTGCGCCCGATAATATGAATCGAGTGCGCCCTTGTGATCGTGCACATCCTCCAGCGTGCCGTACCAGACGATGCCGTCGTCATCGGCATCCGCGCGCTTGGTGGCGCGCGCGTGCATCCAGCGATAGGTGCCGTCCTCGGTCCGCACCCGCCATTCCCCGTCGAAGCGGTTACCGGTCGCGACCGTTTGGCGCCAGGATGAAGTGATCCGTTCCCGGTCGTCGGGATGGATGAAATCCTCCCAGCCTTCGCCGAGCGCAGTGCCGATGTCTCCACCGGTCCAGGTCGTCCAGCGCGAACCGGCCCAGAGAATGCGGCCGTTTTTGTCCGCGGTCCAGGGCAGCAGCGAACTCAGCTGGAGGACATAGCGATAAAGCTCTTCGCTGCGGCGCAGCTTTTCCTGCGCCTCCTCGAGTTCCATATCGCGTGTGTCCCACTTTTCATATCGGGACCGTTTCATCGCGGCCTCCGTCTTGCGGAAACGCAGCAACCGGCTTGCCGATCCAGATCCTTTGTGCTGGATCGGGCAGCATGAAGGCGACAATCTATCACAACCCTCGCTGCGGAACCTCGCGCGACGCGCTCGCCATGCTCGAGGCTGAACCCGGGGTCGACGTCACCGTGATCGACTATCTGAAGAGCCCGCCTTCCAAGGATGAGCTCGCCGGCCTTTATGCACGCGCGGGCATCACGCCACGCGAAGGGCTAAGAGTCAAGGAAGCCGCCGCGGCCGCGCTGGCGGGAGCGAGCGACGACGCGATCCTGGCGGCCATGGCCGCCGATCCGATCCTGATCGAGCGCCCGCTGGTCGAAACCGAAAAAGGCACGCGCCTGTGCCGCCCGGCGGAGAAGGTGAAGGAGATTCTATAGCCGCGTTACCCTTGTCCGAAACACGTTCGGGATGACGAGGGTCGCCCTAACGGGCGCGGCGCTGCCAGCGGGTCCAGACGAACCAGGCGACGACGACCAGACCCGCCGCGACGATCACGGCGTCGAAGCGGTGGAACCATTCCTTGACGCGCGGATCGCTGTCCCACGCCTTGCCCAGCACCATGCCGATCCAGGCCAGGCCGAAGCAGAAAGGCCAGGAGCCGATAAAGGTGTAGATGTGGAATTTGCCGAGCGGCATGCGGGCGATGCCGGCCGGAAAGGCGATGAAGGAGCGCACGATCGGCAACATGCGCGCGATCAGCACGGCAAGGCTGCCGAACCGCGCGAAGAAACGCTCGGCGAGATCGAGGTCGTAGGTATCGAGCAGGACATATCTGCCCCAGCGGATGATCGCCGGGCGGCCACCATGTTTGCCGAGTTCATAGGCGGGGATCGAACCGAGATTGCAGCCGATCGCGCCGGCGGTCGCCACCAGATACAGGTTCAGCTCGCCGGTCGAGACCAGATAGCCGCCGAACGGCATGATGATCTCCGACGGCAGCGGAATGCAGGCGCTCTCGATCGCCATCAGCAGCGCGATGCCGAAATAACCGCCCCAGGAAATGACCGCGATGATGAAACTCGCGAGAACCGCGATGATATTGTGGATGATGCTCATGAAATGTCCCGTCTCGCCGCCGCTGTATCGTTCCGGCGCGGACTTGTCGAAGGGTTCGGCAGCCGGTTTATGACAATCATTGCAATCTTGTAATGTTCGATTAACCCTATGATTCCGGGCGCAGAGGGTAGCGTCCGCCGGATCAAGGGGGATATCATGGTCTCACGTCGTTCGTTTGCTTATGCCGCCGCCTTTGCTCTGGCGATCGGCACCGCCACCAGCGCCCAGGCGCTCAAGATCAACCTGATCAACACCGGCGGCGTCGAAGAAGGCACGGCCGCCTATATCGGCTTTTCCGCCGCTGCCCGCTACTGGGAATCAGTGCTCACCGACGATGTGACGCTGAACTTCAATGTCGGTTTCACAACGCAGGGCTTCGATCCCAACACGCTTGGCTCGACGTCCAGCGCGTCGGGCCAGAAGACGCAGGTCGCCTGGCGCAATGCCCTGACCGCCGACGCGACCACTGCACTCGATGCGATCGCGGTGGCGCCCGGGCATCTGGCGACCTTCACGAACGCCAATGTGACGTTGAACAACACAGTGCAAAAGGCGCTCGGCCTTTACACCGGCACTGCCACGGCGATCGACGCGACGATCCGCTTCAACAGCGCACGGCCGTTCGATTTCGACACGCGCGACGGCTTCCAGTCGGTCGCGTCCGATTTCGTCGGCGTCGCGGTCCACGAAATGGGCCATGCGCTCGGCTTTACCAGCGCGGTGGGCCAGAATACGACGCTCAATTCGCGCCCGACCAATACGGACATGTTCCGCTACAAGAACGGCGCCTGGAACAACACCTGGGGCGGCGATCCCTATTTCTCGATCGACGGCGGCACCACCAACCTGTTCGGCAACTCGTTCTTCTCGGCGGGGCCGGACGGCTTCCAGACCTCGCACTGGCGCGAGGGCGCCCGCATCCATGATGGCGTGCACTGCACCCAACTGCTCGAGCCGCAGATCGGCATTCTCGACCCGACCGGCGGTCTCTGCCAGCTGGCGATCGTGACGTCGAACGACCTCGCTATCTTCGACGCGATGGGTTGGAACCTCAGCCTCGATATCCTGGCGAATCCGGACTACCGGAAATCGACCGCCCGCATCCTGTGGGATTATCTGGCGGTGCCGGAACCTTCCAGCTGGGCGATGATGATCGCGGGCTTCGGCTTTGTCGGCGCCGCCATGCGCCGTCGGGTCCGCAAGACGAGCGTCAGCTATAGCTGATCTCGACCGGTCTTCTGAAAAAGGGCGTTGCCGGATCAGCCGGCAGCGCCCTTTTTGCTCAGCGGCAATAGCGGTGGCGCTGGATGTGGCGGCCGAGCAGCGCGCCGCCTGCCGCGCCGATGATCGGGCCGGCCGCGCCATGCGTCACGGCACTGCCGATCAGCGCACCCGCACCGCCGCCAACCAGCAGGCCGGTCGTGCCATGGCCGCGCACGCAGCCGCGATGGTGATAGGAATGCCGCGCCCGGTAGGTGCGGGCATCAGCGGATGTCGCCGCGACGGGCGCGAGCGCGACGGCGATCGAGGTGGCAATCATCAGTTTCTTCATATGAGACCTCCAGCGGCAGCATAACCCGGCAGAGCCGTTCCAGTTTCGTCCTGATCCGTGCAGCAGGCGGTTTTCTTGTCCACGCCACTTACGGCCCGCTGGCGAGACCCAATGCGGCGATTTCCCCGGCGCTCGGCTAGCCGCTCAATCCGTCATCCCGAACTTGTTTCGGGACAAGAGCGCCGCCGCGGGACGCTGGTGTCTATTCTCCGACGGCACGCCTGCCTCCCCCTTATCCCGGAACAAGTTCGGATGACGGTTGGGGGGTGGCTCAGGCCGCGTGCTTGGCGATCCAGGTCTCGACGACCGGCGCGATGCGGTCGCGCCATTTGCTGCCGTTAAAGATGCCGTAATGGCCGACGCCTTCGGCGAGCAGATATTTCTTCTGCGCCTTGGGAAGATTGGTCGCGAGCGTCAGCGCCGCCTTGGTCTGGCCGATGCCGGAAATGTCGTCGCGTTCGCCTTCGATCGCGAGCAGGCCGATATCCCTGATCGCGCCCGGATCCACAGCGACGCCGCGATGCACCCATTCGCCCTTCGGCAGCGCATGGCGCTGGAAGACGAGGTCGACCGTCTCCAGATAGAATTCCGCCGTCATGTCGCAGACGGCGCGATATTCGTCATAGAATTCCTTGGTGCGATCCGCGCTTTCGCCATCGCCCTGGACCAGATGCTTGAACATCTCCCAATGGCTCATCAGGTGATCGCCAAGGTTCATCGACATGAAGCCGGCGAGTTGCAGGAAGCCGGGATAGACTTTCCGCCCCGCGCCCGGATAGCTGAACGGCACGGTCGCGATCACATTCTGCTGGAACCAGGCGTGCGGACGCTGCGTGGCAAGCGTGTTGACCGCTGTCGGCGCCTCGCGGGTATCAATCGGCCCGCCCATCATCGTCAGCGTGCGCGGGCGGCACGGATGTTTGCCCGCTGCCATCAGCGCCGCAGCGGCATAGCTCGGCACCGAAGGCTGGCAGACGGCGAGCATGTGCGCGCCCGGCCCGATCGCTTCCAGGAACTCGATTAGATAATCGACATAATCCTCGAGATCGAAGCTGCCTTCCTCCAGCGGCACCAATTTCACATCGCGCCAATCGGTTATGTAGACATCATGCTTCGGCAGCATCCGCTCGACCGTGCCGCGCAGCAGCGTGGCGTAGTGGCCGGACATCGGCGCGACGATCAGCAATTTCTGGCCGCCTTCCACGCCCTCGCGGCGGAAGCGCTTGAGCTGGCCGAAGGCCTTGCGAAGGACGATTTCTTCCTCGACCACGACCTTGCGGCCATCCACCGTCGTGGAGGTCAGGCCGAATTCCGGCTTGCCGCGCGGCGCGGCGGCGTGGGCAAAAACTTCGAGCGCCGAGGCGATCAGCGGCCCGCCGCCGAAATAAGCCATGGGATTGGCCGGATTTTGCAGCAGCTCGGCCCCTGCATTGGCGAAGGCACTGGCGCTGGCGAGCAGCGAGCGCTGGAATTCATAGGCGTCGTAGAGCATCAGCGTTCCCTATAGCGCCCACCCCTGAACGCTTCGTCACCGATTTGTATCAATCTGCCGCGCGAGGCAATGGCGCAGCGCACAGATGCGGCGAGTTGAGACAGCGTTGCCAGCCTGCTAGGCGCAGCTCCATGGGGCAGGAACTCGATACGGAGCCGAAAGCGCGCAGGCTCGGCAATCTCGGCATGGTCTGGCATTATGCCGCGCATTATCCGGGCCATATCGCCTGCGCCGGGACCGCGCTGGTGATCGCCTCGAGCGCGACCATCGCCATTCCCTATGGCTTCAAGCGCGTGATCGACCGCGGTTTTTCGAGCGGCGGCGACCAGGCGACGGTCAGCCACGCCTTTGCTTATCTGCTGATGATCGTCGGCGTGCTGGCGGTGGCGACCGCGTTGCGCTTCTATTTCGTTTCCTGGCTCGGCGAGCGCGTGGTCGCCGACATCCGCCGCGCCGTGCACGCCAATCTGGTGACGCTGGCGCCGCGTTTCTTCGAGGAGAACCGGCCGTCCGAGATCGCGTCGCGGATGACGTCGGACACGGCCGTCATCGAACAGATCGTCGGCACTACCGTTTCGGTGGCGCTCCGCAACACCTTCACCGGCATCGGCGGCATCGTCTATCTGTTCGTGCTGGCACCCAAACTTGCGGGATCGCTGATGCTCGGCATTCCGTTGATCGTGATCCCGATCGTGGTGATGGGCCGGCGCGTGCGCAATTTCTCGCGCGCCAGCCAGGATCGGATCGCCGATGTCGGCGCGATCGTCGCCGAGACATTGGGCGCGATGAAGATCGTCCAGGCATTCGGGCAGGAAGAGCGCGAGAAAACGCGCTTCGGCGGCGCCGTCGAAGCGACGTTCAGCGTCGCCAAGCGCCGCATCTTCGTTCGCGCGATCATGACCGCCATCGTGATCGCGCTGATCTTCGGCTCGATCACGCTCGTGTTGAAGGAAGGCGTCGCCGATGTCGCGGCAGGCCGGCTGAGCGGCGGCTCGATCGCCGCCTTCGTGCTGACCGGCGGGCTGGTCGCGGGTGCGTTCGGCTCGCTGACCGAGGTTTACGGCGACCTGCTGCGCGGCGCCGGCGCCGCCGGTCGCCTCGCCGAGCTGCTGCAGGAACGGCCCGAGATCATAGCCCCTGTCCATCCGGTCCCGCTGCCCGTGCCGCCGCAGGGCCGGCTGACCTTCGACCACGTTATCTTCCATTACCCGACGCGCCCGGACACCAGCGCGCTTCACGATTTTTCGCTCGACATTGCGCCCGGGGAGACAGTGGCGGTGGTCGGCCCGTCGGGCGCGGGCAAGTCGACGCTGCTCCAGCTCGCCCAGCGCTTCTACGATCCCCAGTCGGGCGCGGTGAAGCTGGACGGCGTCGACCTGCGCGAGGCCGATCCGGCGGCGGTCCGCGCGCGGCTCGCGATGGTGCCGCAGGAGACGGTGATCTTCGCGTCGTCCGCGCGCGACAATCTGCGCTATGGCCGTTGGGACGCGAGCGACGACGAGCTCTGGACCGCCGCGCGCGCCGCCAATGCCGAATCCTTCCTGCGCGCGCTGCCCCAGGGCCTCGATACGTTCATGGGCGAAGGCGGGGCAAGGCTGTCGGGCGGGCAGAAGCAGCGGCTCGCCATCGCCCGCGCGATCCTGCGCGACGCGCCGATCCTGCTGCTCGACGAAGCGACCAGCGCATTGGACGCCGAATCCGAACGGCTGGTGCAGGATGCGCTGGAACGGCTGATGGAGAACCGCACCACGATCGTCATCGCCCACAGACTCGCGACCGTCCGCGCGGCGGACCGGATCATTGTGATGGACGAAGGCAAGATCGTCGAAGCAGGCACCCATGACACGCTGACCGCGGCCGGCGGCCTTTATGCCCGCCTCGCCCGGCTCCAGTTCGAAGGGCTGGCGGCGTAGATTCTTCGTTTTGGGCGGAAACCGCTCTTCGAGTCTTTCGTTACACCCCCGGCGCGTCGCGCTTTTTGGGCACGCGGCTTTGACGCGCGCGGCCCAAGGAACCGCGCGCAACCGAGGAGATTGAGTATGAAAAGCATTCTTCTGGCATCCGCGTTGATGATCGGCGGCGTCGCCTTCGCGCAGACCGAGCAGCCGACGACTCCGCCGGCGCCGCCCGCGACGACGACCGAGCCGGCTCCTGCCCCCGCCCCAGCGTCGCCCGAAACCATGACGCCGCCGGCCGGCTCGACCATGCAACCGGGGGATACGATGGCTCCGCCCCCGGCCAGCACGACGACGACCGGCTCGGGCACGATCGTGACGCAGGAAGGCGGCAACATGACCGCGCCGCCCGCGAGCACCGGCCCCTATCCGCGCTGCTCGCGCACCGTGACCGATCATTGCCAGCAAAGCTCGGCGCGTGAGTCCGATACCAAGGGCGGGCCGCCCGCCCATCGCCGGCACAAGCGCCGCTAAGACGGCTTGCGGGCCCGGCCCGCAATCGACAAAGAGCCTTCCGAACCAGTTTCGGGAGGCTCTTTTCATATGACCATCTCTTTCAAGGACCGCGTCGCGATCGTCACCGGCGCGGGCGGCGGCCTGGGCCGCGCCTATGCGCTCGAACTCGCGCGGCGCGGGGCCAGGGTGGTGGTCAACGATCTCGGCGGATCGCGCGACGGCACCGGCCATTCCGACGCCGCGCTGAAGGTCGTTGAGGAGATCGAGGCGCTGGGCGGCGAGGCGATGTCGAACGGCGGCAGCGTCACCGATTACGGCCAGATGGTCGAGATGGTTGCGAAGGCGAAGGAACGCTGGGGCGGCGTCCATATCCTCATCAACAATGCGGGCGTGCTGCGCGACAAGAGCTTCGCCAAGATGGAGCCGGAGGATTTCCGCTTCGTCGTCGACGTCCACCTGAACGGCTCCGCCAACTGCACCAAGGCTGTCTGGGATACGATGCGCGACCAGGCCTATGGCCGCATTCTGATGACGGCCTCCTCGACCGGCCTGTACGGCAATTTCGGCCAGGCCAATTACGGCGCGGCCAAGCTCGGCCTCGCCGGGCTCACCAAGACGCTGCATCTCGAAGGCGCGAAATATAATATCCGCGTCAACACCATCGCCCCGGTCGCCGGCACGCGCATGACCGAGGACATTTTCCCGCCCGAAGCGTTCGCCGCCTTCTCGCCCGACAATGTCGCGCCCGCTGCGCTGTACCTCGTCAGCGAAGACGCGCCGACCAACATGATCATCGGCGCGGGAGCCGGCGCTTACCACGCCGCCTATGTGACGATGACGAAGGGGGCGCTCTTGCCCGAGGGCGAGCGCACGCCCGAAGGCGTCGCCGCGCACTGGGACCGGATCATCGACCGCACAAGCGAGACGGTGCCCCAGTCCGGCACCGAGCAGAGCATGGCGATTCTGAAACTGCTGCAGGGCGGGTGAGTTTAATCTCCCGCCCCAAACCGGCTTGGCTGAGCTTGTCGAAGCCCTCCCCTTTCTTTTCTGAATCGCCGGAAGAAGAAGGGAAGGCTTCGACAAGCTCAGCCAAGCCGGCGGACGGTTCAGCGCCATTCTTACTGTATTGCTACACCAATACACTTATGCTATCCTCCGGGCACGGGAGGATGCAGAACAATGTACAGCGATACGGATCTGGAACGCGCGGTCGCCGCCGGGGCGATTTCGCCCGAGGCGGCGGGCGCGCTCAGGCGTTTCATGGCGGAACAGTCGCCGACGCCGATCGTCGATGAAGAACAATTCCGGCTGCTGACCGGCTTCAACGATATTTTCGTCGCGATCGCCAGCGTGCTGCTGCTGGTCGCGCTCGCCTGGATCGGCGATTCGGTGGGGCCGAAGCTCGGCAATGGCGGGCCGTCACTCAGTTCCGGCCTGTTCGTCGCTGTCGCTGCCTGGGGGCTGGCCGAATTCTTCACGCTGAAGCGGCGCATGGCATTGCCCAGCATTCTGCTGCTGCTCGCCTTTACCGGCGGCGTGTTCGCGACCGCCTTCTGCGCGCTCGCCTCGATCGTCGGGGATAGCGCGTTTCAGGGCCATGACGAGCGCATCGCCGCGCTTGTGATAGCGGCCTCGGCGGCGATCGCGGCTGGAGCGACCTGGGCGCATTGGCGCCGCTTCCGCGTGCCGATCACGATCGCCGCCGGCGCCGCGACCGCGGCCGGCATGGTGATCGGGCTGATCGCGTTCGCGGTGGGCGACTCCGCTATCACGCGAGACGTTCTGCTTGCCGCGACTTTCGCGCTCGGCATCGCCGTGTTCCTGTTCGCGATGTGGTGGGATGCCTCCGACCGCGAACGCACGACGCGCCGCGCCGACGTGGCTTTCTGGCTCCACCTGCTGGCCGCACCGATGATCGTGCACCCTGTGTTCCAGATGCTCGGCGTGTTCGACGGCCGCGTTTCGATGGGCAGCGCAGTCATCGTCGTGCTGCTCTATGTGCTGCTGGCGGTGGTGGCGCTGGTGATCGACCGGCGGGCGCTGATGGTCTCCTCGCTCGCCTATGTGCTGTTCGCGCTGTCCGAACTGTTCCGGGCCCTCGGCGCGGTCGGCCTCAATGTCGCACTGACGGCGCTGGTGATCGGATCGGCGCTGCTGCTGCTTTCCGCCTTCTGGCACAGCGCCCGCGCGCTGATCGTCGAGCGGCTGCCGTACAAGCTGGCGATGAAAGTGCCGCCTGCGCATGAGATCGAGACGGTCAAGGTCCAGACCGCCTGAACTCGAAAAGCCCTCTCCCCGGCGGGGAGAGGGTTGGGTGAGGGGGTTCAGCGTCAGGTCAGCGTGCGCCGATCCCCCTCACCCGCTCAGCTTCGCTGAGTCGCCTCTCCCCGCCGGGGAGAGGTTTTATTCTTCCACCAGTTTCAGCAGCCGGCGTTCGACGGGCGCCAGGACCGGGCCCAGTTCATGGCCGCGCTTCAGCACCGATCCGTTTTCGCCGATCAGCGCCCATTGGCCCTGGCGCAAGCGCAGCGCGGGGCGCTTCTCGATCCGGAATTCGGGCCGCTCGGCGGTGCGGCGGAAAGCACTGAACACCGCCGCGTCGCGCCCCAGGTCGATCGCGTAATCGCGCCAATGGCCCGCCGCCACCATCCGCCCGTAGAGATCGAGAATGCGCATCAGTTCTGGCCGGTCGAACCCGACCTGCCCGCTCCCCCGCTGCCATACCGGAAAAGGGTGGACGTTGCTCATCCGAACAGGTCTTGGCGCTCCGTCCTGGTCTGCTTGCGCTCAGTGAGGAGCGCGTCGATCCGCGCCTGGAGCCGGTCGATCTCGGCCTTCATGCCTTCAAGCCGCTGGCCGGCCGGATCGCACAGGTCCGAACAGACCGTGCCATAGGGCATGAAGTCCTTCTGATATTCCTCGGCGTCCATCAGCGTCGGCTTGGCGGGGATGCCGACCATCACGGCACCTTCCGGCACATCCTTGGTGACGACCGCATTGGCGCCGACGCGCGCGCCTTTCGCGACAGTGATCGGGCCGAGCACCTGCGCGCCCGACCCGACAATGACTCCGTCCTCCAGCGTCGGGTGGCGCTTGCCGGCGACGCCGTTGGCGGGATTGGTGCCGCCGAGAGTCACACATTGATAGATGGTGACATTGTCGCCGATCAGCGCCGTCTCGCCGATCACCGTGAAGCCATGGTCGATGAACAGGTTGCGGCCGATCCTCGCGCCCGGATGGATGTCGATCGCGGTCAGGAATCGGGAGAGATGATTGACGAAGCGGGCAAGGAAGAACAGCTCGCCTTCGAACAGCCAGTGCGCGACGCGGTGCAGCGCCACCGCCAGCACGCCCGGATAGAGCAGGATTTCCCAGCGGCTGCGCGGCGCGGGGTCGCGCGCACGGATCGAGTCCAGATACTCGACCAATCTGCCTGGCATCTCCGTCCCTCCCTGCGTCTGCGCCATCCTATTTAGGGTTTGGACCCATGATCGGCAACGCTTGGGCGGATTGCCGGTTATGGAATCCGTGCTTTGCGCCCGCAAAGCGCAACTGTGCTTGCCGAACACGCGCCATCAACGCAGACCGGTTCCGCATAACCGACGGGAGCGACCTATCCCTGCATTCGAATTCCTGGATCTCCTGCCCTTCATCGCGATCGGCTTCGCCGCGCAGCTGGTCGACGGTGCGCTCGGCATGGCCTTTGGCGTGATCAACTCGACATTGCTGATGAGCGTGGTCGGCCTCTCTCCAGCCGCCGCCTCGGCGAGCGTGCATGTGGTCGAGACCTTCACCACCGCCGCTTCCGGCATCAGCCACACGCTCCACCGCAATGTCGATTGGCGGCTGTTCGTGCGGCTCGCCGTGCCCGGCGTGATCGGCGGGATATTGGGCGCCTATGTGCTGAGCAACATCGACGCCGCCGTTACCCGGCCGTTCGTGATGGCTTATCTGTGCGCGATCGGCGTCTATCTCCTCTACCGCGCGTGGCGGCACCGCGCCGCGCACCGGGAGCCGCGCCATATCGCGCCGCTGGGCCTGGTCGGCGGCTTTCTCGATGCGGCCGGCGGGGGCGGCTGGGGTCCGGTCGTGACCTCGAACCTGCTCGCGCAAGGCACCAGCCCGCGCAAGACGATCGGCACGGTCAACACGGCCGAATTCTTCCTGACCGCGACGATTTCCGCGACCTTTCTCTCGACGCTCGGCTGGGAGGCTTTCACCTTCCAGACGATCGGCCTGCTGATCGGCGGACTGGTGGCGGCGCCATTCGGCGCGGTGCTAGTGAAGAAGCTTCCGGCGCGCGGGCTGCTGACCATGGTCGGCATCCTCGTGGTGCTGACCAGCGCCTGGTCGATCTACAGCGTTTTACACTAAAGCGCCGCTTGTGCTCCCCGGCGAAGGCCGGGGTCCAGGCCCCAGCAATGGGCCCCGGCCTTCGCCGGGGAACGATCAGGCCAGCGCCCGGCGCACCACATCCGCGTAGATCGCGGTCAGCGCGTCCAGGTCGGCGAGCGCGACCGCTTCGTCCAGCTTGTGCATGGTCGCGTTGGGCAGGCCGAATTCGACCACCGGGCACAGTTTCGACAGGAAGCGCGAGTCGGATGTGCCGCCGCTGGTCGAAAGCTCCGGCGTCAGGCCGGTATGCGCCCTGATCGCATCCGACACGATCGCCGACAGCACGCCCGGCTCGGTCAGAAAAGCTTCCCCCGAAACGCGCGGAGTGACGATCGCGTTGGGGGCTTCCGCGACCGCGATGTCGCGGATGCGGGCGGCGAGATCGTCGCCCTTGTGCAGGTCGTTGAAGCGGATCGACAGTCGCGCCTTCGCGGCCGCCGGGATCACATTGGTCGCGGGATTGCCGACCTCCAGGTCGGTGACTTCGATGTTGGAGGGTTGGAACCAGCCGGTCCCGTCGTCGAGACGGATCGCGTCGATTTTCGCCAGCGCGCGCACCAACTTCGGAATCGGATTGTCGGCCAGATGCGGATAGGCGACATGGCCCTGCGTGCCCGGCACCTCGATCCAGATATTGACCGAGCCGCGCCGCCCGATCTTGATCGTGTCGCCCAGCCGGTGGACCGAGGTCGGCTCGCCGACCAGGCACAGATCCGGCTTCAGCCCGCGCTCCGCCATCCGCTCGATCAGCGCGCGGGTGCCGTAGATCGCCGGCCCTTCCTCATCGCCGGTGATGATCAGGCTGATCGTGCCCTGCCGCTGTTCGACCCGGTGCAGCGCCGCCACGAAGGCGGCGATCGCGCCTTTCATGTCGACCGCGCCGCGCCCGTAAAGCAGGCCGCCGCGCACTTCCGCCGCGAACGGCTCCGCCGACCAGCCAGTGCCCGGCGGCACCACGTCCAGATGCCCGGCAAAAGCGAAATGGGGTGCGCCCTGCCCGCGCCAGGCCAGCAGATTCTCGACCGGCCCGTCCGGCGCTTCGCCCGCCGTGAAGCGGTCGACGGTGAAGCCGCGCCCCGCCAGCATCGCCTCCAGCGCGTCGAACACCGCCCCCCGCGCGGGCGTCACGCTGGGGCAGACGATCAGCGCCTTGGCAAGCTCCACCGCGTCGGTCATCCTTCCTCCCATGCCCAAGCTCGACCTCGACCAAATCCCGCAGACAAACGCAACCGGCTATCCGCCGGAATATGCCGATGTGGTGAAGGAGCGCTGGTATCGCCGCCTCGCGCCGGCCGGCGGCATCACCGATTTCGGCGCCAGCCATGTCGTGCTGAAGCCAGGCGCCTGGTCGTCCCAGCGCCACTGGCACGAAGGCGAGGACGAGATGGTGGTGATGATCGCCGGCGAAGCGACTTTGGTCGACGATTCGGGCCGCACGCCGATGCGCGCGGGCGATATCGCCGCCTTTCCCAAGAATGACGGCAACGGCCATGTGCTGATCAACGAAAGCGGCGCCGACTGCGTATTCGTCGCGATCGGGCGGCCGGCGGCGACAGACTGCCACTATCCCGATATCGACATGCACCTGTTCGCGGGTTCCGGAAAACAGAAGCGGAAGGATGGATCGGATTTTTAGCCCCTCTCCCGTTCCGGGAGAGGGAGGGGCCCGCCGCGAAGCGGTGGGAGGGTGAGGGGGGACGGCCCATCCACGCTGGCTGCGCTTCGCTCACCGGCTGCTTCGCAGCCGGGCTCCGCTGCTGCGACATGCCCCTGACATGTCCCTGTCCGCAGCTACGCCCCCCTCACCCCGCTCGCGCTGCGCGCGAGTCGCCCTCTCCCCGTTGGGGAGAGGGGCTATTGCTGAGCAGGCTGTTCGTATTTCTCGATCGTCCAGATCTCGTCCTGCGCTTCCTCGATCCACTGGCGGACGTGCGGATGCGTGAACAGCGCCTCGACATAGGTCGCGGCGAAGCCCGGTAGCGGCACAGAATAAGTGACGAAGCGGGTCGCTACCGGCGCGAACATGATGTCCGCCGCGCAATAATCGCCGAACAGATATTTGCCGGTGCCGCCATAGCGCGCGCGCGCCTGCGCCCACAGGCTCAGGATGCGGCCGATTTCCTGCACCACCTCGGGCGGATACTGGCGCGGCGGATATTGCCGGCGCACGTTCATGGTCAGCTCGCGCCGCAGATTCTGGTAGCTGGAGTGCATTTCCGCCGCCATCGAGCGCGCCATCGCCCGCGCGCCTTCGTCCGCCGGCCAGAAAGTGTCGCGGCCGACCTTGTCCGCCAGCCAGTCGATGATCGCCAGCGAATCCCAGACAACCACATTGCCTTCCCACAGGATCGGCACCTTGCCCTGGCTGGGCGCGAACTCGTCGCCCTCGCGGCGCTTGTTCCAGTCCTCGTCGAACAAAGGCACCGTCGCTTCCTCGAACGGAAGGCCGGAATGCTTGACCGCGAGCCAGCCGCGCATCGACCAGCTGGAATAGGCCTTGTTGCCAATGAAGAGCTTTAGCATCCAATCCTCGTCATGCCAGCGAAGGCTGGCATCTTTGCGCCTGTGCACGAGACCCCAGCCTTCGCTGGGGTGACGCGCAGGGTCAAGTCAGCGCGGATTCCAGCACCGCCGCGCGCAGCTCCGCGATCCCCATGCCCTTCTCGCTGGACGTCGCGATGACATCCGGGTGCGCGGCCGGGTGTTTGCGGGCTTCGGCCATCACTGCCTCGCGGACCTTCGCCAGCTCGGTCGCTTTCACCTTGTCCGCCTTGGTCAGCACCAGCCGGTAGCTGACGGCCGCCTTGTCGAGCATCTCCATCAGCTCGCGGTCGACATCCTTCAGGCCGTGGCGGCTGTCGACCAGCACCAGCACACGCTTCAGCACCTGGCGGCCGCGCAGAAAGTCGTTGACCAGATATTTCCAGCGCCGGACCATGTCCTTCGGCGCCTTGGCGAAGCCATAGCCGGGCATGTCGACCAGCCGCAGCACCAGCGGCTCGCCGACGTCGAAGAAATTGAGCTCCTGCGTCCGCCCCGGCGTGTTGGACGTGCGCGCGAGGCCGCCCCGGTTGGTGAGCGCGTTCAGCAGTGACGACTTGCCGACGTTCGAGCGGCCCGCGAACGCGACTTCGGGCGCGTCCGGACCGGGCAGGAATTTCAGCTCCGGCGCCGATTTCAGGAACGCGATCGGCCCCGCGAACAGCTTGCGCGCCTGCTCCAACAACTCCCCGTTCGCTTCGAGCGAAGTCGAGAAGCGTGTCTCGACTTCGCTCGACACGAACGGATTTTGGGGATCGGCCATTATGACGTGATCGGCCCCGCCTGCGCCTTCAGCGCCGGATAGCGGCTGTAGAGCCACTTCTGCTGCGCGATAGCGAGAATGTTGGAGACCGTCCAATACAGCTGCAGGCCGGCCGCGAACGGCGCCATGATGAACATGAACACCCAAGGCATGATCGAGAAGACCTGCTGCTGCACTGGGTCCATCTGCGCCGGGTTGAGGCGGAACTGAATGAACATGGTGACGCCCAGAAGGATCGGGAGCACGCCCAGCGCCAGGAAATGCGGCGGCGTGAAGTCCAGATAGCCGAACAGGTTGATCACCGTCGCCGGATCGGGGGCCGACAGATCCTTGATCCACAGCGCGAACGGCTGATGACGCATCTCGATCGTCAGCATCAGCACTTTGTAGAGCGCGTAGAAGATCGGGATCTGGATCACGATCGGCAGGCAGCCGGCAAGCGGATTGACCTTCTCGCGCTTGTAGAGCTCCAGCATTTCCTGCTGGAGCTTCTGCTTGTCCTCCTTGTGCCGCTCCTGCAGCGCCTTCACCTTGGGCTGCAGCGCGCGCATCGCCGCCATCGAGGCGAACTGGCGCTGCGCGATCGGGAACATCAAGCCGCGCACGACGAGCGTCAGCAGGATGATCGCGACGCCGAAATTGCCGACCGCCTTGAACAGCCAGTCGAGCAGCGCGAAGATCGGCCGCTCGAAGAAGCTGAACCAGCCCCAGTCGATCGCCTTGTCGAACTGGTTGATCTTCAGGTCATTCTCATAGCTCTGGAGGACGGCGACTTCCTTCGCGCCCGAGAACAGTCGGGTCGTGCTGACCGCTGCCTTGCCCGGCGCCACGATCGCCTGATCCACCGGCGTGAACGCGGCAAGATACAGCTTGTCGCCGACCGTGCGGAACGAAGCGTTCACTTTGGCATCCTGCGCGGGAACGAGCGCGGTCAGCCAATATTTGTCGGTAAAGCCCAGCCAACCGCCGGTCGAGGTCAGGCTCTTGCCTGCCTGCCCGGCGCTGTCGAGATCTTTGAAATTGATGCTGTAATCGGCCTTGCCGTCGAACACGCCGATCGGGCCGGTATGCTGGGTCCAGGTGCTGGGGTCGGCCGAGACGCCGGTGCGCTTGACCAGCGCGAACGGCCGCACGGCGACCGGGCCGGCGCCCGCATTGGCGACGCTTTGTTCCGCCGTGATCATGTAATTCTGGTCGATCGAGAGCCGGATGCGGAACGTCTGCCCGCTGGCATTGGTCCAGCTGAGCATGACCGGCTTGCCCGGCGCGAGCAATTGCCCGTCAGCCTGCCAGACCGTGTCGTTGCCCGGCACCGCCAGGCCCTGCCCCGACCAGCCGAATTGCGCATAGACTGCGCCCGCCGCGCCTTCGGGCGAAAGCAGGCGGACTGGCGGCGAATTCTTCGCGATCGTCTCGCGGTGCCGTTTCAGCACCAGATCGTCGACGCGCGCGCCGGTCAGGTTGATCGAGCCCGCGACCGAGGGCGTGTCGATGCGCACGCGCGGCCCTTCGGCCAGCACTACGGCGCGGTCGCGGATCGCGGCGGGCGCGGCGGCGGCCGGGATCGGGCCCGGCGTCGGCGTGGCCACCGGCACTGTCTTCCCGTTCACCACTTTGGTCGCGGGCGGATTGGCGGTCGGGAAAAATCGCTCCGACAGCGCGCTCCAGCCGAACAGCACAAGGGCTGAAAGCACGATCGCGAGGATCATGTTGCGCTGATTATCCAAGCCTATTTGCTCCAGTCATGGGACGGGGTCGTATCCGTGCCCGCCAAAGGGGTGACAGCGGCACAGGCGCTTCACCGCCAGCCAGCCGCCTTTCGCCGCGCCATAGCGCTCCACGGCCTCGATTGCATAGGCCGAACATGAAGGCGTGTAACGGCACGAGGGCGGCAGGATCGCGGACGGGTAACGCTGCCAGAAGCGGGCGGCGGCGATGAGGGCGGATTTCATCATCCAAGCCACCACCCATCCGCCGGCTTGGCTGAGCTTGTCGAAGCCCTCCCTTCTTCTTCCGGTGATACAGAAAAGAAAGGGAAGGCTTCGACAAGCTCAGCCAAGCCGGCATTTGGGCTTGTCGGAAAAACGCGAATCATGTGCGCTGCACCTTGGTCAGCGCTTTGACCAACTCACCGCGCAAAAGCCCGAAATCGCGCTCCACGCCGCCAGCGCGGCCGATCAGCACGTGATCGGCGCCCGCCAGTCCGCGCTCCGGCAGCAGTTCGGCGGCAAGCGCGCGAAAGCGGCGCTTCATCCGGTTGCGGATGACGGCGCCGCCGATCTTCTTGGTGACGGTAATGCCGTAGCGAATCGCGGGATCGCCATCGCCGCGCGGGCGGACGAGGAGGACGAAGCCGGGCATCGGCGCCCGCTTGCCTGCATTCGCCGCGAGGAAATCCGCGCGGCGAGTCAGTCTTATCAGGCCGACAGCGTCTTGCGGCCGCGGGCGCGGCGCGCCGCGATCACCTTGCGGCCGCCCACCGTCGCCATCCGCGAACGGAACCCGTGGCGCCGCTTGCGCACCAGGTTGCTCGGCTGAAACGTGCGCTTCATCGCTCATTCCTCAAAAATCTGAACAAAAAGGGCCGCCAGGCAAGGGCGGCCACACTGTTGCGGCGCGGTTACGGCTGGCGGGAGAAAAAGTCAACCAGCGAACGGGCCTTTGCACGCAAGGTCTTGTCGGCCGGACCGGCCTCCTTGGGTCGCGCCCGGCCGCGCGGCGCGCTCGGGCGGCGCAGCACCTTGTCCGCCAGCCGTCCATGGCGTGGATAGCGGCGGCTGTAGCGCGCATAGAGCCGCTTCACCCAGTTCGAATTCTTGAGCAGCAGCGCGGCGCCGGCCGCGAACAGGAAAATGCCGCCCGGGCCCGGCAAAGCGCCGATGATCGGCGTCAGCACCAGCAGCAACCAGCCCAGGCCCAGATACACGTAACGCAGAACAGAATCGGGCGGCGCTTTCACGAGGGGCCACATGGGGCGTCGGCCGCGCGGGCGCAAGGCGATCTCTCGACACGACGCCATGACTGCGCCTATGCGCCTGTTTCAGGGGGAGAATCACTAAATATGGTCGCGATCGTATCGACGGCAGCCTATCTTGGGCTGGAGGCGCGGGCCGTCGAAGTCCAGGTTCAGCTGACGCCGGGCATGCCGAAATTCGTGGTCGTGGGCCTGCCCGACAAGGCGGTCGCGGAAAGCCGCGAGCGCGTGCGCAGCGCGATCGCCGCGCTGGGCCTGTCGCTGCCGCCCAAGCATATCACCGTCAATCTCTCGCCGGCCGACCTTCCCAAGGAAGGCTCGCATTTCGATCTGCCGATCGCGCTCGGCCTGCTCGCGACCTTGGGCGTGATCGACGCCGAAACGCTCAGCCACTATGTGATCGTGGGCGAGCTGGGGCTGGACGGCCGCGTCGCGCCATCGCCGGGCGTGCTGCTGGCGGCGCTGCATGCCTCGGAACGGGGATTGGGACTGATCTGCCCCGCCGCGCAAGGCGGCGAAGCGGCCTGGGCTGGATCGGTCGAAGTGCTCGCCGCGCCAGACCTGCTGTCGCTGCTCAACCATCTGCGCGGCACCGCGCTCCTGCCGGCGCCGCAGCCCGGCGACGCGACCGAAGCGGCGGCGGGGCCGTGCCTGTCGCAGGTGAAGGGCCAGGAAACCGCCAAGCGCGCGCTGGAGATCGCGGCGGCGGGCGGGCATAACCTGCTGATGATCGGGCCGCCGGGCGCGGGCAAGTCGCTGATGGCCGCCTGCCTGCCGGGCGTGCTGCCGGAGCTGACGGCGGCCGAAGCGCTTGAAGTCTCGATGGTGGCGAGCGTGGCCGGGACGCTGGAAAGCGGCCGTATCTCGCGCAACCGGCCGTTCCGCAGCCCGCATCATTCCGCGTCGATGGCGGCGCTGGTCGGCGGCGG
>JAFEEY010000119.1 GCA_018240865.1 Pseudomonadota bacterium | reverse complement strand
GGCCGGCTGCGGACCGGACGGCGTGGTCATATACTTCACCCAGCCTTCGGGCAGGATGCGCTCCCCCTGCCACACGCCGTCGTTCAGCCATAGCAGCCCGAGCCGGGCAAGGTCGCGCGCGGTCGACCAGACCTGCGAGGAGAGGATGAAATTGCCCTGCCAGTCGGTCTCGATGACGGTGTGATACATGCCGATCTTCTCGAGAAGCTCGGCCCGGGGGAAATTTGCATATTGATAGCTGTCGACGGCGGCTTCCCGAAGAGACCGGATGGCGAGCAGAATATCGTTGTTCGCGTATCGGAAGCGGGTTTCGGGCGCTGCTTCAAGCGGCCAGTGCACTGTTTCCTGCCCGACCGTCGTCGCGCCCATATAGAGCGCATCCGTGCGATTTCCGGCCGTATCGCTGTGCAGTCCGCTCGCCATCCGAAGCAAGTTGTCGAGCGTAATCCTCTTGCGGGGATCGTTATGATATTCATCTCCCTGCCATTCCGGAATCCGGGCGGGCTGTGTCGGGTCGAGCAGCTTTTTACGAACGGCGATGCCGATCAGCGTGCCCGACAGACTCTTCGCGACGGACCACGTCCGATTGGAGATCAGGGGTCCGAAGCCGTCTGCATATCGTTCCGAAACGACTTGCCCGTCCTTGACGACCAACAGGCCCACGCTCCGGCTTCCCTCACCATAGCCGCCGGCAAAGGCGCGTTCGCCAATCTCGCGAAGGGCCGTCGGTGGCTCGACACGCCCGACCAGATCGCCCGCAGGCCATTTTAGTTTCACCGACCGTGCCGCCGGAACCGGAAGATTGGGCAGGTTGCCGGGCTCTGCCGGATCGCCGATGGGCTGAAGCTGGCAACCGATATCGTCATGCCAGACCGCCTTGCGCGGCGGCATCGTGTCTGACCAGCTGACCTGGACCTGCACTGCTTCAGTCGTGTGAATGATCTTTGCCGGCATTCCGGCGACAAGAGGCTGATACTCGGGATAAATCCCAGTCAGCTCCAGCGCCTCCACCTGCGCCTGGGTGCGACCGGCGTTGAACATGCCGGAGCAGAGCATCGCCGCCTTGTACCCGGCGGCGAGAGCGCGCTGGTATTGAGTGGGTTCTGCGGCTTGGGCGGGCGCCGACAAGCATAGCAGAATGACAGCCAGCAGCCACTTTCCGTCATTCCGGCGAAGGCCGGAATCCAGTCCCCTGAAAAACAAAAAGAAGCTGGATTCCGGCCTTCGCCGGAATGACGAGAAGAGGGGCGAGAGTTCAAGCATTCTTCCCACGCCGCAATTCCTCCCAATAGGCCAACCGCTCGGCGACGCGCTTTTCGAAGCCGCGATCGGTCGGCTCGTAATAGGCTTGCGGCGCCATGCCTTCCGGCCAGTAATCGTCGCCGGAAAAGCCTTCGTCGGTGTCGTGGTCATAGGCATAACCCTTGCCATAGCCGAGCTGCTTCATCAGTCGCGTGGGGGCGTTGACGATGTTCATCGGCGGCATCAGCGATCCGGTCTCCTTCGCGCTCCGCCAGGCTGCTTTCTGGGCCATATAGAGCCGGTTCGATTTGGGCGCGGTCGCGAGATAGAGGCAGGCCTGCACGATCGCGAGCTCGCCTTCCGGCGACCCAAGGAAATCGTAGCTGTCCTTGGCGGCGATGCACTGGACGAGCGCCTGCGGGTCGGCGAGGCCGACATCCTCGACGGCCGCGCGGGTCAGGCGGCGGAGCACATAGAGCGGCTCCTCGCCCGCCGTCAGCATCCGCGCCAGATAATAAAGGGCCGCCTGCGGGTCCGAGCCGCGGATGCTTTTGTGGAGCGCGGAAATGAGGTTGTAATGCCCCTCCCGATCCTTGTCGTACACGGCGACGCGGCGGTGGAGCAGCGCCGACAGGCCGGCCGGATCGAGCGGTTGGTCGAGCTGAACCGAGAATAGAGTCTCCGCCTGATTGAGCAGGAAACGGCCATCGCCATCGGCACTCGCCACCAGCGCGTCGCGCGCTTCGGGCGTGAGCGGCAGGGTGCGGCCCTCGATCCCCTCGGCGCGTTCGAGCAGCGTGCAGAGCGCCTTGGCGTCCAGCCGGTGCAGGATCAGCACCTGCGCGCGCGACAGAAGCGCGGCGTTCAGTTCGAAGCTGGGATTCTCGGTTGTCGCGCCGACGAGCGTGACCGTGCCGTCCTCGACATAAGGCAGAAAACCGTCCTGCTGCGCGCGGTTGAAGCGGTGAATCTCGTCCACGAACAGCAAGGTCCGCTGGCCCGCCGCCGCGTGGTCGCGCGCGGAGGCGAACACCTTGCGCAGATCGGCGACGCCCGAAAACACCGCCGAGATCGCCTCGAAGCGCAGGCCGACCGCATCGGCGAGCAGCCGCGCGATCGTCGTCTTGCCGGTGCCGGGCGGGCCCCACAGGATCATCGAGGAGAGCCGCCCCGCCGCCACCATTCGCCCGATCGCGCCTTCCGGGCCGGTCAGATGTTCCTGGCCGACAACATCCTCAAGCCGCTGCGGCCGCAGCCGGTCGGCCAGCGGCGCGGACTCGGCGGGATCGGGAGCGAAGAGGTAGGGCATATCCATTTCCATCTAGCTCCACTCGTCATTCCGGCGAAGGCCGGAATCCAGACTCTTGTTTTTTGTTGGGCTGGGCCCCGGCCTTCGCCTGGGTGACGAAAAATAGCACAGAGGCTTGCTTAGATAATTTACAAGATATATCTTGAGTCAATCGAAACTGATTTGGAGTGATTCGAAATGTTTTTTCATCAAGGCCATCGCGGACATGGTTGCGGTCCCCAACGCGGCTCCTGGCGCCGCGGCCCATTCGAGGTCAGCTGGGAGTTCTCCGGCGGCCGGGGCGATAGCCGTCAGCGGCGGCGGCGCATGTTCGACGGCGATGAGTTGCGACTGATCCTGCTGGCGCTGATCGGCGATGCCCCGCGCCACGGCTACGACCTCATTCGCGAGATCGAGGAGCGTACCGGCGGCGCCTATGTGCCGAGCCCGGGCGTCGTCTATCCGACGCTCACCATGCTCGCCGACATGGGCCAGATCGAGGAGCGCGAGAGCGAAGGCGCGAAGAAGCTGTATGGCATCACCGCCGAGGGCGAAGCGCATCTGAAGGACAATATCGAGCAAGTCGCGCTGTTGATGGGCCGCCTGGCCGAGCTCGGCAACATGCGCGAGCGCACCGATGGCGGCCCGATCCGCCGCGCGATGGGCAACCTCAAGACCGTGTTGCGCGACCGCGTGATGCGCGACGAAGTGAGCACCGACACGCTGCACGAAGTCGCCGCGATCATCGACGAGGCGGCGCAGCGGATCGAACGCCTGTGAGCGCCTTTTCCTCGACTGCTTCAGTGCCCACAGCTAGTGGCAGCCGTTATCTTCAGCAGCTGTGCAAGCATTGGGCGCACAATCTGACGGTCGAATTCACGTCCGATCACGGCACGGTCGTGTTCCCGCGCGATGCGCGGGGCGCGGCATGGTCGGGCGACGGGCTGGTCACGTTCGATGCGGAGCCGGACGCGCTCCGGGTCCGCATCGACGCCAGTTCGCCCGAGCATCTGGCAGCGCTGCAAGGCGCGGTTGTCCGCCATTTCGATCGCTTCGCCTTCCGCGAAGCGCCGCTGACTTTCGATTGGCAATGAGCAGGGGGCGCTTGCTTCGCGCCCCCTCTCGCACTAAATCGCCAGCCAACGCCCGGCCGCTCCGTGAAGGGGCGGCCCATTTTGTTTGTGGAGGTTTCCTTGGCTCAGGCCTATCCGCTCATGCCGCATGCGACCGCTTCGTGGCTGGTCGACAACACCGCGCTTTCGTTCCAGCAGATCGCCGATTTCTGCGGCCTGCACGTTCTCGAGGTGCAGGCGATCGCGGACGATACGGCGGCGACCAAGCTGACCGGCCGCGATCCGGTCCGCGCGCACGAGCTGACGATGGACGAGATCGAAAAGGGCCAGAAGGATCCGAACTACCGGCTCGTCATCTCCAAGGGGCCGGAACAGATTCGCCGCACCAAAGGGCCGCGCTATACGCCGGTTTCCAAGCGCCAGGACAAGCCGGACGGCATCGCCTGGATCATCCGCAACCACCCCGAAGTGTCGGACGGCGCGATCTCCAAGCTGATCGGCACGACCCGCACGACGATCGGCGCGATCCGTGACCGCAGCCACTGGAACATCGCCAACATTCAGCCCAAGGATCCGGTGACGCTTGGTCTCACCACGCAGCGCGAGCTGGACGCGGCCGTCGCCAAGGCGGCGAAGGCGGCGGGCATCGAAGCGCCGACCGACGCACGGCTGGACGGCGACCGCGAGGCGCTGATCGAGGAACTGCGCGCCCAGCGCGAGCAGGCGGCGCGCGACGCGGAAGCGGTTGCCGCGGGCGAGCTGCCGGCGTCCGGCCAGCCGGCCTTCGTCGAT
>JAFEEY010000118.1 GCA_018240865.1 Pseudomonadota bacterium | reverse complement strand
CGTGCCGGTATAGTTGATCCGCTGTCCGCCGAACGTGCCGCTGCGCTTGATCACCTGGATTTGCGGCGGGATATCGGCGGGCGCGGCCGTCTTTTCCGCCTTGGCCTCATCCTTGGGCTTGTCCTGCGCGAGCGCGGGCGTGGCAAACAGCGCGGCGGCTGCGAGCAGAAATGCTTTGGTCACTTTCCCTCCCGTTCGGGCTGAGCCTGTCGAAGCCCTCCCTTTTTTTGACGGGGCCGGTGGTAAAAAGAAGGGAGGGTTTCGACAAGCTCAGCCCGAACGGTATTTGGGCTCATCCAGACCGCATTTGGGACTTTCTCGACGAACGACTAGATGAGCCCCATGAACATCACCCATCTCGGCCGGCAATCGCCGCTGCCCGCGCGGCCCGAAGACGCCGTGCTCGACTATGTGCCCAATCCACGCCCGGGCCGCCCCTATCTCGTGCGCTTCACCGCGCCTGAATTCACGTCCCTGTGTCCGGTCACGGGCCAGCCCGATTTCGCGCATCTGGTGATCGACTACGCACCGGCTGAAACGATCGTCGAATCCAAGTCGCTCAAGCTGTTTCTGGCAAGCTTCCGCAACCACGCCGCCTTTCACGAGGATTGCACGGTCGGTATCGCCGAACGGCTGGTCGCGGAGATGGAGCCGCTTTGGCTGCGCATCGGCGGCTACTGGTATCCGCGCGGCGGCATTCCGATCGACGTATTCTGGCAATCGGGCGATCCGCCCGCCGGCCTGTGGCTGCCCGATCAGGCCGTGCCTGGCTATCGCGGCCGCGGCTGAAGTCATCATCCGTCATTGCGGGTGAAGCGAAGCAATCCACGCCCGCACCTGGATCGCCGCGCCGCTGCGCCGTCAGCAATGACAAGGCGGCTCTAGTGACGTGCTAGTGACAATCGTGTAAGCAGCGAGGATGTCCGCCGCGTCTCATTGTCATCCGATCAGCATCCTGCCCGACGATATCGACTTCATGGGGCATGTGAACAATGCCCGCTATCTCGGCTGGGTCCAGGATGCGGTGCTTAGTCACTGGCGCCGGGTCGCGCCCGCGGAGGAGGCCGCGGCGAAACTGTGGGTCGCGCTGAAGCATGAGATCACTTACCGCAAGCCGGCCTTTCTGAACGATCAGGTGATCGCCGAGGTGGTGCTGGAGAAAGTGGAAGGCGTGCGCGCTTTCTATGCGACCGTGATCCGGCGCGGCGAGGATGTGCTGGCCGAAGTCCGCTCCAGCTGGTGCTGTATCGACGCGCAGACCCTGCGCCCCGCGCGGCTTGCCAAGGAGCTGATCGCGCGCTTCCTAGGCTGACGCCAGCGCCGACCGCCGTGCACGGCGATAGAGCCAGGCGGTCAGCGCGGCGAAGAGAAGCGGCGACAGGATCAGCGCAGTCGGTGCAAAGCTTTCGGGCATGATGCCCAGAGGTGCGGCGCTGCCGCTCGCCACCACCAGCCCCGCCAGCGCCACGCCGAACAGGCTTTCGCCGACAATCAGGCCGGTCGCAAGCAGCACGCCCATCCGTTCCGCGCCGTCGGGATCGCGCTGGCGGTGCGCCCAGCGATCGTAGAACCAGCCCGCGACCGCGCCGACCACGACCAACAGGCTGGTTTGCATCGGCAGATAGATGCCCAGGCCCACGGCCAGCGGCGGACAGCGCATCCGCCCGCTGCGGCCGAGCGCCATGTCGATCGTGACGATGACCGCACCGGCGATCGCACCATAGCCGATCATCCGCCAGTCGAGCGTTCCGCCCAGCACGCCCTTGGCGAGCGCGGAGATCAGCGCCGCCTGCGGAGCGGGGAGCGCGTTCGGCCCGGCGCCCGGCGCGCCGGCAAAGCCATAAGCCTGGTTCAACAGCGACAATACCGGCGGGATCACCAGCGATCCGAAGAAGACGCCGAAAATCAGCGCGACCTGCTGCCGCCACGGCGTCGCCCCGACCAGCTGGCCGGTCTTCAGATCCTGCAGATTGTCGTTGGAAATGGTCGCGACGCCGAACACCACGGCCGTCACCGTCAGCGCATAGACGACCAGCGCCGCGCGATCGGCGCTCGCACCGGCAACCGCGCCGACCAGCAGCGCGGCGGCGATAATGGAAAGAATGCCGACGCCGGAGATCGGGCTGTTCGACGCGCCGATCAGGCCCGCCATATAGCCGCACACAGCCGCGATGAAGGCGCCCGCCAGCACCACGAAGGCGAGGCTGCCGGCGATCAGCACAGCCATATTGCCGATCGTGCCGATCTGGGTCGCGAGCAATGCAGCGATCAGCGCCAGCGCCACAAGAATACCGATCGCGACGATGCCGATCGGTATGTCGCGTTCGTGGATCGGCAATGCCTCGCCGCCCTTGCGCTGGGCGGAGGAAGCGAGGGCTGACCGGATGCCGCCCATAATCGGCCCGATGATGCTGAGCAACGTCCAGATCGCGGCGACGCCGATCACTCCTGCACCGAAGAAGCGCACCTGATCGCCCCAGACCGTCAGCGCCACCTGCTCGGCCGGTCCTGGCACGCCGGCGGTGAGGATCGGCACCGCGACCGCCCAGCCGATCAAGATGCCGATCCCGATCGCCACGCCCACCGAAATGCCGACCAGATGCCCGGCCCCCAACAGCGCGAAAGAGAGACCGGCGGAAATGCCGGTCGCGCTTCCACCGATGCGAAAGAAAGTCGTCGCTTCGGCGACAGCGACGCGCATCGCTGCCAGCAACGCATAGCCGGCCGAGGCGAGCGATCCGGCAACGATGATCGCCAACCCCGCCTTGTTGCCACTGTCGCCCACTTTCAGCACTTCGGCCGCGGCGACGCCTTCCGGATAGGGCAGCGGCGTGTCGACCACGAGCGCGCGGCGCAGCGGAATCGAGAACATCACGCCCAGGAAGCCCCCCAGGAACGTGATCAGCGCCGTCGTCCAGAAGGGAAAGTCGTGCCAGGCGCCGACCATCACCAGGCCCGGCAACACGAAACAGATCGCCGCCAGCGTGCCCGCCGCCGATGCGACCGTCTGGACGATGTTGTTTTCCAGGATCGTCCCGTTCGCCATAGCGCGCAACAGCGCCATCGAAATGACCGCGGCGGGGATCGAGGTCGCGAAGGTCAGGCCGACGCGCAGGCCCAGATACACGTTCGCGGCGGTGAACATCAAAGTGATGACGCCGCCCAGCAGGATCGCGCGGACAGTCAGTTCGCGAGACTGGGTCATTGCTGGGCTTTCCGGAACCGGATCGCGGTATCGTAGCGGCGCAGAAGAAGCTCGCCATTCTCGACCGCCAGCGGCTCGTCGCGGAAATCGGCGATTCCGAGATCGTTCGGCGCGAAATGGAAGACCAGGGCCCGGCCCGCCCCTTTTAGCGAATAGGGGACGATCGGCGTATCGAACACCGGCAGATCGGGCACGATGGCGGCGGGCGGCGGCCCGGGCGGCAAGGTGACGACGCCATCTTCATCGGCTTCCACGAACGTCGGTTTGTCGCGGCCCGGATAGATCAGCCGGACGGTCAGGCTGAAACCGCCAAGCGCATCGGGATTGTCGAGCGCGACATGCAATTTGCCGTCGGCCGACACCTTGTCGCTGACGATATCGAACGCCGGCGCCTTGGGCGTGGGCCGAGAGGTCAGCAATACCTTGCCGTCCTTTTCCACCCATTGCCCTGCCGCTTGCTCGTCAAGCGCGCCGTAGGAGAGGAAATAGCGGAAATTCCCGTTCGGCAGCAGCTGCAGCGCGGCGGCGATCTCCGCCCGGCTGCCGTCATAGTCTCCGGCCAGCGGCGATGCGGCGAAGGCGGGCGCGGTGAGGAACAGAAAGAACGCTGCGCCCCAGCCCGGCTTGGCTGAGCTTGTCGAAGCCCTCCCTTTTCCTGTGGCACCGGTGGACGAGGAAGAAAAAGGCTTCGACAGGCTCAGCCAAGCCGGATTTTGGATCCGGAGCAAGGCTCTCACTTCACGAGCTTCCTGCCAATGTCGATGAAACCGCCCTCGTCACTCATACGCACCTCCCTGAAGCAAGGGTTTAGTGCGGTGCGCGGGCATCGGGAAGCCCTCTCCCCGGATTTGGGGAGAGGGCGCCCGGATCAGTCGTTCTTGATGCGCAGGCCGATATAGCGGGCAGGGTTGCTGCCGCGCTGGACGAGCAGCAACACGCTGTTGCGCTTCGCCGCCGTCGCTTCCTGGACCGCGCTGCGCACGTCCGCGGCGCTGGTGGCGGGACGGCCCGCGATCGAAACGATGATGTCGCCGCGCTGCAGGCCCTTGGCGGCTGCGTCGCTGTTGGGGTCGACGCCGCCGATGACAAGGCCGCGGACCGTCGCCGGCACACCGACCTGACGCGCAATCGCCGGGGTCAGCGGCTGCACCGCAAGACCAAGCGAGGCCTGCGCGGCCTGTTCCTGGCTCTTCCCGTCATCATCGTCCTTGGAAAAGGCATCGTCGTCACCGCCCAGGCGCGCGGCGAGCTGTTCTTCCGGCGGGCGTTCGCCGACCGTGGCGGTCACGGTCATGCGCTTGCCGCCGCGGATCAGTTCGATGGGGACGCGCGATCCGATCGGCGCGTTGGAGACGAGATAGGAAAGCGTCGTATCCGGCGTCACCGGCTGGTTGTTGACCGAGACGATCACGTCGCCCTGGCGGATGCCGGCCTTTTCGGCGCCGCCGCCCGCTTCCACGCTCGCGATCAGCTCGCCGCGATTCTTCTCGAGGCCCAGTGAATCGGCAATGCTGGCGTCGATCGGCTGAATCTGCACGCCCAGATAGCCGCGCTTCACCCGGCCGCCTTTCATCAGCGCATCGACGACCGGCTTGGCCTGCTCAGCAGGAATCGCGAAGCCGATGCCGACGTTGCCGCCCGAAGGCGAGAAGATCGCGGTGTTGATGCCGATGACATTCCCTTGCAGGTCGAACATCGGTCCGCCCGAATTGCCCATGTTGATGGACGCATCGGTCTGGATATAGCGGTCATAGGCACCGCCCTGGCCGGTGTTGCGGTGCACGGCGGAGACGATGCCCGACGTAACGGTGCCGCCCAGGCCGAACGGATTGCCGATCGCCAGCACCCAGTCGCCGACGCGGGCATGGGTCGAATCGCCGAATTGGACGAAGGGCAGGTTGGCGCCCGCGTCGATCTTGAGCACGGCAAGATCGGAAGCGAGATCGCGCCCGACGAGGCGCGCCTTGAACTCGCGGCGATCCGGCAGTGTCACCGTGATCGACTCCACCACCGCGCCCTGGCGGCCCGGCGCCACGACATGGTTGTTGGTGACGATATAGCCGTCCGCAGAGATGATGAAGCCGGAGCCGAGCGACTGCGCCTGGCGCGTGACCGGGCGGCCGCTATTATTGTCGCCGCCGCCGAACAGATCGGCGAAGGGCGTGCCCGCGAACGGGTTCGTGCCCTGGCTGACCTGCACGCGCTGGGTCGTCGATATGTTGACGACGGCTGGCTGCAGTTTCGCGGCAAGGTCGGCGAAACTCATCGGCGCGCCGCGCGGCGCGACCGCAGCCATCGCGCTCGGCGCGTTTTGCGGGGTCTGCGCGCCGACAGGCTGTTGCAGGGCGACAGAGCTGGCGACACCGCCCAGAAGAAGGGCTCCGGTCAAGGCATAGGCGTAACGCACGTTGCGAATGTCCTCTCAGATTTGACGCCGGCGCGAAGGCGCGGCGCACGGCCGAAGGGTTGGGGAAAACTTGCTGAACGGCGATTGAATGACAGCTGTCATCGTCCGCGTCCGGTGAATTCCTTCAAATACGCATTATCCTTCGACAGGATCATGCTCGTTGGGGCGTTGGTCGAAGAAAAGGTCTGCCGGTACGATTGCATCGCCCGGTAAAACTCATAAAAGTCCGCGTCTTTCCCGAAGCTCGCCGCATAAGTTTTGGCGGCATCAGCATCGGCCTGGGCGCGGATGATCTGCGCCTGCTTGCGACCCTGTGCGTCGATCGTCAGCGCTTCCTGCTCGCGCGCGGAGCGCATCCGCTCATAGGCCGATTCGAGCGGCGTGCCGTCAGGCAGATCGGCGCGCTTGATCCGCACATCGACGATTTCCGCGCCATACTGGCGGGCGACGGTGTTCAGACCATCCTGGATAGCATCCATCACCCGGCCGCGCTCGGGCGAGAGCAGCATCGCGAACGGTACTTTGCCGAGCTCGTTGCGGAGTGCCGAGCCGAGGATGGGGCGGAGCTGGTCGGCGACCCGCTGTTCGTTGCCGGCAGTGATGTAGGTTCGCAGCGGATCGACGATCCGGAAGCGCGCATAGGCATCGACATTCAGGCGCAGCTGGTCGGTCGAGAGCACCTGTTGGCGATCCATCTCGATATCCATCACCCGCTTGTCGACCCAGACCACCTGGTCGAAGAAGGGCACGCGGGCGATCAGGCCTGCGCCGGACTGGCCATATTTCTGCCCGGGCACATAGCGATTGACGATGCTGATCGGCTTGCCGAACCGCACGATCACCGCCTGCCGCGTCTCTGGCACCACGGCGAGCGTCGAAGCGAGGATCACCAGCAGCGCGATCGCCGCGATCGCGAGGACGATCGGATTTCTGAGCGTCATGCCGTTCACTGCTGCGCCTCCTCGGCCGGGCGGGCTTTGGGTAGCCGGTCGAGCGGCAGATAGGGGGTGACGCCGGGCGCCTCGACGATCGTCTTGTCGACCTTCGACAGCACGTCCTCCATCGTCTCGTAATACATGCGCCGGCGAGTCACTTCGGGCGCAAGCTTGTACTGTTCGTAAACCTTGTCGAACGACGTCGCTTCGCCCTGGGCACGGGCCGTGATCTGCTGGGCATAGGCGCGCGCGCCGTTCAGATAGCTGATCGCCTGCTGCTGTGCCGCGGAGACTTTCTTGAAGCTCTCGGTCACAGCCTGAGGCGGATCGGCCTGCTTGATCGCGACGCCTTGAATGCGGACGCCCGCGCCATAAGCGTTCAGCAGTTCCTGCATGCGTTGGGCCACCTGGGTTTCGATCGCGGTACGGCCCGGGCCAATCGCATCGTTGAGGCTGACGGTACCGATCACAGCGCGCATCGCGCTTTCGCCGACTTCGCGGATCGTTTCTTCAGGTTCCTTCAGCTGGAACAGGAACAGCGACGGATCGCTGATGTTCCAGCGCACGGAGTAAGCGAGATCGACGATATTCTGGTCGCCGGTCAGCATCAGATTTTCTGATTCGGCAGTCGGCGAGCCGATGTCGATCGTGCGGATCGCCTCGACATCTTCCTTCAGCACCTGGTCGATCGGCGCCGGGAAGCTCATGCCGATGCCGGGCGACATGGTGCCGGCATAGGAGCCGAGGCGCAGGACCACGCCGCGTTCCTGCGGACCGATCCGATGGAAGCTGGTGAAGACGATCCAGACCAGCAGCAGCAGCGCGATCGCATAAAGCCAGATCGGCCGCCCGCCCAGATCGGGACGGCCGCCGCCATTGCCGAGCCGTTCGCGGCCGCGGCGCAGCAGCTCGTCGAGCGCGGCTGGGCCGGGCCGGTTCCCGCGCGGGCGGCCGGGGCCTGAAGGCTGGCTCCACGGATTGCGCGGGCCGCCGCCGTCTCCGTCGCCGCCTCCATCATTGCCGCCGGGGCGCCCGCCCCACGGGCCGCCTCCACCTTCGTTCAATACCGCGCCTTGTGGCCGCAACCACGCCGTCAACCTGTTCATGTTCACCTTTATAGGGAGGTCACTCAAGAAAAACAGTGTTCCGTCCGCGGAACCATGCGCCTATCGGCTCGGGCATGGCCGAAACCGACCGTCTCCACGCCGCGATCGCGAAGATCGTCGGCAGCCGCGCTGCCGCTCCCCGCCTGGCCGACGGCCGCGCCTCATTGATCCTCGACGTGACCGGGCTTGACGCAAAGACCCGCGACGCGATGGCCGAAGCGGCGAAGGCGGCGCTGCTCGCGCTGCCCGAAGTCACCGACGTCCGCATCGCTATGACCAGCGAGAAAAAGGAACGGCGGATCATCGTGGTCGGCTCGGGCAAAGGCGGGGTCGGCAAGTCCACGCTCGCTGCCAATCTCGCCGTCGCGCTGCACCGTATGGGCCGCAAGGTCGGGCTGGTCGATGCCGATATCTACGGCCCCTCGGTCCCGCGCCTGATGTCGGCCGAAGGCACGCGGCCGCAAGCGGAAGACCAGAAACTGATCCCGGTCGAGACGCGCTTCGGCGTGCCGATCCTGTCGATGGGCCAGCTGGTGAAACCCGGCCAGGCGATCGCGTGGCGCGGACCGATGGCGGGCAACGCTCTCGGCCAATTGCTCGATGCGCAGTGGGGCGAGGCGGAGGTGCTGATCGTCGATCTGCCCCCCGGCACCGGCGACGTGCAGCTGTCGGTGCTCCAGAAGCACAAGCCGGCCGGCGCGGTGATCGTCTCGACGCCGCAGGATCTGGCGCTGATCGATGCCGCGCGCGCGGTCGATCTCTTCGCCCAGGCCAATGTCCCGATCGTCGGCCTCATCGAGAATATGGCCGGCTATGCCTGCCCGCATTGCGGCCAGGTCAGCGATCCGTTCGGCGCCGGTGGCGCGCAGGCGGCCGCCGCCGCGATGAACCTCGATTTCCTCGGTCGGGTGCCGCTGGAGATCGCGATTCGCCAGGCGAGCGATGCGGGGCAACCGCCGGCCGCGGAGGAAGGCTTCGCCGGCGAAGCCTTCCGCGCGATCGCCGCCAAGGTCGCCGAATGGCTGGATCGCGGGATCAGTTAGAGAGTTACCGAGTTCAGAAGCCGTTCGGGCTGAGCCTGTCGAAGCCCTCCCTTCTGGTGGCGCCGTCGAAAGTGAAGGGAGGCCTTCGACAGGCTCAGGCCGAACGGAGTTTGGAGTTCAGCAATGCCCCTCACCACCGACGCCGAAATCGCCGCTCTGCTCCAGTCCGTCCGCACCATCGCGCTCGTCGGCGCGTCCGACCGGCCGGACCGGCCCAGTTACGGTGTGATGCGTTTCCTGCAGGACCACGGCTACCGCGTCATTCCCGTCAATCCGCAGATCACCGGCGAGCATGTCCATAGCGAATATGTCTGGCGCGAGCTTTCCCAGATCGGCGAGCCCATCGACATGGTCGACATCTTCCGCCGCCCGCAGGCCGCAGGCGAAGCGGTCGATGAGGCAATCGCCGCCGGTGCGAAAGCGGTCTGGATGCAGCTGGGCGTGATCAACGAAGAAGCCGCCGCCCGCGCCGAAGCCGCCGGCCTCAAAGTCGTGATGAACCGCTGCCCCGCGATCGAGATTCCGAGGCTGGGCCTAAAACCCCTCTCCCCTTGAGGGAGAGGGAGGGGCCCAAGCCGAAGGCTTGGGAGGGTGAGGGGGAAACGCCGAAGTCCGAGTTTCCCCCTCACCCTGCTCAGCTCCGCTGAGTCGCCCTCTCCCGCAAGGGGAGAGGGGTTGAGAATCACGCCCCTTCCAGCAGCCGTTCGCGCGCGATCTTCTCGCGCCACACCAGCGGTGCTGTGTGATGGACATTCTCGCCCGCCGCATCGACCGCGACCGTCACCGGCATGTCCTTCACGTCGAATTCGTAGATCGCTTCCATGCCCAGATCCTCGAAGCCGACGACCTTGGCGCCCTTGATCGCGCGCGCGACCAGATAGGCGGCGCCCCCGACCGCCATCAGATAGGCGGCCTTATGGTCGCGGATCGCTTCGACCGCGACCGGTCCGCGCTCCGCCTTGCCGACCATCGCCAGCAGCCCCTGTTCGAGCATCATGCGGGTGAATTTGTCCATCCGCGTCGCGGTGGTGGGGCCGGCCGGGCCGACCACTTCGTCGCGCACCGGATCGACCGGGCCGACATAATAAATGACGCGGCCCTTGAAGCTGACCGGCAATTCCTCGCCCCTGGCCAGCATGTCCTGGATGCGCTTGTGCGCGGCGTCGCGGCCGGTCAGCATCTTGCCATTGAGAAGCAGCCGGTCGCCCGGCTTCCAGCTCGCGACCACCTCGGGCGTCAGCGTATTCAGATCGACCTTGATCGCCTCCTTGCTGGGCGTCCACTCCACCTTCGGCCATTCGTCGAGGCTCGGCGGCTCCAGATAGGCGGGGCCCGACCCGTCAAGATGGAAATGCGCGTGCCGGGTCGCGGCGCAATTCGGGATCATCGCGATCGGCTTGGAGGCGGCGTGCGTCGGCCAGTCGAGGATCTTCACGTCGAGGATGGTGGCGAGCCCGCCCAGTCCCTGCGCGCCGATGCCGAGCGCATTGACCTTGTCGAAAATCTCGATCCGCAATTCCTCGATCTTGCTGGCCGGGCCGCGCGCTTTCAGCTGCGCCATGTCGATATCGCCCATCAGCGATTCCTTGGCGAGCAGCATCGCTTTCTCGGCCGTGCCGCCGATGCCGATGCCGAGCATCCCCGGCGGGCACCAGCCGGCGCCCATTTGCGGCACCATCTCCAGCACCCAATCGACGATCGAATCGGACGGGTTCAGCATCTTGAACTTGGACTTGTTCTCGGAGCCGCCGCCCTTCGCGGCGACGATCACCTCGACATGATGCCCGGGCACCATCTCGACATGCAGGACGGAGGGCGTGTTGTCCTTGGTGTTCACCCGTCCAAAGGCGGGGTCGCTCAGGATCGACGCGCGCAGCCGGTTTTCCGGATGCAGATAGGCGCGGCGCACGCCTTCATCGACGACCTCCTGCAGCGATTTGGTCGATTCCAGCCGGCAATCCTGCCCCCATTTCACGAACACGGTGACGATGCCGGTATCCTGGCAGATCGGCCGGTGCCCTTCCGCGCACATGCGGCTGTTGGTGAGGATCTGCGCGATCGCATCCTTGGCCGCCGGCCCCTGCTCGGCCTCATAGGCCACGCCCAGCGCGCGGATATAATCCATCGGGTGATAGTAGGAGATATATTGGAGCGCGTCGGCGACGCTCTCGATCAGATCGGCTTCGCGGATGGTCGTGGTCATGGGCGTGCCCCTTGCACAGCTTCGCGGCGGTTTCCAGCATTCGCGCCGCGTTAAGTGCAGCTAGGGCTGCGCCACCACTTCGGCACGGATCAGGGAAGGCGGCACGATGCCGGCATCCGTGATGCGCTGCCACGCCTTGCCCAGATCGAACGGCTGGCTGCTCTGGTCCGCTGCATGGCTCATCGCACCCAATATGTCGTCCAGCTGGGCCTTGCCGACGATATAGCTCGCGCCATAGCCGGGCTGGCGGAGATAAAGCAGCTGCTCGAATCCGACCAAAGGGCTTGCCGGATCGGACCAGCCGCGCGGCGTCCATTGTGCGTGGAAGCGGCCGGCTTCGGCCAGGTCCATCTCGTTCGCCTGGACGTGAAGCGAGGCGAGTCCGCGCGCCGCGCGGTTCGCGAGCATGATCCACACGATCTCCCGGGCGCGCGGGTTGTCGTCATACAGGCCGAGATGCATCAGCAGCTCTTCCATCGCCGTCGCCCAGCCCTCCGACCGGTCCATATACATGTTGAACACCGGGGTTGCGCGGCGGATCGGATCAGGGTGCGGCTCATGCGCGATCCGCGCGAGCTCTACGAAATGCGTCGAATGGCTGAGCAGCGGCAGCGGATCGAGCGCCGTGCCGTGGGAGAAGAAATTGCGTGCTGCCGGCGGCGTATAGCTGCTGGTCTGGGCTTCCATCGCCGCGCGGTAGTAAGGACGATCCGGCACCAATCCTGTTTTGACGACGAAGTCGTTGAACATCCGCGTCTTCGCCTCGGCATTGGCGCGATAGGCGGCGGGATCGGCGATTTCGGTGAGCGGCGGCAGCGCCCTGTTGCGTGCTTCCTCCAGCCGCAGCGACGCCAGCGACCGGTCCAGCTCGCGCTTGAGCAGAACCTGCTGCGCGTCCCAGTCATAGGGGAGCAGGGCGACATTCTTCGCCCACCAATTGTAATTGTCCTTGCCCACGCCGGAGGGGCCGACGCGCCGGGGCGCCTCCGCCCGTATCCAGGCTGCGAAGCCATCGGTCGCGGCCTTGGCTTCGTCGATCGCCTTCAGCAATGCCGCCGACGCGCCGGTCATTGTCGCCGGAACCTGGCCGTCGATCGTCCGCATGACGAGCTTGCCCTGCCGCAGCTCGCCGAGCACGGCCGACTGCGTGCGGAACGTGCTGTCGCCATAGGCCCAGTGGTCGTGCGCCTGGCTGTTCGCCAGATTGGTCTTCGCCTGGGCGAGCAGGGTGGGGACCATGCGCAGCTGCCGGGCCAGGGCCGCGTCGTCTGCTCTGGAAAGCGGCCATTTATAAGCGAAGAGGTCGATGACAGGCTCGGCCGAAGGGCCTTCATGAGCAGGCACGTCACTCTGCTCGCCAAACACATTCGCGTAAAAGCTCGGATCGCGCGCCCACGGCTTCAGCACGCGCAGGAAGAAGTCGAAACCATTGATCTCCGCTTCGACGAGACGTTTGTCGTTGGCGGGCACGACGGCCCAGCCGCTCGAATCGATCGCGTTCAGCCGTGCGCGCCATTCGGGCAGCGCCGCCGCTTTTGCAGCCATCGCGGCCGCCGAATAATCGGGCACGCCCTCCTTCATCGCAGGCCGCAGGAACGCGCGCCATTGCTGGTGAAAGCCGGTCAGCTCGGCATGAGCGGGCGGCATTGGCGGCTGAGCCACCGCTGACGCACTTCCAAATACGATCGCCGCGGCCATCGCCACTCCAGGAAATATCATCGGCCTCTCCCGAACCGCCCATCGTCGGCATGCGGACGCTAGGCTCCGTCCCGATGTCGGGCAATGGTCGGCGCGGAAGTTTCCGCGTGCACAACTATCCACAGGAATCTGACGGCCTTGTGCGCGCTGGAAACTGCCCGCCGTTTCCCCGGGAATGCTGCTTTTCAAGACATTGGATCAGCGCCGAAACGAGTCAATTCAGGGACGAACGGTTGGCCTCGATAATCATTTACCGTCTTGCGTCAGGACTCGGGTTGGAACACAATCTGTAGCGTTCACGACGGGGGCTTACACAAGACGTGGTATTCACGTCCGCGCGACACTATATTGCGCGGAGCGGCGGAGCCATGCCCTGTGGAACACGGGGACGGCTGCCAGAAAGCTACCCCCGGCATGGCCCCGAAGTGGTACGGAATGATGGCTTGCCCGAATCGAACAGATCGGGAACATTAAGGGGCGCGAAAGGCATGGATTTCAGGGATACGCAGGAGGCCGATGTGAGCACTGCCACGATCGAGGCGCCGACGGTGGCGAGCGGCACGGGCAGCACCGAGGTTCGCCCGCAGCCCTATGCCGTCGAGGTCGATCACAGCCGCGATTCATTGCTGACCGATTTCGGCAAGGAGACGCTGCGCGACCGCTATCTGCTGCCCGGCGAATCCTATCAGGATCTGTTCGTGCGCGTGGCATCGGCTTACGCCGACGATGCGGCGCACGCCCAGCGCCTCTACGACTATATCTCGAAGCTGTGGTTCATGCCGGCGACGCCGGTGCTCTCGAACGGCGGCACCGGGCGCGGCCTGCCGATCTCCTGCTATCTGAACTCGGTCGACGACAGTCTCGAAGGCATCGTCAACACCTGGAACGAGAATGTCTGGCTCGCCTCGCGCGGCGGCGGCATCGGCACCTATTGGGGGAGCGTGCGCGGCATCGGCGAGCCGGTGGGCTTGAACGGCAAGACTAGCGGCATCATTCCCTTCGTCCGCGTCATGGATTCGCTGACGCTGGCGATCAGCCAGGGCTCGCTGCGCCGCGGTTCGGCCGCCTGCTATCTGGATATCTCGCACCCGGAGATCGAGGAATTCCTCGAAATCCGCAAACCTTCGGGCGACTTCAATCGCAAGGCCTTGAACCTGCACCACGGCGTGCTGATCCCCGACGCTTTCATGGAAGCGGTGCGCGACGGCGCCGAATGGACGCTGCGCAGCCCTAAGGACCAGTCGGAGCGCGGCAAGGTCGATGCGCGCGCGCTGTTCCAGAAGCTGGTCGAAACCCGCCTCGCGACCGGCGAGCCGTACATCGTCTTTTCCGATCATGTGAACAAGACGATGCCGCTCCACCATCGCGAGCTCGGCCTGAAAGTCTCGACCTCCAATCTCTGCTCGGAAATCACGCTGCCGACCGGCCGCGACCATCTCGGCAATGACCGCACCGCCGTGTGCTGTCTCTCCTCCTTGAACCTGGAAACCTGGGACGAGTGGAACCGCGACAAGCAGTTCATCGAGGATGTGATGCGCATGCTCGACAATGTGCTGCAGGATTATATCGACCGCGCGCCGGACGAAATGGCCCGCGCCAAATACAGCGCGATGCGTGAGCGTTCGGTCGGGCTGGGCGTGATGGGTTTCCACTCCTTCCTGCAGGCGCGGGGCATCCCGTTCGAATCCGCGATGGCGAAATCGTGGAATCTGAAGATGTTCAAGCATATCCGCGCCAAGGCCGACGAAGCCTCGATGCTGCTCGCCTCCGAACGCGGCGCCTGCCCGGACGCGGAAGAGCGCGGCGTGATGGAGCGTTTCAGCTGCAAGATGGCGATCGCGCCGACTGCGTCCATCTCGATCATCTGCGGCGGCACTTCCGCCTGCATCGAGCCGATCCCGGCCAACATCTACACTCATAAGACGCTGTCGGGCAGCTTCTCGGTCAAGAATCCGTATCTGGAGAAATTGCTCGCCGAGAAGTCGAAGAACTCCGACGCGGTGTGGAACACGATCCTGGAAAAAGGCGGCTCGGTCCAGCATCTCGACTTCCTCAGCCAGGAAGAGAAGGACTGCTACAAGACCAGCTTCGAGATCGACCAGCGCTGGATACTGGAGCTGGCGGGCGACCGCGCGCCGTTCATCGACCAGGCCCAGTCGCTGAACCTGTTCATCCCGGCCGATGTCGAGAAATGGGATTTGCTGATGCTCCACTTCCGCGCCTGGGAGCTGGGCATCAAGTCGCTCTACTATCTGCGCTCCAAATCGGTGCAGCGCGCCGGCTTCGCGGGCGGCGTCGAGGCCGACAACACGATCGACCTCCGCCAGATCGAAGTTGAGGCCAAGGACTATGACGAGTGCCTGGCCTGCCAGTAAACAAAGCCCCTCCCCCTTGTGGGGAGGGGTTGGGGTGGGGGCCGGCCGCGTCTGCGGCCGAAAAGAGTCCTTCTGGCGAGCCTGACCGGCTCGCGCCCCCCACCCAACCCTCCCCCACAAGGGGAGAGGCTCTAGTGCAGTCCACCCCTTCAAAACTCGGCGTTGTCGTCGTCGCGTTCAATTCGGGCGCGGTGATCGGGGAGTGTCTGGAAAGCCTGTTCGGCGCGGATGCGGCCGGGCGGCTGGCGGTGGTGGTGGTCGACAACGCCTCCACCGACGAGACGCGCGCGATCGTGGAAGGCTGGGCCTCGGGCGCGCGGCCGTTTGTGGCGGGAAAGACGTGCCCGGTCGCGCTCCGGTCCGTTCCGAAGCCGGTCGCCATCGACATCCGGGCGGTGGGCGAGACCAAACCCTCCACCGCGCCGCTGACGCTCCTCACGTCAGCCGTGAACGGCGGCTTCGCCTATGGCGTCAATCGCGGGCTGGAGTGGCTCGCCGCCCGCGACGATGTCGCCGGATTCTGGGTGCTGAACCCGGACTCGGTGGTGCCCCCGCACACGCCCGCGCGCTATCTCGCCCGGATCGACGCCGCCCCGTTCGGCATGCTGTCCAGCCGCTGCATCTATTATGAGCGGCCCGATACGGTCCAGACCGATGGCGGCTTCGTCAACCGGATGAACGGCGTCTGCTCGGCCGCCAATATCGGCAAGCCGGTTGCTGGCACGCCACTGCCTGACGCCTCGGCCCTGGATTTCCTGACCGGCGCGAACACCGTGGTCTCGCGCGCCTTTCTCGACGCGGTCGGGCCGATGCCGGAGGATTATTTCCTTTATTACGAAGAGGTCGACTGGGCCTTCCGCCGTGGCGGCTTCGCGCTGGAGCTGGTGGCCGACGCCGAGATTTACCACCATGGCGGCACCTCGATCGGCTCCGGCGCAGCCCACCGCCGTGCCACCGCCTTCGCCAATTATTTCAACCACCGGAACCGCATCCGCTTCGTCGGCCGGCACCTGGGCAGCGCCCGCGCGACGGCGCTCGGCTGGACATTCGCCAAGGCCGCGCAGATCGCGCTGGAAGGCGGGCGGAAGGAGGCGTGCGCGATCCTCGCCGGCGCGCTGGGCATGAAGCCGCCGCGCGAAGTCAGCAGCCGGATCGCCGATCCGGCCGCCCGCGCTTTCGCCTTCGGAGAGCAGGCATGACCGCCCGCTCCACCTACACTCCTCTCCCCATTGGGGAGAGGGGTTCAGGCGTCGTGCTTTTCCTCGAGGAATTCGCTGACGTTCGCACTCGCGACCGAAAGCCGCACCTTGTCGCCCTCGACGCCGGCGACCAGGCCGATCGAGAGGTAATGGTGGTGCCCTTCATGGCTCCCGCCCTCGACGTTCGGGGCGCCGCTGTCGGATTTCTTCAGCTTGATCCGGTCGTGCTTCACATGGTCGACGGTGCCGACATGCACGCCGTCGGCGCTGATCACTTCCATATCTTCGCGGATGTCATGGTCGCTCATCGCGATACCTCCTTCTTGGTTTCGCCCGCACAACGCATGGAAGGGAGAATGGCCGCATGACCATCCGTCGAATCACCGCCGTGCTGCCGCTGATGATCGCGCTCGCGGCCTGCGCCCAACAAGTGAAAAGCGCCGTCGCGCCCGCCGCCCCCGGCTTCCTGCTGGGCGTGTGGCACGGCTTCATCTTTCCCGTCGCCTGGGTGCTGTCGCTCTTCATGGACGATGTCGCGATCTACGCGGTGCCCAATAACGGCGGCTGGTACGATTTCGGCTATTTCCTCGGCATCGTCGTGTTCGGCGTCGGCGCCCGCAAGACCCACACCGTCACCCGCACCCGCATCATCCGGGAGCGGCGCTGATGCTCGCTTCCCGCCCCGCCAATCCCCATATCAGTCATCAACCGGAGTAACGCCCATGCCGCTTCTTCAGGCCTCCAAGACCTACAAGCCGTTCGAATACCCCTGGGCGTTCGAGTTCTGGAAGCGCCAGCAGCAGATCCACTGGATGCCGGAGGAAGTGCCGCTGGGCGAGGATTGCCGCGACTGGGCGCAGAAGCTCACCGATCACGAGCGCAATCTGCTGACGCAAATCTTCCGCTTCTTCACTCAGGCCGATGTCGAGGTGCAGGATTGCTACCACGACAAATATGGCCGCGTGTTCAAGCCGACCGAGATCAAGATGATGCTGACCGCTTTCTCCAATATGGAGACGGTGCACATCGCCGCCTATTCGCACCTGCTCGATACGATCGGCATGCCGGAAAGCGAATACAGCATGTTCCTTCAATATAAGGAAATGAAGGACAAGCATGATTACCTCGCCACCTTCGGCGTCGATACGGACGAGGATATCGCGAAGACGCTGGCGATGTTCGGCGGCTTCACTGAGGGGCTTCAGCTCTTCGCCAGCTTCGCGATGCTGATGAACTTCCCGCGCTTCAACAAGATGAAGGGCATGGGCCAGATCGTCAGCTGGTCGGTGCGCGACGAAAGCCTGCACTGCGAAGGCATCACTCGCCTGTTCCACGCCTTTGTGAAGGAACGCGACTGCCTCACCAAATCGGTGAAGGAAGACATATTGGACGTGTGCCAGAAAACGGTGCGGCTGGAGGACGCCTTCATCGACCTCGCGTTCGAACAGGGCCCGGTCCCCGGCATGACGCCCAAGGAGATCAAGAAATACATCCGCTACATCGCCGACTGGCGCTTAGGCCAACTCGGCTTCTCGCCGATCTACATGATCGACGAACACCCGCTCCCCTGGCTCGCCCCGCTGCTGAACGGCGTCGAGCACGCCAATTTCTTCGAAACGAGGGCGACGGAATATTCCAAGGCCGCGACGCGGGGGAACTGGAACGAAGTCTGGGACAATTTCGACCGCCGCAAGGCGGCAAAGCTGAGCGTGGTCGCGAATGAAGACGAGAGCGGCGAGGACATGTTCGCGCGG
>JAFEEY010000117.1 GCA_018240865.1 Pseudomonadota bacterium | reverse complement strand
GGCAATGCCGGCCAGGTCTCGGTCTCGGCGACCAGCCTCACCAATGACGGCGGTTCGATCGCATCGGCCGCCGAAACCGGCGCGACCGGGCGCGCGGGCGGCGTGCAGATCGCGGCTGCGACGATCGCCTTCACCAATGGCGGTCAGGCGACCTCCTCCACGCAAGGCCCGGGCAATGCCGGCGACGTGACGCTGACTGGCACGACTATCTCGCTCGCGGGCGGATCGCAGGCAGTCGCGGCGACCAATGCCGCGGGCAATGCCGGTCAGGTCGTGGTTGCGGCGAGCGGCGGCCTGTCGGTCGCCGGCGGCGCGCGAATTTCGTCCGCCACTTCGGGCACAGGCGCGGCCGGTGGCGTCACCGTCACCGGCGGCGACGTCACGGTGGCGGACGGCGGCTCGATCAGTTCACGCGCGGAAACAGGCTCCAGCGGCGCGGCGGGACAGGTGAAGATCACCGGCGGTGCGATCGCCGTGTCGGGCACAGGCGCGCTGATCACCTCCTCGACCTTCGGCGGGGGCGATGCGGGCGGCGTCGTCATCAGCGGCACGAAGCTCGCGGTTACCAATCGCGGTGCGATCACTGCCAATGCGGAAGCGGGCAGCCAGGGCAATGCCGGCCAGATCGCAGTGACGGCGCCTGCGGTGCAGCTCGCGTCCGGCGGGCAGATTTCGACCTCGACCTTCGCGCGCGGCAATGCCGGGCAAGTGACGGTCGCCGCCACCAATATCACCAATGACGGCGGCTCGATCGCATCGGCGGCGGACACCGGCTCCACCGGCCGCGCCGGAAACGTCACCGTCACCGCGCAGAAACTGGCGATGAACAATGCGGCCGCGATCTCGTCCGAGACCAAGGGCAGCGGCGCGGCGGGTTCGGTGCAGCTGACCGTGCCTGACGTGCAGCTGCTTTCGGGCAGCCTTGTCACCTCGCGCGCCGATGCGGGGTCCACCGGTGCTGCAGGAACGGTCACGATCGCGGCGGCCAATCTGGGCGTCGGCGGCAATGCCGCGATCACCTCCTCCACCGCCGGCACCGGCAATGCCGGCGACGTCACGATCCACGCCGCGGGTGTGAAGGTCGAAGGCGGCACGATCAACTCGCGCGCGCTCGCCGGCTCGACCGGCTCGGCGGGAGACGTCACCGTTATCGCGACCGGCCCGGTCGAAGTGCGGACCGGCGGCACCATTTCCTCCGACACGTTCGGGCCCGGCGCCGCCGGTGACGTCAGCGTCACCGCGCCCAGCCTGCTGGTCGAAAGCGACGGCGCGGTCAGCACCAACACGACGGGCACCGGCGCGGCGGGGCAAGTGACGGTCGCGGTGACCAGCCTCAGGCTGTCCGACGGCGATCTCTCGTCCAGCGCCGGGACCGGCGGCGGCCGTTCGGGCAATGTCGACGTGACCTCGACCGGCACGGTGATCGAGAAAGGCGGGCGGCTGCTCACTTCCTCGGCCAGCGCCGCGCCGGCCGGCTCGATCGTGCTGCGCGCCCGCACTTTGGACGTGATCGGCACAGGCAGCGAGATCGCGTCCGAAAACACTTTCTCCGGCGCCCGCAACGGCGCGGGCTTGCGCGAAGCGGCGGTGACCGACGCGCCCGGCGCTGCGGGCTCGATCACGATCATCGGGCCGGAACTGCTGCGGCTGATCGACGGCGGCAGCATCAACACCAACTCGGTGGCCGGACCGGCGGGCGCGATCGACATCCAGATGCCGCGCACCGGCCTGATCCTGCTGCAGGGCGCGGGCCAGGCGGGCGTCATCACCACTTCGTCCGGCCCCGGCACCGGCGGGCGGATCACGATCGCCGCGCCGTTCGCGATCATCTCGGACGGCGGCGATATCCTCGCGCTCGGCCAGTCGGGCGGCGCCAATGTGCAGATCATCTCTGACTTTTTCATCCGCTCCGCCGACCGGCTCAACCGGCTCTCGGTCGACGGCTCGCTGGTGCTCGATTCAACGGTGCAGGACGTGAGCAGCGGCACCACGGTCAAGGAACTGAACATCATCGACGCATCGAAAGTGCTGCGCGGCCAATGCGCCAACGCCAGACGATCCCGCGACACCAGCCAGCTCGCCGTCCAGGCGCTTGGCCCCTATGCGCTGACGATGCGCGGCGAGGCCGTCTCGGGCGGCGCCGGCGGGGCGTGCAACTGGTGAGGGCGCGGCGGCATCGCTGGCTCGCCGGGGCGCTGGCGCTCGCGGCGCCGGTCGCGCCCGTGCTGGCGAAGGACGCAGCGCCGGCGGCGGACGCGGGCAGCGTCACCCTCGCCGATGTCGATGTGGCGGTGGCGAACGCGCCGTCCGGCGAAATCCCCCGCGCCCGCAACGCGGCGGCCGAAGGGCAGGGGCTGCGGCTTTTCTACGCGAAGGGCGACGCGATCGACGCGGCCTTCGTGCGCGCCCAATTCGCGCGCAACGGGCTGATTGGCACGCCGGTCTCGACCGCAACGCTGGTCGATCTCGTCCAGCTGATCAACCAAGCGCTGATCCGCGAAGGCTATGTGAACACCGGCGTAGTGATCGACCAGCAGCCGGCGCTGGGGGACGGCGCGCGGCTGAAGTTGAGACTGGTCTATGGCCGGCTCGGTTCCGCCGACGGCAAGACGCCGGGCGTCGCGCTCGATTGGGGCGCGCGCGGCAAGCGCGGCCTCAGCGACGAATGGGTGCGCGCCCATATGCCCTCGACGCAGGCGACGCCTGTGGACGCCGCCGCGATCGAGCGGGATTTCCGCCTGCTCTCCGACGATCCCGCCGTGCGCACGGTCCGCGCCGATCTCAAAGGCCTCGACACTGCCGGCGAGGCGCAGCTGTCGCTGACCGTCGAGCCCGCCGCGCCTTATGATCTCTACGTGACCGTCGCCAATAACCGTTCGCCCTCGGTCGGCGGCGAGCGCGCGGCGCTGGGCGGCAGTGCCCGCAACCTGCTGACCAGCACCGACGTCTTCGCGTTCGAGGTCGGCCGGACCAGCGGCGTCGACGATGCGGTGGTCAGCTATGCGACGCCTTTGTTCGATTACGATCTGCGGCTGAGCGCGCGCGCCGGCCTCAACAATGCCGCCGTGATCGACCCCGATCTGCTCGCGCTCGACATTTCCGCGCGCGACCGGTTCGTCGAGGTCGGCCTCGCCTATACGCTGGCGCAGCGGCCACTGCTGCCGACCGGCGTGCCCGGCCAGTGGATCTCGGCGCGGGCACTGACCGCGGGCCTCACTTTCGTCCACCGCCGCACCCGGACGTTCCTGTTCGGCATGCCCTTTTCCTTCACACCGGGATCGGTGCGCGGCCGCGCCGAATATAGCGCGCTGCGCGGCACGCTCGATTTCGTCGATCGCGGGCCCTCCCAGGCGATCACCGTGTCGCTGATCGGCACGCTCGGGCTGGAAGGCACCCGGACCGACGTGCCCGGCCTTCCGCAGCCGCCGCAGAATTTCAAATCCTTGGTGCTGCAGGCGAATTATGCCCGCCGCCTCACCGATCACCGGCTGGAGCTGCGCGCGCGCGTCACCGGCCAGTGGACCGACGATCTCCTCTACACGGCCGAGCGTTTCTCGGTCGGCGGCTCGGCGACGGTGCGCGGCTATAGGGAGAACCTGATCCTCGCCGATCGCGGTGTCGCCGGGTCGCTGGAGCTGGCGCAGCCGTTCAGCCTGACCGGTGCCAAGGCCGCCGACGGCGTCGATCTCGGCGCGTTCACCGCGTCCGTGTTCCTCGACGGCGCCTGGGTGGACAATATCGGCCCCGCCGATCCGCGCCCGCGCTGGATCGCCAGCGCCGGCGCGTCGCTGCTCTGGACGCCCTCCGACGCGCTGTCCGCCCGCATCACCTATGGCCAGCAGCTGAAGGACACGCCGCTGGTCGGCCGCCGCGACATTCAGGATCGCGGCTTCCAATTCTTCATAACCGTCCGCCCGCTGGCGCTGTTCGGCTATCGCTGATTTATCTCGCGCGAAGACGCAAAGACGCGAAGAAACACCAGTGTCGCCACACGAATCCGTCATGCCAGCGAAGGCTGGCATCTCCAACACAGTGCCCCACGAAGAGATGCCAGCCTTCGCTGGCATGACGAGATAAACCTTCGCGTCTTTGCGTCTTTGCGCGACATAAAAATCAGAAATCGAATTCCACGCCCTGCGCCAATGGCAGGCTACGCCCGTAATTGATGCTCTGCGTCTGCCGCCGCATATAGGCGCGCCAGCTGTCGGAGCCGGATTCGCGGCCGCCGCCGGTTTCCTTCTCGCCGCCGAACGCGCCGCCGATCTCGGCGCCGCTGGTTCCCATATTGACGTTGGCGATGCCGCAATCCGATCCCTCGCCTGACAGGAACAGCTCCGCCTCGCGCAGATCGTTGCTGATGATCGACGAGGACAGCCCCTGCGGCACGCCGCGCAGCAAGGCGATCGCTTCGCCCAAATCGCGGTAGCGCAGCACATAGAGGATCGGCGCGAACGTCTCCTCGCAAACGATCGCGGTCTGGCCCGGCATCTCGGCAAGGGCGGGCCGGACATAGACGCCCGGCCGGTCCAGCCGCTCGCCGCCCGAAACCGCACCGCCTTGCGCTCGCGCCGCCTCCAGCGCCCGCGCCATGCCGGATGCCGCCGCTTCGTCGATCAGCGGGCCGATCAGCCTGGCCGGATCGCGCGGGTCGCCGATCGCGATCGAGGCATAGGCCGCTTTCACCCGCGCGACGAGCGCTTCCGCGACACTGTCGTGCACGATCAGCCGCCGCATCGTCGTGCAGCGCTGGCCGGTCGTGCCCGCCGCGCCGAACGCGATCGCGCGCACGGCGAGGTCGAGATCGGCGGCCGGGGTGACGATCGTCGCTGCGTTGCCGCCCAGTTCCAGCAGGCTCCGCCCGAAGCGCGCCGCGACCGCTTGCCCGACCGCGCGGCCCATTCGCGTGCTGCCCGTCGCCGAGACCAGAGCGATGCGCGGGTCGGCGACCAGCGCCGCGCCCACATCCGCGCCGCCAAGCGCCAGCGCCGACAGGCCGTCGGGGGCGTCCCCGAAATCCGCGATCACGCGCTCGAGCAGGCTGTGCGCGGCGAGCGCGCTCAGCAGCGTCTTTTCGGACGGCTTCCAGACAATCGAATCCCCGCACACGAGCGCCAGCGCCGCGTTCCACGCCCATACCGCGACGGGGAAATTGAATGCCGAGATGATCGCGACCGGCCCCAGTGGATGCCACATCTCGCGCATGTGATGATCCGGCCGCTCCGACGCGATCGTCAGCCCGTGAAGTTGCCGCGACAGCCCGACCGCGAAGTCGCAAATGTCGATCATCTCCTGCACTTCGCCGAGGCTTTCGGAGATCGGCTTGCCCATCTCGCACGCGACCAGCCGGGCGAGCGGCTCCTTATGGTCGCGCAGCACATTGCCGAACCGCCGCACCAATTCGCCCCGGCGCGGCGCGGGCACCTTGCGCCAGGCGGCGAACGCCTCGGCCGCGCCGGCGAGGACCGGTTCGACATCGCTGGTCATCGCGACGCCTGGAAGCGCGCTGCCATCGACAGGAGAGGCGAGGCCCTGGCCCTCAGCCTTCAATCCGAAACGGGCGAGGAGGGTGCGCGCCTCGTCGGCAGCGCTCAGAGTGATGTCGGTCATATGGCGAGGCTCAGCACTGCGGCCGCGCCCAAGTCAATCGCGCGGCTGCAATTGCTCCCAGCCGGCCTTCTCTGTCGCTGGCGCTTCGCCCGCGCCGCGCACGCCGGCCTTCAATGTCGCGCTGGCGGGCGTCGTCAGCGCGCGGAAGGCGAGGGCGAAGAGCGGCTTGCCTTCGGCCAGCCCCTTGCTCAGCACCAGCAGCTCGCCCGGGCCTTTCACTTCGCGCGTGCCCTTGGCGTCGATCAGGATGATCGTCTGCCCTTCGGCGAGGCGGATGTTGCGCAAGGTGGTGCCGCCCGGGCTGCTTTCGATCCGCCATTCGGCCGGGCCGACCGCGCGCGCGACCAGAACCGCGCCCGGCGACGCGGCCGGCTGCATGACGGCAAGCGCGATCAATGCGGCAAGGCTCATGGCGAAATCCCCCCGGAAATCGTGCATTCTGTCTGCGCGAAAATCTGTCATTCGTCCACAGTCGAGACCGAATTGTCCCGTTTTGGTGCGGACCGGAAATGGTTGATCGACACGCTAACCATCTGCGCCTATGGCGCCGCCTAGAGGGTAATGTGGCTTGAAAGGGTTGAGTAATATGAAGATTGCTTTCTCGGCGGCGATCGCCGCGGTCGCGCTGCTCACGGCGCCTGCGATGGGCGCGGTCATTCCCGGCCTTTCGAATACCGGTGCCGACGCAGACGCCAATGGCATTGACGATGCCTGGACGCTGAATGGCGGCTCGGCTTTCATCGGCAGCCCGATCAATCCGGCATGGCAGGCCAATGACGGCACGTCGCGCTGGCTGACGCCGACCGCGAACGGCAATGCCGATCTCGATCCGACCGCGCCGGGCTTCTACAGCTACACGCTCAATTTTTCGCTCGCCGGCTTCGATCCCGCGAGCGCGTCCTTGTCGGGCCGTTTCGCCGTCGACAACACGGTCGACAGCATCACGCTCAACGGCGTCTCGCTCGGCTCGGGCGGCGCCTGCTGCAGCTTCGCGAGCGGCGGCACCTTCAGCGCGAACAGCGGCTTTGTCGCCGGCACCAACACGCTGACCTTCACTGTGCGCAACTTCGCGCAAGCGACCGGCAACCCGACCGGCCTGCGCGTCGAGTTCCTGCAGAGCGCGGTGAATGCAGTGCCGGAGCCGGCGGCCTGGGCGCTGATGATTGGCGGTTTCGCCGCGGTGGGCGCGGCTTCGCGCCGCCGCCGCTCGGTGGCGACGACGTTCGCCTGAGCCTTTGAAGCTCGAAGATCAGGCCCCGTCCGGCACCGCGCCGGGCGGGGCCTTTTGTTTGCCGGTCACGATAGCGCGGAGGATCGCGGCGATCCCGCCGCCCAGCAGGATCACGTTCCAGCGTGCGGCGATCAGCAGCCAGCTGCCGGTCATGCCGGTCGCGTCGAAGACAGGCGTGACCAGCAGCGACAGCGCGGTCAGCGCCGCCGTTGCGGCGATCAGCGCGACAGGACTGCCGATCAGCAGTCCCGCGGCCAATCCCAGCCCCCAGAGCAGCACGCGCCGCGCCGCGATCATCAGCGCACCGGCATAGGCCGCGGCCATCGGGCTTTGCGCCGCGCCCATCAGCAGGGCCGCGCAAGCGACCGGCGCGAGCGCCAGAGCAAGAATGGTCCAACCGCCGTGCCGCGACATATCCGTCTCCTTTGCGCGCAGCCCGCGCGCCGGTCTCAACGCGCGTCCGCGGCTCCGGTTCTCTCCAGCCCCACGACACCGTCCTGCCGCACCGCGCGGTCGGCATCGCCGGTGCCGCGGGCAGGATGCAACCGCACCGGAATCGACTTGTAGGACGGGGTCAGACTCTGCGGGTCGCAATGGCCCAGCGCGACCAGCGGCTGGGTTTCGGGATAATAAGCGGCGCAACACCCGTCCGGCAGGTTATAGCGGACCAAAGTCAGGGCGCGCACCACCCGGTCCTCGCGCTCATGCTCAAGCGCGGTCGCCACGTCGACTACATCGCCTTCCGCGAAGCCCAGCCGCGCCATCTCGCGCGCACTGATGAACAATATGTCGCGCCGCCCGAACACGCCGCGATAGCGGTCGTCCAGCCCATAGACCGTGGTGTTATACTGGTCGTGCGAACGCAGGCTGGTCAGCCGTAGCACGCTCGGATCGGCGGTCGCTTCGTCTTCCTCCACGCCTGCCCAGACGATGAAATTAGCCCTGCCGCTTTCGGTATTCCACTCCCGCAAGGCGGCCGAGTTGACGAGATGGAAGCCGCCGGGCTGGCGGATGCGCTCATTATAATTAGCAAACGCCGGAAACACCGCCTCGATCCTGTCGCGGATGCGGTCATAGTCGGCGACCAGCCCGTCCCAGTCGATTCCGCCCTTGCCGCCCAGCGTCGCCTTGGCGATGTGCGCGATGATCCAGGGTTCGGAGCGGACATTGTCGCCCGGCGGCTTCAGGAAGCCGCGCGAGGCGTGGACCATCGACATCGAATCCTCGACCGTCACCGCCTGGGGCCCGCCCGCCTGCATGTCGAGATCGGTGCGGCCGAGGCAGGGGAGGATGAAGCTGTTGCGCGCAGTCAACAGGTGGGTGCGGTTGAGCTTGGTGGTGATATGCACCGCCAGGTCGAGCTTGCGGAACCCTTCGGCGCACGCCTGCGGATCGGCCGAGGCGATGGCGAGATTGCCGCCCAGGCAAATGACTGCCTTCGCCGTGCCGTCGCGCATCGCCGCGATCGCATCGACCACCGAATGCCCCCGCTCGCGCGGCGGATCGAAGCCGAACACCGCCTGCATCCGGTCCAGGAAAGCCTGGGTCGGCCGCTCCCAGATGCCGACGGTACGGTCGCCCTGCACATTGCTGTGCCCGCGCAACGGGCAGATGCCCGCGCCCGGCCGCCCGATATTTCCCTTCAGCAGCAGCAGGTTCATCAGCTGCTGGACGTTCTGCGTGCCGGTCCGGTGCTGGGTGATGCCCATGCCGTAGCAGACGATCGTCGATTGCGCCCTGGCATAGATCGCCGCGACTTCTTCCAGATCGACGCGGGCCAGCCCGCTCTCGCGCTCGATCGCCTCCCAGCTTGTCGCCTCGATATCGGCCCGAAAGCCGTCGAGCCCGGCAGTGTGCTCCGCGATGAAATCGTGGTCGAACACAGGCGCGGCGTCGTCCAGCGCGAACAGCGCC
>JAFEEY010000116.1:14479-17089 GCA_018240865.1 Pseudomonadota bacterium | reverse complement strand
TCACCCCGCGATCGCCCGGGTCACCGACCGGATCATCGAGCGCTCCGCCCCAACCCGCGCGGCCTATCTCGATCTGGTCGAGCGCCAGCGTGAGGCCGGCACGAACCGCGCCAATATCTCGTGCGGCAATCTCGCCCATGGCTTCGCGGCGGCGGAGCAGGACAAGCCGGCGATCATGGCCGGCGGCGCCATGAACATCGGCATCGTCACCGCCTATAACGACATGCTGTCGGCGCATCAGCCCTATGGCCGCTATCCGGAGCAGATCAAGATTTTCGCCCGCGAGCGCGGCGCGACCGCGCAGGTCGCGGGCGGTGTGCCCGCCATGTGCGACGGCGTGACCCAGGGCCAGGCGGGCATGGAGCTGTCGCTGTTCAGCCGCGACACCATCGCGCTTTCGACCGCGGTCGCCTTGAGCCATGCGATGTTCGAAGGCGCGCTGCTGCTCGGCATCTGCGACAAGATCGTGCCGGGCCTGCTGATCGGGAGCCTGCGCTTCGGCCATCTGCCGACAATCCTTGTTCCCGGCGGGCCGATGCCGTCCGGTCTTCCCAACAAGGAAAAAGCGCGCGTCCGCCAGCTTTATGCCGAAGGGAAAGCCAGCCGCGAGGATCTGCTGGCGGCGGAAGCGGCCAGCTATCACGCCCCCGGAACTTGCACCTTTTACGGCACTGCCAATTCCAATCAGATGATGATGGAGATGATGGGGCTGCACGTGCCCAACGCCGCCTTCGTCAATCCGGGCACCAAGCTGCGGCAGGAATTGACGCGCGCCGCCGTCCACCGCGTCACCGAGATCGGCTGGGCGGGGAATGATTACCGCCCGATCGGCCGGGTGATCGACGAAAAGGCGATCGTGAATGCCTGTGTCGGCCTGATGGCGACGGGCGGCTCGACCAACCACGCGATCCACCTGCCCGCGATCGCTCGCGCCGCCGGCATCACGATCGACTGGCAGGATTTCGAGGACATTTCCGAAGCCGTGCCGCTGCTGGCCCGCGTCTATCCGAACGGGTCGAGCGACGTGAACGAGTTCCGCGACGCGGGCGGCATGCCGTTCGTGATCCGCGAGTTGAGCAATGCCGGGTTGATGCACACGGATATCCTGACCGTCTCGGCCGGCGGGATGGCCGATTACACGCGCGAGCCGGTTCTTCACGAGAGCTCCGGCGCAAGCCCAAGCCCTGGATACGCATCGCTCCGGCCTTCGCCGGAGCACAGCGGCGTTGAATGGGTGCCGGCGGTCGAGACGTCGCGCGACCCCACGATCCTGCGCCCAGCGGGCGAACCTTTCCAGCCGACCGGCGGGATGAAATTGCTCGCCGGCAATCTCGGCCGCGCGATCATCAAGACAAGCGCGGTCGATCCGGACCGCTGGGTGATCGAAGCGCCGGCCCGGGTCTTCGCCGATCAGGACGATGTGCTCCGCGCCTTCAAGGCAGGCGAGCTCGACCGCGACGTGGTGGTGGTCGTGCGCTTCCAGGGCCCGGCCGCGAACGGCATGCCGGAGCTGCATAAGCTCACTCCGGCGCTGGGCGTGCTGCAGGATCGGGGCTTCCGTGTCGCGCTGGTGACTGACGGCCGCATGTCCGGCGCCAGCGGCAAAGTGCCTGCCGCGATCCACCTCTATCCGGAAGCACTGCATGGCGGCCCGATCGCCCGCGTTGCCGACGGCGACCTTGTCCGCGTCGATGCGGTCGCAGGTACGATCGAAGTGCTGGCGCCCGGGTTTGCCGAGCGAACGGCAGTCGCTGCGCCACCCATGCATTCGGGCCTGGGCCGCGAGTTGTTCAGCTTATTTCAAGGTTCGAGCGACGATGCGGAGCGCGGCGCTTCGCCGATCCTCGCCGCGATGGAGGCACGCGGCTGATCGACGAGCCGCCGTCCTGGCGCGATCAACGTTCTTGATATATTATATCATGACCGCTAACCGAGCGCCGTCACGTTGCTGGAGCTCGCCTTGTCCCGTCTTTTCCTGCTCACCGGCGCGGCCCTCGCCGCTCTTCTGCCTTCGCCCCTGATCGCCGCCGATGCCGATGCCGGCCAGCATGACGATGTTCACGATACGGTACCGCAGGACATCGTCGTCACGGCACCGTTCGAACGCAGCCGCGCCGATGTGCTGTCGCCGGTCACGGTGCTCAGCGGCCATGATCTGGCACGCGAAGTCCGATCGACGATCGGCGACACGCTGTCGCGCCAGCCGGGCGTCTCCTCCACTTCGTTCGGTCCCAACGCCTCGCGTCCGATCCTGCGCGGCTTCCAGGGCGATCGTGTCCGCATCCTGACCGATGGCATCGGCAGCTTCGACGTTTCGACCACCAGTGTCGATCACGCTGTCGTCATCAACCCGCTGCTCGCCGAGCGCATCGAAGTGGTGCGCGGCCCAGCAGCTCTGCAATATGGCTCGTCCGCGATCGGCGGCGTGGTCAATGTGCTCGACACCCGCATTCCGCGCACGGTTCCCGACGAGGCCGTGCATGTGGACGCCGTCGGCACCTACAGCTCGGCCTCAGATCAATTCTACGGCGCGAGCTCGGTCGACCTGCCGGTCAGCGACAAGGTCGTGCTGCATGTCGATGGCAGCTATCTGGACGGCGACGATCTGAA